>JAPLST010000286.1 GCA_026398485.1 bacterium
TTCTTATATCTGAATTTCAGCGGGGCGGGCGTTGGTCAGATTATCTCACCTGCCATCAGCCGATCGGGAGATCGGCGTTCCCGGCACGGCGTGCGGCGTGCAGCACATCGCACGGAACGTCGTTCCGCAGCTGCATCTGCGCAGCGACGCTGGCGTGACCGGTGGCGAGGCAGAGCAGGCTGCACTTACCAAGTGAAGTCGGCCGGCAAGGTCGCGGTGACATAATTCGTCATCTCCCGGCCTGGCTGGAAGCGCACTCTGAAAAAATCACTGGATGCGGGCATCTGGCGCAATTCCCGCATAGGTTTCTTGAGCAGTGTCACAAAGTCTGTGCGGCCGACCAGCGCTCCTTCCACTTTTCCATGCGCGTCGCTGGCGGTGTTGCCAAGATAAATGCCTTGGGCCGGGCGGCCATCATGGGTGCGCACTGTCAGCACAATATAAGTTCCGCTGCCAATGGTAATATCGCCAAGGTCTGTGTCGGTTGTAAGACCGTCGAGTTGGGTACTATTGCTGTCGCGTTTGGCACTAACAAGCACATAGAGCAACGTGTTTGGCAAGACGCCTGTAATGCGAAAACGCCCATCGAAGTCACTAATTGCTGAATTTCCGCCCGGCGTCGTGATACTATAGATCATAAAATTGGCGTTGGCGACGGCGTTGCCTGCCGTGTCAATAATGCGGCCCCACACCGTCAAGCCACGGCCAAGCACAATCTCACCAACGTCAAGATCGCGGTCTGTCACTGTTATCGGGCGCGTAGCTGACGCATAGCCGCGTGTGCGCACATCAATGGTATAGTCGCCTGGGCCGACCGGCTGAATGGCAAACTCGCCCAAGGTGGTGATTTCATTGCGCAGTGCGGATTGCAGCGAATCCATGCCGGTTTGATCTGCTGGCGTGACTGGTGTCAGGCGCACCGTAGCTTGCAACATGGCGCCGTGATCATCCACCACCACCCCGGTCACTCTGAAACCGTTCGGGAGCACGATGTCCAAAGGCGCACCGTTTGCAGTAACATTGTTGACAACCATGTTGGTAAATCCGACTGCAATGATGCGCACATTGTAGACTAGATTGGAGTCCAGCTTCTCAATGGCAAAATGGCCATCAGGCGAATAATCGGATTCGACAATTGCCGCCACGCTACCGGTCAGGGCGATTGCCATACAGACTTGGCCGGTGCCATAGAGGTCATGGACGAAGCCGGTAATGACACCCGAATTCATCTGCGCGTTGCTTGTGGGCACGACATCGAGTGTGGTGAGCTGATCAGGCAGAATGGTGATATTGGTAGTGAACTCAGGACTGCCACGCAGGTACACGGTCACGCGGTAAGACCGGGCCTGCACGCGTCCGAGAAACCAGCCATCATCGCGTTGCCCGAAATCGCCCTGTGAGAACGCGCCACGTTCGGACCAACTATTCAATGTTTCCTCGCGAATCGATCCCGAAAGCTGGTTCACAACAGCGCCGGTCGGGCAACGCACGAGCAATGAGCCGCAGGCCGGCAGCGTGATGTCTGCATAGGTCACTGTTCCGGCAGTGACGCAAAGATTGGTTGCGGTGGCGAGCCAGCATGCATCGCGCACACGCGCCGCAAACGGCGAGGAATGCGCCGGCAGGTTGGTGAACAATGCGATGCCATCGGCTTGCACTTTCTGCGTCGGGAAGCGGTCTCCAAAACACTCAAGCGCAACATACACATTGGTTTCCGGCGTGCCAGCCTGATCGAGAACTCGCGCGACAAGCGCACCGGCACCCGACAGCAGAATCACTTTGTTAAGTTCGTTTACCCAAATGATAGTGCGCGAGGGCGCGTACCGGGGATGCCGGAATTCAGCCCGTGTGGGTGAAGGTTGGCACTCGATCAGCACAATGCCCTGCATGTCGGTGCGCAGCAAAGGAGGTGAAGTGTTCTCATTGTGCCCCATGATGTCAACCTCGACATCCGCAATGGGCAACTGCGAGACGGCGTCCAGCACGGTACAGGTCACGACCAGAATCGGCTCGAACAGCACTTCGCGAATCACCGGTCCCGGCGTTGCCAATGGCACCGTGCAAACCACAGGATGATACTGCGGCGCGGCGAAACTCACGGTGCAAGTGCCGGTCGGCATGGGTGCCGTCACATAGGCGCCATCGGCCTCAATGCCGAGTGGCAGCGTGGTCTCGGTGTCATTGCTGCGCCAGCAGGCCGTGACATTGGTGACCGGCGCGCGGCGGGTGTCTATGAATGTGCCAACCAGCCACGCGCCGCCGGCGTTGGTGGTTGCCGCGGCTACTCGGTGTGTTGGCGGCGAAGTGTGGCGCGCCGGCACATGTTGCTGCGCTGGCTTGGGCGGCGGCACAGGCGGTGCCGGCTTGCTGCATGCCGGCAGCAGCGCGGCACCCGCAACCAGCCCGACCAGCAGGCGGCGCAGATGCACGGGGAACTTAGTATAGCTTGCTTTCATAGTGAAATTATCGCCAATCTATAATACGTTTTTCAGTGTGGCGCCGTCAAATTCGTTGCGTTTCCGTGGGAGGGTCGCCGGCATCGGCGACCGTGCTGCGGTTGCAGATCCCCACGACCGCACCGATAAAGGGTTCAGGGTTCAGGGTTCAGGGTTCAGGGTTCAGGGTTCAGGGTTCAGGGTTCAGGGTTCAGGGTTCAGGGTTCAGGGCTCAGGGTTCAGGGCTCAGGGAAAAATGGTTTTACCGCAAAATCATTTTGTGCAAAATGAATTGCCGCAATTCATTTTTATAGCCGCGGAATGACCACTGCATGGGTTGCGCCGCACAGCCACGGCGACTACCGCAGTGTTCGCGGCGCATGCATGACCGCCATGCTCAGCGGAAATACTCTTGCATAATCTGCCCGCCGGCTCGGGTCCGGCGGCCGGTCGGCACCAGCAAAATCTCGACCGCCGGCGCGGCCGCCGTTGGCAGTTGCGCCGGCACCAGCGCGACAATGTATGTCGCCGGCATATGCACCCAGGTGGTCAATAGCAGTTGCGTCTTGTAGAGCGCTTTTTTCTTGTTGTATTTCTCGGTGTAATTCACGGTGGCGCTGTTTTTCAGCTTGTACTTCCAGACGGTCTTGTTCTTGTTGCTGGTCATGGTGAACGGTCCGCAGATGGTTTGCAGGGTGGCCGCATCCTTGATGACCAGGTTATACCCATTGCTGAAATAGGGGCCGAGCAGCGGGGTCAGCTCATTGCCTTTGAGCTTGTCACTGGCCTTGCCGGGCTTGAACACCCAGGTGGCGGCGACGGGCTGCATCGGCAAAACGTAGCCGCTGTCCGGCGCGCTGAAGGCGCTCCAACCGCTGGTGTTGCCGGCGCGCACCCAATAATAATAGCGCGTGCCAAGGGCAACATCCAGGTCCACATACGCATTCGACGGCGTCTGCAACAGCGCGACTGGCGCGCCATTGGTCGGCGCCGCCAGCCGATACAAGGCATACCACTGTGCATCCCGTGCGGTGCTCCAGGTGATGATTATTTTATTGGTGTAGGTGCCGTCGCTGGCGCTGATGCTGGCCGGCGCATCCGGCAGCGGCGGCAGGCCGACATAGCCATAATCGCCACCGCCCATGGCGCCCCAGCCATAGCGGTTGTGGGCGTTCACCCAATAATAATAGCGCGTGCTCTGCGCCAGTGCAAGCGTGCTGGTGAAGCACGGCACAGCGCAGTCTGACGTGAGCTGCCCGGCCTGCGCGGGGTCGGCATTGGTGCCGCGATAGACGGCGTACAGGTTGGCGTCGCCCAACGCATTCCAGTTCACCACAATGGCGTCCGCGGGCTTACCTTTGCTGGCCGTGACGCCATCCGGCGCCGCCGGCACCGGCAAAGTATCGGCATATTCAAACGCGCCCATGTCGACCGTCTCATACAGGATGCGCGCATGGCCGTCAAGGTCGACCGCATTCGTCATCCAGTCTTGATTCTGGCCGGCATTGATGCACGGCGATTGGACACTGAGTTGATATGCGCCGGCACTGGCACCGACGAACAGCGGATTGGTGCAGAGCGTGCCCAGCGCCAGATATGCGGCGGTGTCGAAGCGCGGGTCATCCGTGCAAGAATACTCCGGCAGCACCCCAATGTCCGGCATCTGCGCCGCGCCCCACGCGCCATTGAAGGCGACAATCGAGTTTTTGATGCCGGCAATGGCGCCGGCGATGCCGCCACCGGCGTTGTTGCGGATCGTGCAGTTTTCAATCGTGCAATAGCTATTGCTCACCCCGGCAAGTCCGTTGCCATAAATAACCGTGTTGCGCACGCTGGCGTCACAGAAATAAAGGCCGCTCCGGCTGTTGTCGTAGACGCGGCAGTTTTGAATTTCACCATAACATTCTACTAACGCATTGCGGCAATTGCGGACCGTGTTGCTAATGATTGCGCCGCGCACCCAATAAATGCCGTAGGTGAAAAAGGTCGGGTATTCCGCCCAGCCCGTGAAATTATAAATGACATTATTGGCCAGCGTCGCGTAGGTGCCGGCGCCGTAGATGCCATACCATGCGTTGCTGCCGGTGAGGGTAAACCCATTCAGCTGGCATTCCGGCCCTTCGCCGCCGCCGAACACGACCACATCATCGAAGGCCGACCCGCAACGCAGCACGACGGCGGCAACGCCGGCGGCGGTATCCGGCATCAGACTATGCACATTGATATTCTTGTTGCGAAAATAGACCGGCCCGTAGTACGTGCCGGGATAGACAATAACTTCGTCGCCGCTACTGGCCCGTTCCACGGCCGTCGAGACCGAGTTGATACTCCCGGGCCCGACAATGAAGATTTCCGCATAGCCGCTCGCACAGCAGACCAGCACGCTCATCAGTATCGCCCGCATAATCCCCCCTGAGTATCGTTGCATAATCGCAGACAGGCATAATAAAACAGTGCCCAACAAGTTTAGTATAGCAAAAGCGCGCCAAAATTGCTATACTTCCTTACTGATGAACAAGCTGGTGAATGAACAGGCGTTGACTGACCACCACGCCGGCCGTGCGCGGTTGACCCGCGCCGCCGTCTGCGTGGCGGGTTGGCTGCTGCTCGGGCTGGTGCCCGGCCGCGCAGCCGTGCCCAGCGCGGCCATGCAGTCGGCGCAGGAGCACGTCAATCTCGGTCAGTTTGTCGCCGAAATGCGTGATTTCGAGCGCGCCGCCCAGCACTTCGAGGAGGCGCTGGCTCAGGCGCCGCGCTCGAAGGCGGTGATGTTCACGCTGGGCGCGCTGTACCAGAAAGTCGGCGCGTTCGACAAGGCGGCGGCGGTGTACACCAATCTGCTGGCGCAATTCCCCAAGGATGCGGACGCCTACGTCTGCCTCGGCAACGTGCGCCTGCTGCAGGAACGCCTGCCGGAGGCGATTCAGGCGTATGAAACGGCGATCGCGTTCCATGCGATCCACGCCGTGGCCTTGCGCAATCTGGGCTATGCCTATTTGCGCGATGGCGACGCGGCCCTGGCGGTCTCGTATTTGTCGCAGGCCACCAAAGCCAATCCCACCAATGTCTTGGCATGGTTCGACCTGGGCATGGCGTATTTCGCGGCCGCCAAGCCGCAAGCGGCGCGGCGCGCGTTCCGGCGCGGGCTGCAGATGAACAGCAGCATCGAGGCCAAACTGGCATTCACCGAGGCGCTCGACCAGCAGGCCGGTCCGCAGCTCGATCAAGCCATTGCGGCCTATCGCAGCAATGATTTTGCGGGTGCCACGACCATTTTGGAGGCGCTGACCGAGGCCTATCCCGAATACGCCCGCGCCCAGGCCTATCGCGGCCATGTCTATAATCACCAGCGCCCGCCGCGCACGGCCGAGGCCGAGCAGGCTTATCGCGCCGCCTTGGCCGCGCGCGCCTTCACCGCCTTGGCGCCCGACGACACGGCCGTGGTATTCGATAATCTTGGCATGCTGCGCTTGGCCGTCGACGATTTTGACGGCGCCGAATACTTGTTCCGCGAAGCAACCTTGCAGGACTCGCGCTATCCCGTCGCGTATTTCAATTATGGCCTGATGCTGGCCCGGCGCGAGTTGTTTGCCGCCGCCGCCGTCGCCTTTGCCGATGCCGCCCGGCGCGACCGCACGCTGCTGGAATACACCGCGCGCCACCCCTTGCTGGGCCCATTCCGCGCCTCGGCGGCCTACACCAATTTGCTGGCCACCTTTGAGGAAGGGACCAAGGGCAAGGGGCAAGGGCCAAAGGCCGCGGCAACAGCAGCAGCAGCGGCCAGCTCAGCATCAGCAACGAACAGCAACGGTTCTCAATGACCCCCATTCATTTTGGCACCTCGGGCTGGCGCGCTATTCTCAGCGATGAATTCACCTTCGCCAATGTCGCGCGCGCCCTGGACGCGATCACCCTGTACCTGCGCCGCGAAAAGATGGCGGCGCGGGCGGTCGTGATCGGCAGTGACACCCGCTTTCTTGCCGACCAGTTCCGCCACTTCGCCGCCGCGCGCCTCAGCGCCAATGGCCTGGATGTGCTGCTCACCGAACGCGATTGCCCGACGCCGGTGATTTCATTTGTCATCCGCAGTCGCGGCCTGGCCGGCGGCATCAATTTCACCGCCAGTCACAATCCGCCCGAGTATCAAGGCCTCAAGTTCAATCCGCACACCGGCGCGCCGGCCGACACGCGCACGACCACGGCCATCGAGGCCTTGCTGGATGTGCCCGTCCCGCCGGCCGGCCGCACTGGGAAGATCACGCTGATTGAACCGCGCGCGGAGTATTTCACGGAGCTGGACAAGTTCATTGATCTGCCGGCGATCCGCGCCGCGCACTTGCGGGTCGCCTGCGATGTGCTGTACGGCACCGGCCGCGGCTATCTGGACGAGTATCTGCGGCGCGCCGGGGTGGAGGTGACCGCGTTGCACAACTGGATCAATCCCCTCTTCGGCGGGCGCCGGCCCGAGCCTTCCCCCGAAAATCTGGCGGAGCTGGTGCAGTGTGTCAAGGACCACTCGCTGGACTTGGGGCTCAGCACTGACGGCGATGCCGACCGCTTCGGCATTGTCGATCGCGGCGGCGTGTTCTACAATCCCAATCAAGTGCTGTGCTTCGCCGCCTGGCATTTGTTCCGCAATCGCGACAAGCGCGGGCGGATCGTGCGCACCGTCGCCACGACCGGCTACTTGGATCGCATCGCGGCCCATCTGGGCGTGGATGTGGTCGAGGTGCCGGTCGGCTTCAAGTACATCGGCCCGCTGATTGATGCCGGCAATGTGCTGGTCGGCGGCGAAGAAAGCGGCGGGCTGTCGATCGGCGGGCATCTCCCCGAAAAAGACGGGATTCTGGCCTGCACCTTGATGGCCGAACTGGTCGCGCACGAGCACAAGACGCTGACCCAAATCTGGGCCGATATTGCCGCCGCCATCGGCCCGCTGTGGACCGACCGCGTTGACTTGACCCTCACCCACGCCGGCAAGCAGCGCCTGCTCGACGCGCTCGCGGCCGCGCACAAAGATCGCTTTCTCGACCGCACCGCCGTCTCGTTCAACGGCGTCGACGGCTTCAAGTTCCGCTTCAATGATGCCGAATGGGTGTTGATCCGCCCGTCCGGCACCGAGCCGATTATCCGCTGCTATTTCGAAAGCGACACGGCCGCCAAGGGCGAAACGATGAAAGAACAATTGCAGCGCTACGTCGGCGGTATCGTGGGGCCGGCGTGAGCGACGCGCCCATCCGCCTGGCGATCATCGGCAGCACCGGCTCGATCGGGCGCAATGCGCTGGACGTCGTGCGCCAGCAGCGCGGGCGCTACGACGTGGTCGCGCTGGCGGCGCACAGCAATGCGGCGCTGCTGCTCGAGCAGGTGCGCGAGTTTACACCGGCCGCGCGCTGCACACCGGCGCGGCCGCCGTGGCGGCCTTGGCGGGCGCCGATGAAACGGATACTGTTTTAGTATCAGTTAGCGGCGTGGCCGGGCTGGCGCCGGCCCTGGCCGCGGTGCGGGCCGGCAAGCGCCTGGCGCTGGCCACCAAGGAGGTACTGGTCGCCGCCGGCGCGCTGGTGCTCGAGGAAGCCCGCCGGCACCACGCCGAGATCCTGCCGGTCGACAGCGAGCATTCCGCCATCTTCCAGTGCATGCAAGCCGCCGGCACCCAGGGCTGCGGCAATGTCGAGCGCTTGATCCTGACCGCCTCGGGCGGGCCGTTCCGCACCCGCACCCGCGCCGAGTTGGGCAGCGTCACCGCGCGCGAGGCGCTGGCGCATCCCACCTGGCGGATGGGCAGCAAAATCTCGATTGATTCCGCCACGATGATGAACAAGGGCCTTGAAGTCATCGAGGCGCGCTGGCTGTTCGACATCCCCGCCGAACGCATCGCGGTGGTGATTCATCCGCAATCGGTCGTGCATTCGCTGGTCGAGTTTTGCGACGGCAGCATGGTGGCGCAGCTGGCCTCGCCGGACATGCGCACGCCGATTTTATACGCGCTGAGTTACCCGGCGCGCCACCGCTTGTGCGTGCCGCGCCTGGATTTGGTGCAGCTGCGCGAGCTGACGTTTTTCGCGCCAAACCACGCCGTCGTCCCCTGCCTTGGCCTTGCCTATGAGGCGCTCCAGCGCGGCGGCACCGCGCCCGCCGTGCTGAACGCCGCCAATGAAGTCGCCGTGCAACGCTTTCTGCGCGATGAAATTTCCTTTCTCGACATTCCGCGCACCGTCGAAACAACGCTGCTGGCGCACACCGTCGTCGCCCAGCCGACCCTTGCCGATATTCTCGCCGCCGATGCCTGGGCGCGCGGCGTCGCCGCCGCATGTACTGTTGCTGAACCGAAAACCGAAAACCGGAAACCGAAAACAAACTCATGATAACTTCCCTTTTGATCTTCCTGGCCGTGCTGGGCGTGATTGTCTTTGTGCATGAGCTCGGCCATTTTCTGGTGGCCAAATGGGCCGGCGTGTATGTCGACTGTTTTTCGCTGGGCTTCGGGCCGCGCCTGATCGGCATCACCATTGGCGAAACCGAGTACCGCATTTCAGCGATCCCCCTGGGCGGCTACGTGCGCATGGCCGGCCAGAGCGACACGGCCGAGGATGTCGAGCAGGAAGCGGCCGAGCGCTATGCCCAGGTGCCGGCCGCGCGGCGCTTTGACAAGAAGCCGGTGCTGACGCGCATGGCGATCATCGTGGCCGGCCCGCTGATGAACTTGCTGTTCGCCGTGCCGGTCGTGTTTATCTTGCTGGTCACCGGCGAGCAACAACCGCTGGATCTGGATGCCACCACGATCGGGCAGGTGCTGCCCGCCTCGCCGGCGGCGCACGCCGGCCTGCACCCGGGCGACCGGATTCTGGCCGCCAACGGCGTGCCCGTCGTGGCGTGGCAGCAATGGAAGCGCCGCGCGCTCGCCAGCATCGGCCAGCCGCTGGCACTCACCTATCTGCGCGGCGCGCACACCAACACGGTCACGCTTACGCCGCGGATCGACGTTGCGCGCGGCTTCATGGGCATCGGGGTGGACCAGTTGGAGCGCGCCCAAGTCGTGGCGATTGTGTCGAACACGCCGGCGGCGCGCAGCGCGCTGCAGGTCGGCGATGTGATTGACCGCCTGATTGGCGCGCGGGCGCAGCCGCTTTCGCGGGATGCGCTGCTCGACGAAATTCGCGCGCGGCCGAACACGATGTTGAAGCTGGGCGTCACCCGTTTTCCGCCCACCCGCTATGGCAATGACCGCACCCGCGGCACGACCAGCGAAGTGCTGGTCACGCCGGAGCGCGTCGGCCGCCTGGCCCACTGCGACGTGTATGGCGATGTCATTCTGGTGGCCGCCGACGCGCCCAGCAATTTTGTGGCGCGCAGCGGCGACCGGCTGGTGCAAATCAATGCCAAGGCGGTGGCCGCCGACGATCTGGACCCGTACATTCGCGCGTTGCCGACCGGCGCAGTGGCGGTCGTGCTCGAACGGCTGGAGACCATTCGCTGGCGCATTTTCAAGCGGCTCAGCATGACGAATGTGATGTTGACCGTGGTCGACAGCGGCATGCTCGGCGTGCAGCTCGGGCCCGCCGAACAGCGGGTTTATTATCACCCGCGCGCGGCGCTCAGCCAAAGTGTGCGCGAGAGTTATCAGATGGTGTGCGACACGCTGAAAAGTTTCGTGATCATCGTGCATGAGCGGATCGGCATCAAGGCCCTGTCCGGGCCGGTGGCGATTGCGCGCATGACCGGCGCCGCCGCCCAGAGCGGCTTCGACGTGCTGCTGCGCCTGGTGCTGCTGATCACGGTCAACCTGGGCATTATCAACCTGGCGCCGCTGCCGGTGCTGGATGGCGGCTGCTTGGTGCTGCTGATGATTGAAGGCGTGTGCCGGCGGCCGTTGCCGCTCAACGTCCAGATCTGGATCCAAAAGTGCGGCATGTTCCTCCTGCTGGCCTTGCTGGCTTTTGTGATGTACAACGATATTGTGCAATGGCTGGAGAGCAAAGAACTGTTGTGCGTGGCGTTGGGCAAGGCGTATGACGCCCTCGCCCGCCTGCGCCACTAACCTGTGCGGAGGTGACCTGCATGTCCAAAAAGAAACCGGCATTTGAACAGTCGTTGCGCGAGCTGGAAGAGGTGGTGGCCAAGATGGAGCACGGCGAGCTGCCGCTTGACGAATGCGTGCAATACTACGAGCGCGGCGTGAAGCTGGCGGCCGCTTGCGCGCACGAGCTGGATGCCGCGCGCCAGCGCATCGAGCAATTGCAGAAGAACGAACAGGGCGAACTGGTGGCCACGCCATTCGCACCCGACAAGTCTGATCCGACCGATCCGTCCGATCCGACCGATCGATCCGACCCGACCGATCAATCTGCATGACGCAACTGCTCGAATCCCTTGACAGCCCGGCCGCCTTGCGCGCGCTTGCGCCGGCCCAATTGCCGCAGGTCTGCGCCGACATCCGCCAGTTGCTGGTCACGTTCTTGGCGCAGACCGGCGGGCATTTGGCCTCAAACCTTGGCACGGTCGAGCTGGCGGTCGCGCTGCACCATGTCTTCGACACGCCGCGCGACGAGATTGTCTGGGATACCGGCCATCAGGCCTATGCCCACAAAATTCTGACGGGGCGCCGGGCGCAGTTTGACAAGTTACGCCAGTATCACGGCCTGTCCGGCTATCCCACGCCGGCGGAGAGCCCCTATGACGCCTTTCCCGTCGGCCACGCCGGCACGTCGATTTCGGTCGCGCTCGGCCTGGCCAAGGCGCGCGACATGCGCGGCGGCGACCAGCATGTCGTGGCAATCATCGGCGATGGCGCCTTGACCAGCGGCTTGGCGCTTGAAGGCCTGAATAATGCGCATGGCTGCAAACGCCTGCTGGTGATCTTGAATGACAATAAGATGTCCATATCACCGACCATTGGCGCGCTGGCCCGCCATTTCAGCATGCTGGTCGCCAATCCCCGCTACCGCTATGTCAAGCACCACCTTGGCCGCGCGCTCGAACGCATACCGCTGATCGGCCTGTTCCTCGCCAAGCTGGTCATCCGGCTGCAGGGCGGCATCAAGCACATCATCGCCCCGCAAAATGTCTTTGAAAATCTGGGGTTCCATTATCTCGGGCCGATCGACGGGCACAACATGGCCGAACTGGTCTCGATCTTGCGCTCGTGCAAGGCCGAGCCGGAAATGCCGGTGCTGCTGCATGTCATCACCCAGAAAGGCAAGGGCTATGATTTTGCGGAGCGCGACCCGGAACGCTATCATGGCGTCACGCCCTTTGACGCCTGCAGCGGTGAGATGAACCAGCCCGACGCGCAGCCGACGTATACCGACCTGATGTCCGACCTGCTGCATGACGTGGCGGCGCGCGACGAGCGCATCGTGATCGTCTCGGCGGCGATGTGCGGCGGCATTGGCATGACCCGTTTCGCCCGCGAATTTCCAACGCGCTTTGTCGACGTCGGCATCGCCGAACAGCACGCCGTCACCTTTGCCGGCGGCCTCGCGGCGCGCGGCCTGCGCCCGATCGTCGGCATTTATTCGACGTTCTTGCAGCGCGCCTACGACGAAGTTGCCCACGACGTCTGCATGCCGTGCGTGCCGGTTCTTTTTTTGATTGACCGCGCCAGTCTGGTCGGCGGTGACGGCAAGACCCATCACGGCGTGTTCGACATCGCCTTTCTGCGCCATCTGCCGAACCTGCGCATTTTCATGCCGCGCGACCGCACAGCCATGGCCCTGGCGCTGCAGTTCGCATTGCAGGCCAACCACCCTTGCGCCATTCGGTATGCGCGCTGCGCGGTGCCGGAGCAGGTGGTTGCCGTCGGCCTGCCGCCGTTCGCCGCGCCGCCATCGGCCACATGGTCTTCTATGCCGCGCGCGCCGCGCAACTGCTGCGCGAACAGGGCCTGCACGTCGAGGTCGTCGACGCCGGCGCGCTCTGGCCGCTGGACACCGCCACCCTGACGGCCGTGCTGGCGCGCCACACGCGCGTGGTCACGCTCGAGGATCACGTCATCACCGGCGGCTTTGGCGCGGCCGTCGCGGAATTTGTCGCGGGCCATGCGCCGCACGCGCGCGTCACGCGGATCGGCATTCCGGATCGCTTCGTCGAGCACGGCAGCCTGCCGGAATTGTATGCCGAACTGGGCTGGCAACCGGCCCAATTGGCCGAGCGCATCGCCACCCTGTGCCACGCCCAATGAGCACGGACCGGCGCATGCCGCGCACGCTGCCGCGCAAAATCGCCGAGCATCTGCCACGGCTCGAACGCGACCAGCTCGAGCATTATTTGCAGCGTGCCATGGAAAGCGACCAATTGCTGCGCTGCATTCTGGAGACGATCACCGAGGGCGTCATCGCCGTCAGCGACCAGCACAGCGTGCTGTTTGCCAACGCCGCCGCGCGCGACCTGCTGGGCGTCGCCGCGCAGGACATGCGCGGCCAGCCGCTGGCCGAGTGCCTCCGCGATGCGCAGTTGCGCGAGGCCGTGCGCGCCGCCGATGCGCGGGCGCATGTCACCTGCGACGTGCAGGTCGCCTATCCGCGGCATCTGGCGCTGTCGGTCAGCATCATCCCCTTCACGCCCGACCGCGACACGCCGACCGAGCGCGCCCTGGCGTATCTGCTCTTGCTGCGCGACGTCTCGAGCGAGCACGCCCTGCGCGCCGCGCGCGAACGCGAGGCGCGCCTCGAAGCGCTGCGCTTGCTGACCGCCGGCGTCGCCCATGAAATCGGCAATCCGCTCAGCGCGATCATCATGCACACCCAGCTCATGGCGCGCGAACTGGCCAAGCACCAACGCACCCCCGCCCTGCACGAGCTCGCCCGCACCAATGCCATTGTCCACGAGGAAAGTGTGCGCCTGAAACGGATCGTGCGCGATTTTCTCGAAGCCGTGCGGCCGGTCGGCCTGGATGCCCGGCCCGGCAACGTCGCCGACGTGCTCGAAGACACCTTTGAATTGCTCTACGCCGAGATGGCCGAACGGAAAGTGGCCCTGATCAAGAAGCTGCAGCCGGTGCCGAATACCGTCTTTGACGCCGCCCAATTGCGCGGCGCGATCATTAATATCGTGCGCAACGCCTTGGACGCCATGCCGGACGGCGGCACGCTTGACGTGACCCTGATCAACCGCGGGGATGTGCTCGAGCTGCGCTTCCGCGACGATGGCAGCGGCATTCCCGCCGACGTCCTGCCGCGCTTGTTCACGCCGTTTTACACCACCAAGCCGCACGGCTCCGGCTTGGGCCTGTTCATTGTCCAGCGCGTCCTGCACGCGATGGGCGGCAGCGTGCGCGTGCGCAGCGAAGCCGGCGCCGGCGCCGACGTGACAATCGAACTGCCGGCCCGCACGCACGGCGCCACCACCTCGTTGCTTTCACCACCGGCGGTGCTGCCCCATGCAGAAGTCCATTCTGATCATTGATGACGAGCCGAACGCGCGCGCCGGCGTGGTGCGCATCATCCAAGACCTCGGCTGCCTTGCGCGCGAAGCCGGCGATGGCGCCAGCGGGCTTGAGCAGTTCCGCGCCCACGGCGCCGACCTGGTCATCACCGACTTGCGCATGCCGGGCATGTCCGGCCTGAGTGTCCTGGCCACCCTGCGCCGCGATGCGCCCGACGTGCCGGTGATTGTCATCACTGCTTACGGCTCGGCCGACACCGCCCGCGAGGCCCTGCAGCAGGGCGCCTTTGATTTCATCAGCAAGCCGTTTGACCTTGAAACCATCGAGCTGGTCGTGCGCCGCGCCCTCAAGCTGGTCAGCCTCGAACACGAAAACGAAACGCTCAAGGCCCAGTTGCAGACCGTCCAGCAGGTGCAGACGATCATCGGCGAAGCACCCGTCATGCAGCAGGTTTTCACCATCGTCCAGCACGTCGCGCCGACCAAGTCGAATGTCCTGCTCGAGGGCGAAAGCGGCACCGGCAAAGAGCTGATCGCGCATGCCATTCACGATTTGAGCGCGCGCCATGACAAGCCGTTTGTCGCGGTCCACTGCGCCAGCTTTTCCGAGAACCTGCTTGAAAGCGAATTGTTCGGCCACGAAAAAGGCGCGGTCACCGGCGCCGCCAGCCTGCGCCGCGGGCGCTTCGAGCTGGCCAACGGCGGCACGCTCTTTCTCGATGAAGTCAGCACCCTGCCGCTGGCGACCCAGGTGAAATTGCTGCGCGTGCTGCAGGAGCGCTGTTTCGAGCGCGTCGGCGGCACGCAGACGATTGACGTGGATGTCCGCCTGATCTCCGCCACCAACGCGGCCCTCGACCAGATGATCAAAGCCGGCACATTTCGCGAGGATCTGTATTACCGCCTGAACGTGGTCAGCATCAAGGTTCCGCCGTTGCGCGCGCGCAGCGGCGATGTCGGCCGCTTGATTGACCATTTTCTCGACAAGGTCAATCGCGAGACCGGCAAACGCGTCACGATTTCGCACGTCGCACGCCAGTTGCTTGAGAGTTACGCCTGGCCCGGCAACGTGCGCGAATTGCAGAACACGATTGAAGCGCTGGTCGTCCTGTGCGACGGACACGAAGTCACGCCGCGCGCGCTGCCTGCCCAGATCGTCGGTGGGGCCAAGCCGCCGGCGGCGAGTGCGGCCCCGGACGACCTGCCGGATGTCGACCAGGCCAATCTGGCGGACGTCGAACGCGGGCTGATCCTGCGCACGCTGCAACGCGTCAAGACCCGCGCCGAGGTCGCCCGCCAGCTCGGCATCAGCCGCCGCAATTTGTACCGCCGCCTAAAGGACTACGGAGTGCCGTCATGAGCAACGCCATGATTTCAATCTTGCTGCCGGCCCACAACGAAGGCCCGCGCATCTTCCAGAATCTGCAGCGCGTCAGCGCGGTCGCCCAGGCTTTGCTGGCCAACGCATGGCGCGCCCACGCCGCCGCCGTTGAGATTGTCGTGATTGATGACGGCAGCACGGATGACACCTGGGCCGAAATCACGCGCGCGGCCGCCATCCTGCCGACGGTCGTGCCGGTCCAACTGGTGCACAACGCCGGCAAGGGCTGGGCCTTGCGGCGCGGCCTGCAACTCGCCCGCGGCTCATGGATTTTCTTTATTGACGCCGACCTCGAGATCGGGCCCGAACACATGGCCGATTTGGCCGACGTGCTGGTCAACACCGGCGTGGATGGCGTACTCGGCAGCAAGCGCGCCCATGATGGCCATGCCCATTATCCGTGGTATCGCCGCATCGTCAGCGCCAGCTACGCGCGCCTCACCCGCACCTTGATTCCCCTGCCGGTGCGCGACACGCAAACCGGCTTCAAGCTCTTCACCCGGCGCGTCCTCGACGATGTCGCCCCGCGCATGCTCGTCCGTCGCTATGCCTTCGACATCGAGATGATCTCGATCGCCCACCGGCTCGGCTATCGCCTGGCGCAATGCCCGGTGCAGGTCGAGTTCAGCGGCAAGCGCGGCAGCGTCACGATCAAGAACATCTACCACATGTTTCTCGACACGCTGGCGGTTTTTTATCGCCTGCGCATTTTGAAATATTACGACAGCTGGCGCCACAAGGACCATTCGCAAAAGCCACGCGTCTCGGTCGTCATCGCGGTCAAGAACGACAACCCGTATTTGCGGCAAAGCGTGGCCGCAGTCCTCCAGCAACCCTATGCCAATGCCGAAATCCTGGTGTTGCCCGACCAGCCCATCAGCGATTTTGACCCGCGGGTGCGCGTCATCCCGACCGGCCCGGAATTGCCGGCGATCAAGCGCAACATCGGCGCGCGCGAAGCCACCGGCGAGATCATCGCCTTTATTGACGACGATGCCTATCCGTACGGCTCGTGGCTCGACGAGTTGGCCGCAAATTTTGCCGATGCCAGTGTCGGCGCGGTCGGCGGCCCGGCCGTCACGCCCCCCGAAGACACCTATTGGCAGCAAGTCAGCGGTGCGGTCTACGCCTCGCTGGCCGGCAGCGGCGCCTATCGCTATCGCTATGTGTACGACCGCCGCCGCGATGTGGACGACTATCCCACCTGCAATCTGGCCGTGCGCAAAGCCACGTTCGAGGCCGCCCTGGGCTTTCAGTCGAATTACTGGCCCGGCGAAGACACCGAATTGTGCCTGACCATCACCAAGAAACTCGGCGCGCGCATTGTCTATGACCCGCAAGTCGAGGTCTATCATCATCGCCGCTCACTCTGGCGCGGGCATTTCAAACAGGTGACGCAATATGCGCTGCACCGCGGCTATTTTGTGAAAAAATTCCCGGAGACCTCGCGGCGCTTCGGTTATTTTGTCCCGTCACTGTTTACGCTGGGCGTGCTGTTGGGCTGGCTCTCGTGGTGGTTGCACCCACTGTTTTATGTCTATGTCGGCGTGCTGGCAGTGTATTTTGTGTTTCTGGCCAGCAGCAGTTTCCTGGCCGGGCCGCGTTTCATGCCGGCCACGATGCTGGGCACATTTCTGACGCATATCGCGTACGGCCTGTGGTTCCTGGCCGGCCTGCTTGCGCCGCGCCTCAGCCGCCGCGAAGAGCAGCAGGGCAAAACCTGACGCCAGATAGAACGGCGTTCGTGCTTCTTCCATAAAAAAAGGCACCTATGTTTGAGCAATCCTTAAAAAACATTGCCCTGCCCGGGAGCGCCAATCTCCCGATTGGCGATGGTGCATTGATAGACGCCAATCGGGAGATTGGCGTTCCCGGCGGGATTTGCGATTCCAGCGGGCCTGGGTGGCACAGTCGTGGGTATCTGCCGCATTATGACCGTGATGTGGCGCCCCAGCATGTTACATTTCATCTGGCGGACAGCCTGCCACATGAAGTAGTGCAGTGCTTGGATGAAGAATTGAAACACATGCCACGCGAACTACAAGATGTGGAACGCCGCAAGCGGGTGGAAACGTGGCTTGACAGCGGCCATGGTTCCTGCGCGCTCCGGGAACCCCGCATTGCCAGGATGGTTGAAGGATCGCTTCTGTTTTTCGACGCCCAGCGCTACCGTCTGCTGGCCTGGGTGGTGATGCCGAATCATGTGCATGTGCTGTTCCAGCCGATGTGCGATTGGCGTGTGGCAAAAACAATGGCGTCATGGAAGAAATTCACGGCAACGCATATTTGCGCCTTTCGCAGGGAAGCCATCCCTGAGAGCGCCAATCTCCCTATTGGCGATGAAGTAAAAGCCGTTTGGCATCGCGAATATTGGGATCGTTTCATCCGCGACAACCGCCACTTTCAACAAGCAGTGGAGTACATCCACCAGAACCCCGTCAAGGCCGGCTTGGTCGAAAAGGCGGAAGCCTGGCCATGGAGCAGTGCCCGTCTCAGTTCTTGTGGTTATGCCAGCGCCAATCGGGAGATTGGTGTTCCCGGCAATTCGTCATGAAAAACCACCACCGCCGCGGCAGCCCCGCGGCGCGGCCTTGCAATCTGACGGCCACTATGCTATTATGAAATCCAAAATTGTCGTAAGACGGACCCTAGCCACAACCGTCTTGTAAAGAGTTGCGGTGCATAACGGAGATGATCTGATGGCCTCCGCCGGCCAGGAAACAGCAATGAGCGCCGCCGCAAACAGCGGCGAGCGTTCCGGCATTATGCGCAGTTCAACCGCGCATCTGCTCGTTGCACTGGTGCTGCTGATCGTCGTCTCGCCCTTTCTCCCGGCAACCCAGGCCGGCGTTTTCGTGAATTCAATTCTCACCAGCCTGGTGCTGGTGGCCGGCACCATGGCCATCGGCTACCGCCGCAGCGTGCTGGTGTGGGCAATCGTGCTGGCGGTGCCGGCAGTGGCGAGCATTTGGCTGTACCGGATGCTGCCGAATGTGATGCCGTCGGAAGTGCTGCTGGGCGCCGCCATGCTGTTCATTGCGCTGGTGTTCGCGAATCTTCTGCGCTTTATCGCCACGGCGCCGCGCATCAATGCCGACATCCTGTGCGCCGCCGCCGCCAATTATGTCGTCCTGGCGCTGTTCTGGGCCTTTGCCTATGAATTGCTGGACAAACTCAATCCCAACAGCTTCAAGTTCACTGTCGGGCCGGTGGAATCCCAGTCGCTGTGCGGCTTTGCGGGCATCTATTTCAGTATGTCAACCCAATGCACGGTCGGCTACGGCGACATTGTCCCGGCCACCAATGTGGCGCGCATGCTGGCCGTGGTGCAGGCCACGACGGGCATGTTTTATGTGACCATGCTGATCGCCCGGCTGGTGGCCTTGTACTCCGCGCATCACCAGCCCGGCGACCCGGCCCTGAAATGCGGGTGACAAAATATACAGTACGGCACGGCCGGCGACGGCCACGAACAAGGATCATCATCAGGTAAAGGAACGACTATGGCAACCACCAGCAAAGAGTACGAACACATGAGCGTGGGCGATGCGCTGAAGGACTTGCGCGTTGATCCAAAGACCGGGCTGTCCGCGGCGGAGGCCGCGCAGCGGCTGGCGCAATGCGGCCCGAACGCGCTGGCGGAGGAAAAGAAAAACCAGTGGCTCATCTTCGGGAAATATTTTTGGGGCCCGATGCCGTGGATGATCGAGGCGGCCGCCTTGATGTCGATTGTGGTGAAAGACTGGGTGGATTTTGTGATCATCATGGTGCTGCTGCTGTTTAATGCCGTGCTGGGCTACTGGCACGAGCGCCAGGCGGCCAGTGCGCTGGACGCCTTGAAAGGCGCGCTGGCACAGGAAGCGCAGGCCCTGCGCGAAGGCGTCTGGCAGACGATCCTGGCCGCCACACTGGTGCCCGGCGACGTGGTGCGCCTGCGCTTGGGCCACGTGGTGCCCGCGGGCGTGAAGCTGCTCGGCGAGCCGAATGCGGTCGTCGTCCTGATCCAGGTGCCGCATGAGGAGAAAGTCGAGGTCAAGGCCGAGGAAGCCGTGGCCGCGTTGACCAATCCGCCTTGACCGGCGAGTCGCTGGCGGTCTCGAAGAAAATCGGGGATCCCGCCTATTCCGGCTCGATCGCCAAAAAGGGCGAGATGACCGCCGTCGTCACCGCCACCGGCGCGCACACTTTCTTTGGGCGGACGGCCGGGCTGGTGCAGAGCGCCGGCGCAAAATCGCATTTCGCCCAGGCCAACAACCGCATCGGCGATTTCCTGATCATTCTGGCCGTGTTGCTGGCGGTCATCATGGTCTCGCTCCAGCTGCACCGCGGCGAGGATTTCTTCAAGATTACCGAATTTGCCCTGCTGCTGCTGGTCGCCGCGATTCCGGTGGCGATGCCGGCCGTGCTCTCGATGACCATGGCGATGGGCGCCAAGGCGCTGGCGGCCGAAAAGGCGATTGTCTCGCGCCTCGAATCGATCGAGGAACTGGCCGGCATCGACATTCTCTTTTCCGACAAGACCGGCACGCTGACCCAGAACAAGCTGACCTTGGGCGAGCCGGTCGTCTGGGGCACGGCCGCGCCGCAAGACGTCATTCTGGCCGGCGCGCTGGCTTCCAAGGCGGAGGACAAAGATCCGATTGACCTGACCGTCATCGGGGCCCTCAAGGATCCCGGCGCGCTGAAAGCCTATCAGCAAATCGCGTATGTGCCGTTTGACCCGGTGTCCAAGCGCACGGAAGCCACAGTCAAGGACGCCGCCGGCAACCAGTTCAAGGTGACCAAAGGCATGCCGCCGGTGATCTTTGCGCTGGCCCAGCTCGCCGGCGATGACTTGGCCAAGGCCCAGTCCGTCGTCAACGACTACGCCGCGCAAGGCTACCGCACCCTCGCCGCCGCACGCAGCGATGCCAGCGGCGCATGGAAGCTGCTGGGCATTTTGCCGATGCATGATCCGCCGCGGCCGGATTCCAAGGAGACCATTGCGCGGGCCGAGGCCTACGGCGTCAAAGTCAAGATGGTGACCGGCGATGATGTCATGATTGGCCGGAACATTGCCGCAACGCTGGGCATGGGCAGCCACATCGTGGCCGCATCGGACATCTTCGAAGGCGACGTGAGCCAGGGTGATATTCCACTCGATCTGGCCCGGCGCGTCGAAGCGGCGCAAGGCTTCGGCCGGGTGTTCCCCGAGCACAAGTGGGCGATCGTCAAGGCGGCCCAAACGCTGGGGCATATCGTCGGCATGACCGGCGACGGCGTCAACGATGCGCCGGCGCTCAAGCAAGCCGACGTGGGCACCGCCGTCTCCGGCGCGACCGAAGCGGCGCGCGCGGCCGCCGGCCTGATCCTCACCGCGCCCGGCCTGTCGGTCATCATCAAGGGCATCGAGGAAGCCCGCCGCACCTTTGAGCGCATGATGGGCTACGCCTACTACCGCATCGCCATGACGATCAGCATCATGCTCTTCATCGTGCTGGTGATGATGTTGTACAAAGTCCCGGTGCTGACGCCGATCATGATCATTCTGCTGGCCTTGCTGGACGATGTGCCCGTCATGCTGATCGCCTTTGACAATGCGACCGTCAGCCCGCGGCCCGCCAAATGGGACATGCACCGCGTCCTGGTGATCAGTTGCATTCTGGCGTTGCTGTGCGTGGTGCAGAGTTCCGGGCTGCTGTCCCATTTGTACCATTTGCACACGTTGACCAATTCAATGCTGCAGACCGCCATGTTCATGCAGCTTGTCATCGCCGGCCACTTGCTCCTGTTTTCGACCCGCTCGCGCGGCCTGTTCTGGCAACCACCCTACCCGGAATGGCGCTTCTTCTGGGCCATCATGGGCACCCAGCTTTTGGCGGCGCTGATGGCGGCCAATGGCTGGCTGGTGACGCCCATTTCGTGGCACGTGATCGGCTTGATCTGGATCTATAATTTAATCTGGCTGGTCTTCCTGGACCTGTTCAAGTATGGCCTGTACCATATGTTTGATCTGCGCGAGACGAAAAAGATGCACTGGCAAGCAATGCTGCACGAGCCGCTCGACAGCTTCCGCGGCTTGCACTCGAAATAATTAACCCATGCCGGTCGCAAGCACCGGCGGGAGAACCGCTCATGAACTATCGCAAATTGTTCCGCGTCAAGCCGGGCAGCCACGTCCGGCTGGGCAAGATTGATCCTTCGTTCACGGCCGAGCACAAGGGCAAAAAATCGGCGCTCGCGGCGGTGGAAAAGCTCGACGGCGAACTGCGCGCGTTGCAGTACCTGCTCTACGCCGAGGGCCGGCGCTCATTGCTGATTTGCCTGCAGGCGCTGGATGCCGCCGGCAAGGATGGCACGATCAATCATGTGCTGGGCTCGATGAATCCGCAGGGCACGCGCGTGCATGGCTTCAAGGTGCCCTCGCACGAGGAGGCTCAGCACGATTTCCTCTGGCGCATCGAGCAGCAGGCGCCGAAGAAGAGCGAGATCGTCATCTTCAACCGCTCGCATTACGAGGATGTCCTGGTCACCCGCGTCCATAATCTGGTTCCCAAAAAAACATGGGAGGCCCGCTACACGATGATCAATGATTTCGAGCAGCGGCTTGTCGCCAGCGGCACGCACATCCTCAAATTCTTCCTGCACATCAGCCCGGAAGAGCAGTTGCGGCGCTTCAAGCAGCGCCTTGACGACCCGGCCCGGCACTGGAAGATCAGCGACGGCGACTACACCGAGCGCGGCTTCTGGGATGACTACACCGCCGCCTACGAGGATGCCCTCAGCCAGACCAGCACGGAGCACGCGCCGTGGTTTGTCATTCCGGCCAACAACAAGTGGTTTCGCAATCTGGCGGTGGCGCGGATCGTGGTCGAGACGCTGGCGGCGCTCGACATGCAATTTCCGGCCCCGTCCGTGGACATCAACGAGATGCGCCGCAAATATCACAGCGCCGAGCTGGCCGAGGAAAAAAAGATCGGCAAAAAGGCATGGCAAAAACTGATCGCGGCAACTGATAAAAAAAACAAGGGTGACCAATGACACGCAGTCTCGATCTACTGCGGCCGCAGGGGCTGCGCCGCCGGGCGGCGATGGCATGCCTCATGGGTGTGCTGCCCCTCGTGCTGGGCGGCTGTCGTCCGGCCGGCGCCACCGTGGCGGCCGGTCCGCCCACGGTGCTGGTGACGGAGGTCAAAGAGCAACTCGATCTGCCCGTGACGCGTTCATGGGTCAGTACTTTGATCGGCTCGACCACCTCGAAAATCAAGGCCCGTGTGCAAGGCTATGTTCAGAAGCAAGTCTACAAAGACGGCTCGGTCGTGAAAGTCAACGACCTGTTGTTTGAAATTGACCCGCGCCCGTTTATCGCGGCATTGGAGCAGGCCAAAGCCCAGTTGGCGAATGCGCAGGCACAGCAGATTGAGACGAGCTTGACCGAAGTGCGCATGGTGACGCTGTACAAGCAAAGCGCCGTCAGTGAAGCCGAGCGCGACAAGGCCGTGCAAGACAACGCCGCCGCCAAGGCGACCGTGCAAGCCATGCAGGCGAATGTGCAGAACGCCGAGCTGAACTTGTCCTACACCCATGTCACGGCGGCCATCTCCGGCATTGTCAGCATCGCGGCGGTGAACGTCGGCGATCTGGTCAGCCCGAGTTCCGGCGACCTCGCCACGCTCGCGACGGTCGACCCGATCAAGGCGGTCTTCTACGTCAGCGAGCAGGAATACATGCGCAACAGCGCCAGCATCAACGCGGTGGCCGACGGCCGGACCGACATTGTCACCGTCACCGAATTGATCCTGGGGAACGGCAGCGTCTTTCCGCATAAAGGCTACGTCAGCGCGGTCAACTTGGATGTCAGTGAGCAAACCGGCACGGTCAAGGTGGATGCCCTGTTCCCGAATCCCGGCAACACGCTGCGCCCCGGCTTCTTTGGCATGGTGCGGATCATGACGCGCGGCGCGGCGCTGCACGTGCCGCAGCGCGCGGTGATGGAGGTCCAGGGCAAGTTCCTGGTCGCGGTGGTCAAGCCCGACAACACGGTCACCATCCGCAGCGTCGCGGTGGGCGAGCGCGTCGGCTCGAACTGGGTCGTCACGCGCGGGCTGGCGCGCGGCGAACGCATCATCGTGGAAGGCACGCAAAAAGTGCGCGAGGGCGCGCACGTCAATCCGCAGCCGTACGTGCCCGCGCCGGTTAGCAACAGCGCGCCCGCCACTGCCGCCACCAAGTGATGCGCCATGTCTAAATTTTTCATTAATCGGCCGATTGTTGCGATGGTGATCGCGATCCTGATGGTGATCATCGGCTTGGTCTCGATGATGAGCCTGCCGGTCGCGCAATTCCCGAACATCGTCCCGCCCCAGATCCAGGTCAACGCCACCTATCCCGGCGCGGATGCCCTGACGATCCAGCAGTCGGTGGCCACGCCGATCGAGCAGCAGATGTCCGGCGTCGACAACATGGACTACATGTATTCGCTCAACGCCAACAACGGCTCGATGCAGCTCAACGTCGTGTTCAGTTTGAAGACGGATGCCAACACCGACCAGTTGCTGGCGCAAATGCGCGAAATGCAGGCCAACTCGCAACTGCCATCCGCCGTGGTCAACCAGGGTGTCACGGTTTCTCGCCAATTATTCCTACATCAATATCAATGATGCCATGACCCGGGTCAAGGGCATTGCCAGCGTCAGTGTCTTCGGCGCCGGCCAGTACGCCATGCGCTTTTGGGTGCAGCCCAACCAGCTGGCCAAACTGAACATCACCATTCCCGAGATTATCAGCGCGATCCAGGCCCAGAACACGGTCAATCCCGCCGGCCAGATCGGTTCGACGCCTATTCCGCAAGGGCAGGAATTCACCTATGCCGTCCGCGCCCAAGGCCGCCTGCAAACCGAGGAAGAGTTCGGCAACATCGTCCTGCGCGCCGACCCCGGCGGCGCCATCGTGCGCGTCAAGGACGTCGCCCGCATCGAGCTGGGCAGCCAGAACTACAACATGCTCGCGCGCCTCAACGGCCAACCGACGGCGCTGGTCGCGCTCTACCAAATGCCCGGCGCCAACGCGCTCGACGCCGCCAACGGCGCCAAGAAGCTGATGGCCACATTGAAAAAGAGCTTTCCGCCCGGCCTCGATTACGTCATCGCGCTCGACACGACCCTGTCGGTCACCGAGGGCATGCGCGAAATCGTGATCACCCTCTTTGAAGCCCTCCTGCTGGTCATTGTCGTGGTGTTCATCTTCCTGCAGGGCTGGCGCGCCACGCTGATTCCGCTGCTGGCCGTGCCGGTCTCGTTGATCGGCACCTTCGCCGTCTTCCCCTTGCTGGGCTTCACGATCAACACCCTCTCGCTGTTTGGCCTGGTGCTCGCCATCGGCTTGGTCGTCGACGACGCGATCGTGGTGGTCGAGGCGGTCGCGCATCACATCGAGGAAGGCATGGCGCCCAAGGCCGCCGCACTCAAGGCGATGGAGGAAGTCGCCAGCCCGGTGATTGCCATTGCGATCATCCTGGTCGCCGTCTTCGTACCGACCGCCTTCATTCCCGGCATTACCGGCCGGCTCTACCAGCAGTTTGCCGTGACGATTGCCGTCTCCGTCGTGTTTTCCGCGTTCAATGCCCTGACCCTCAGCCCGGCCTTGGCCGCCATGCTGTTGCGGCCAAAGCAGACGGCGCGCGGGCCGCTGGCCGTCTTCTTTGGCGGCTTCAATTGGGCCTTCGGCCACGCCACCAACGGCTACGTCAGCCCCTGCGGCCTGATGATCCGCAAAAGCGGCATCTCCATGCTGCTGCTGGCCGGCGTGGTCGTGCTGACCGCGCTGCTCGGCAAGAAAATTCCCGGCAGCTTCCTGCCGGATGAAGACCAGGGCTATACCTTTGCGGTGCTGCAACTGCCGGACGCATCCTCCCTGCCGCGCACCACGGCCCTGATGAAAAAGGCCGAGGAAATCATCATCAACACGCCCGGCGTACAGTACTGCTCCGCCGTCGACGGCTTCAGCATGCTGAGCGGCGTCTACAACACCTACAGCGGCTTCTTCTTCATCTCGCTCAAGGAATGGTCCCTGCGCAAGAAACCGGCCGAGAAATATCAGGCCATCATGGCCCACCTCAATGCAGAACTGAGCAAGCTGCCCGGCGCCGTCGCCCTGGCGTTTTCGCCCCCGTCCATTCAAGGCATTGGCACGGCCGGCGGCGTCACCTTCATCCTCGAGGATCGCTCCGGCAAGGACACCGCCTTCCTGGCGCAGAACGTGCAAGCCTTTCTGGCGGAGGCCAACAAGCGCCCGGAGCTGGCCCGCGTCACGACCACCTTCCTGCCCGCCGTGCCGCAAGTGTTCGTCAACGTGGAACGCGACAAAGTCCTGATGCAGGGCGTGCGCCTGCAAGATGTGTATCAAACCCTGCAATGCTTCATGGGTGGCGCCTTTGTGAATTACTTCAACAAATTCGGCCGCCAGTGGCAGGTCTACGTCGAAGCCGAAGGCGACTACCGCACGTCCACCCGCTATCTCGGCCAGTTCTATGTCCGCAACCTCGCGGGCGATACCGTGCCGCTCTCCGCCTTGACCCACATCAGCAACCTTGCCGGGCCGGAATTCTTGATGCGCTATAATCTGTACAGCAGCGCCCAGATCAATGCCGCCGCCAAGCCCGGCGTCAGCTCGCAACAGGCGATGGCGGCCATGGAAGATGTCTTTGCAAAAACGATGCCGTCTGGCATGGGCTTCAATTACATGGGCATGAGTTTTCAGGAACAGCAGGCGCAGCAAGGCATATCGCCCATGGCCATTTTTGGTTTTTCGCTGGTGTGCGTCTTCCTGATTCTGGCGGCCCAATACGAAAGCTGGAGCCTGCCGTTCAGTGTCTTGCTCGGTACGCCGATTGCCGTCTTCGGCGCATTTGCCGGCTTGCTCGTCGGCCATTATGAAAATAATGTCTATGCCCAGATCGGCTTGGTCATGTTGATCGGCCTGGCCGCCAAGAATGCCATCTTGATCGTCGAATTCGCCCGCACCCGCTACGAGC
>JAPLST010000257.1:0-7152 GCA_026398485.1 bacterium
GCAGCAACGGCGGTCAGGGCCTGGCCGCCCTACCTCAGACCCACAACAGATTTGGCTATGCCAGGTTCGCATTTTCCCTATAGCGGAATTTCAGCATGTCTGGCTGTCGCGCGGTTGACATTTGTTCCAATCCGCACTATAATGGCACAGTTGGTATATTCGCCTTGGATGCCATAACTGACGTGCCGTGCCCGCATCGCATGGTACTGCGCGTCACAACGATCAGGGGTGCACCATGAATACGTCGCTGATCCGCGTGTGTCTCCTTGCTGCCGGCATAGCCCATGCCGTCGCCTTTGCCGGCGTCAAGCTCAACGGTGCCGGTGTCACGTATGCCACCATTCAAGCGGCGGTCACGGCCGCCGGTGCCGGCGACCGCTTACATGTCTCGACCGGCGCGTATGTTGAAACCGTCATCATTTCCAACAAGAACATCACCATCGAGGGCAAGTACAGCGCGGCGGATTACACGACCAAAGTGCCCGCGGGCACGACCGTTGTTAATGGCGGCGCGCTCGGCTCCGTGTTTACCCTGCTGCCGCCCGCCAAAACGCTCTTTGTCGATTTGAGTATCACCAACGGCTCTGGCAACCGGGGCGGTGGTGTGAAAATGGACGTGGCCACGACCGCCACGTTCGTTTCCTGCACGATCGCGCGCAATTACGTCACAAGCTATGGCGGCGGCATTTATGCCGATCTGCAAACGGCGTTGATCCTGACCAACGCCCCCGTGCAGGACAGCAGTGCGCGCAGCAAGGGCGGCGGCTTGCGCTGCCGCGGCCTGTGCATTCTGGACGGCGGCAACACCCAAGTCGCGCACAATTTCGCGCCGGAGGGCGGTGGCATTGCCATGTATTCCGGCAGCATGCGCCTGCAGAACAATGCCGATATTTTCGACAACAGCGCGGTGACGCGCGGTGGTGGCCTGCTTGTCGAAGACGCGGACGTTTTGATTACTGGCATCGGCACCGTCCTGGGCGTCAACCCGGAAAAGAACTGGGTGACCAACGGCAACGGCGGTGGCATCTGCGCCTTCAACAGCACGCTTGTCATTTCCAACCAAGCCCGGTTGCAGAACAATTTTGCGTCCGGTGACGGCGGCGGCGCCTATCTCAGCAATTGCACGTTCAACGCCGTGGACTTGGCCAACATCGGCGGGCCCTTGAACACCTTGAGCAATTATGCCATGGGCAATGGCGGCGCGCTCTACGCCATGGACTCGGTCATCAATGTCAGCACCAGCACGGTCTGCATGGGTTATGCCGGTGGCAATGGCGGCGGCATCTACGCGCTGCGCTCGACCGTGACGCTTGCCGATGGCGCCCAACTCGGCCTCCCTGCCAGCGCATGGCGCAATTACGCCGGCATGGACGGCGACGGTCTGTATGCCAGTGCCAGTCGGGTCCTGCTGCGCAATGCCGCGGTGCAGAACAATCTGGCCGGCGGCGATTGCGGCGGCATCTATTTGGACAGCGCCACGCGCCTGATCGTCAGCAACAGCAGTTTCATTGCCAATCGGGCGACACCGGGTGATCCAAGCGCAGCCGGCGGCGCCATCTACACCGTTGACGGCCAGTCGTATGCCGAACTGTATGCCGTGCAGATGCTCAGCAATGTCGTGGACGATTTCGGCGGCGCGATCTACTGGGACTCTGCCTCCAACCTGTTGATCAAGGGCGCCTCAGTCATCAATGACAACCACGCCGGCGTGGATGGCGGCGCGATTTATAAGGACAATTTTGGCCAGCCGGACAGCGTCCTGCAGTTGGACGCCGTCCAGATCTACCGCAATACCTGCAGCAATAGCGGCGGCGCCATTTTCCTGTATGACGGCCTGCTGCGCTGCACCGATTGTGACGTGCGCTATAATGTGGCGGACAAAGACAGCGACGGCACGGGCAACGGCGGCGGCATCTACCTGGGCAGCAGCGTCACGGCTGACTATGCAGCAGTGAAGACGGGCTACCTGGGCGCGAATTGGGCCGCGCAGGGTGGCGGCGTCTATATCAACAACAATGCCATGCTGACGCTGGGGTCGCCCACCAACGTGGTACTGCAATTGGCATCCAACCGCGCGCTCGCCGGCGCGGGCGGGGCCGCGTATCTGCGCAATGGCGCGCGCCTTAACGTGCAAGGCGATGTCTGGCTCAGCTCCAACAATGCCACCGATGACGGCGGGGCGATTATCGGGCCGGCAAGAACGGCGGCGCCATCTGCGCGCGCGGCTCGAATACCGTCGTTGCCCTGCGCGACACGCAGGTCGGCTGGGGCCTTACGGCGGGCAATCTGGCGTTGGATTGCGGCGGCGGGATTGCGTTGTACAGCAATGCCGTGCTCACCGCGGTCAACACCAGCTTCGCCAACAATCTGGCCTCGAATGATGGTGGCGGCGTGTTTTGCAGCGGCAGCAGTCTGAATTTGGCCGGGGCCTTCACCGCGCCGGTGCTCACGCCGCCGTGCGGCTTCCGCAACAACACGGCCGGCTCGACCGGCGGCGCACTGGCCATGTTGGCCGGCAACGGCAGCGTGGCGGACTGCCTGATCGTCAGCAATCACGCGCGCTACACCGGTGGCATCGCCCTGGCCGGGGCCACGTTTAATCTGCTCAATACGGTGGTCGTGCAGAATGACGGCAGCAGTGCGGGCGGTTGCTCGGTGTTATGGAGCACCCTGTTCGCGCGCCATTGCACCATCGCCAACAATGTGTCTAACGGGGTTGACACGGGCAGCGGCATGTTCATCGGCGCGGCGTATTTGACCAACTGCATTGTCTGGGGCAATGTCGGCGCGCAGCTGAGCGGCACTGGCACCAAGGGCGTGTATTACTCCGATGTGCAAGGCGGCAGCGCTGGCGCCGGCAATCTCGATGCGAATCCGCTGTTCGCCGGGCCGGCCGTGTTCAACTACCAATTGACCGCGCCGTCGCCTTGCATCAACACCGGCATCTTCATCAATGTGACCAATGATTGCATCGGCATGCCCCGCCCGGTCGGCGCGGGTGTCGACCTGGGCGCCTATGAATTCGTGCCCGAGCCAGCGGCGGGCAGTCTGCTGATATTTATAATTTACAAATTACAAATTACAATTTCACGAAGGAGAAGATTGTGAAGAAAACCGCACTGCTTTGCACACTGTTTATCATGACGGCCGTGTGCGCCGCGGATCGCTATGTCGCGCCCAACGGGGCGTCGCTCGCGCCCTATGACACTTGGGCCAAGGCGGCGTCAAATATTCAAGATGCCGTGGCGGCGGCCAGTGCCAATGAAACCGTCTGGGTGACCAACGGCGTGTACCGCACGGGCGGCCGTTCATGGGTGGACAGCACCTACAGCAGTCGGGTGGTGACCGTTCTGCCCGTCACCATCCGCAGTGTCAATGGCCCGGACGTGACGGTGATTGAGGGCCAGCCCGCGCCGGGCGGCAATTGTGGCACGGGCGCGGTGCGCTGTGCCTATTTGCAGAGCGGCGCGCAAATGATCGGCTTCACGCTCTCGAACGGCTATACCATGGTGGGCGGCTTCTCGGATGGCGCGTGGGGCGGCGGCGCGATTGTGGGCAGCGGCGCGCGCATCAGCCAATGCCATGTCACGCACTGCACCTCCTACAGCTATGGCGGCGGCCTTGCGCTGCAGGGCGGCACGGCCGATTTCTGCCTGGTCGAGCACACCACGGCGCTGGTCTACGGTAGTGACGGCATCCGGGCCAATTATGCCGTGGTGAGCAATTGCACAGTGCGACAGGTCGGCGGCAGCGGGCTTGACCTCAACATGGCCAGTTATGGCATTGGCTGCGTCATCGAGGACAACGATGGTGATGGCGCCAGTGCGCTTGCCGGCAGTACGCTGGTGGCCAGCCGCATCGCCGGCAATCACGGGCGCGGTGTCACGCTGATGGACAATGCGCGGCTCTCCGCGTGCACCGTGTATGGCCAGTACCACAACGGCAGCGGCGGCGGCGTCTGGGCGCGCGCCAGCGTGATTGACAACTGCATCATCAGCGGCAATGTCGCCACCAATGACGGCGGCGGCGTCTACCTCGAGGACTTCGGCAATTTGATGGTCAACTGCACGGTGGTCGGCAACCGCAGTTTATACCGGGGCGGCGGCGTGCTCTGCTATCATGGCGCCACCAATGTGAACAACATCGTGCTGAATAACACGGCGCTGGTGGCCGCCTCCTCAAATTTCTTCACCGTCTATCCCGATTATGTGTTCCGCAATTGTTGCATTGCGCCGGTGCCGACTGGCGGCGCGTTGTGCGCCGACAATTTCGCCGGCGACCCGCGCTTCGCCGATGCCGCCGGCCAGGATTACCATCTCACTTTCGGCTCGGACTGTTACAACGCCGGTGCGAATGCCTTTGTCAACAGCGCGGAGGATCGCGAAGGCGTCCAGCGCATCATCACCGGCTATGTGGATGTCGGCGCGCATGAGTATGTGCCGGAATACGTGTTCGGGCCGGGCCTGCGCCATGTCGCGCTCGACGGCGGCAATCGCTGGCCGTACACCAATGCCGTCACTGCCGCGCGCACGCTGCAGGCCGCGCTGGACAGCGCCGGCACTGGTGATCGCATCCTTGTCGTGCCAGGCGCCTACACGCGCAATTATGCCAGTTTTCGCGGCCTGAAGAATCGCATGGCCACGGTCGTGCCCGTCGCGATCGAGGCACTCGGCAGCAATGCGCCCGGTGCCACGCTCGTGCTGGGCGAATCCGACATTGGCGGCGGTCTCGGCACCAACGGCTTTGCCATGCGCGCCGCCTATCTGACCAATGGCTGCACGCTCACCGGCGTGACCCTCGCCAATGGTTACACGCGCAACGCGGGCACGCCCGTCACGTATCTGCGCGCCGGCGGCGGCGCGCTGTGCGACCGCGACGCCACGCTCAGCCAGTGCATCATTGCAGGCAATCATGCCGATGAATACGGCGGCGGCGTCATGTGCAACAACGGCGGCGCCCTGTACAACTGCACCGTGCAGGACAACGCGGCCGGGCAGGGCGGCGCGGTTTATTTCAACAGCGCGGGCCTGGCGCAGAATTGCCTGCTGGTGCGCAACACCGCCGAGACGACCGGCGGCGCGGTCTATTTCGACGCGGGCGGCGAATGCCAGAGCTGCACCATTGCCGGCAACACGGCGGGCACCGCGGGCGGCGGCATCTATCTGTTCGCGGCTGGCTCTTCCAATCTGAATAACATTATCTACGGCAACACGGCCGCCAGCGCGGCCAATTGTTCGTTGCTTGCCGGGCGGCTGGGCTATTCCTGCACCGTGCCGCTGCCGGCAGCGCTCTACAGCAGTGGCGGCAACATCAGCAACGCGCCGCAGTTTGCCAGCGCCGCTGATTTTCATGTGCTCGCCGGCTCACCGTGCATTGACACCGGCACCAATCTGCCGTGGATGGCCGGCGCCGTTGATCTGGACGGCAACCCGCGCGTGGTGGACGGCATGGTCGACATGGGCTGCTATGAATGTGTGCCCGAACCGGCGGCCACCCTGTTGCTGGTCGGACTGATCGGACTGATCCGCCGGATCGGCCGGATCCGACAAACCCAATAGGAATCCACTATGAAAACCATCTTGCTTCTCGCTATTCTGTTAATTGCTGCGCCACTGTGCGCCGCGATGTATGCCGGCTGGGCCGTCGGCGATGCCGACCGTGGCTACGGCACGATTTTCGCCACGACCGATAGTGGCGCCACGTGGGTGCGCCAAGGCAGCGGGCAGGTCGCGAATGTCAGAATGGGTGGCGTCCAGGCCCTTGATCCCTTGACGGCGTGGGTTGCGGGCGATGCCGACAACGGGTATGCGACCATCTACCACACGAGCGATGGGGGCGTGACGTGGACCCGCAAAGGGTTCGGTCAAAGCGCCTTGCTTGGCATTGATGCGGCGAAGCTGCATGTCAGCAGCAATGTCGTGTGGGTGATCGGGGTGAATGCAATTCTGCGCTCGCTCGACCACGGCGCCACGTGGACAAATTGTCTGCCGGCCGCCTACACCAACCGCTTGCTGCAAGGCGTGGGTTCGTATGCCGGCGCGTCAGTCTGGGTCGGCGGTGCCGGCAGCACAAAGTCATCGGCCACGCTGTTGCACAGCACGAATACCGGGCTGACGTGGGTGCTGCAGTCCATCGCCGCCGAGCATATCCTCGGCATTTCCGCCGTCAATGCACAAACATTATGGGCGGTCGGCGGCGGTGGTTTTGTGGTGTTTCGCACGGATGACGGTGGCGCCAAATGGGATAAACAACCGACCTCGGGTGGCGAGGGCGACGCCAATGAAGTCTGCGCCGTCAGCACCAACAATGTCTGGGTCGCCGTCGATAATTTCGATGAGTGGAGCACCAATGGCGGCCTGACGTGGGCCACCGCCAATATGCCGTATTACACCATGGGTATCTGCGCCATCGACGAGCACGAGGCGTGGTCGGTCGCCACCGGTGGCTACACCGGCACGGGCAGCATCTGGCACACCAGCAATGGCGGCGGCATGTGGGAGCAACAAGGGCCGGCCAGCGGCCGGGTGGCGCCCATGTCGACAGTCTCGTTTGCGCGCGAGCCGGTACCCGAGCCGGGCTTGTGTTTGCTGTTGCTCGGCTTGGCCGGCTTCGTCCGTCGCAGCACTGCGTCCCATCGTCTTTTCCGAGCACAATGATGAAAACACTCTTGTTTCTCCCGTGGCTGTTGCTGGCTGCACCGCTCTGCGCCGCGTCATACGCCGGCTGGGCCGTTGGCGAGGCCGACAGTGGCTACGGCACGATTTTCGCCACGACCGACAGTGGCGCCACCTGGGTGCGCCAAGGCAGCGGGCAGGTTGCAAATGTCAAAATTGGCGGCGTTCAAGCCCTTGATCCCTTGACAGCGTGGGTCGCAGGCGATGCCGACAGCGGCTATGCGACCATCTACCACACGACCAATGGCGGCGCGACGTGGACTCGCAAAGGGTTCGGTCAAAGCGCCTTGCTCGGCATTGATGCGGCGAAGCTGCACGTCAGCAGCAATGTCGTGTGGGTGATCGGGAAGAATGCCATTCTGCGCTCGCTCGACACCGGCGCCACCTGGACAAATTGCCTGCCGGCCGCCTACACCAACCGCTTGCTGCAGGGCGTGGGTTCGTATGCCGGCGCGTCAGTCTGGGTCGGCGGCGGCGG
>JAPLST010000257.1:7174-7986 GCA_026398485.1 bacterium
GCAGCAAACAATGGCACCCGCGCGCCACATTCTCGGTATTTCAGCCGTGAGTCTGCAGACAGCGTGGGCCGTTGGCGGCGGTGCCTTCGTCGTCTTCCGCACCGATGACGGTGGCGCAAGCTGGCTTCAGCAACCCAGCCAGGGCGGCTTGGGCGACGCCAACGAAGTCAGCGCGCTCAACCCGCACGTGGTCTGGGTTGCCGTGGACAATTTTGTCGAGCGCAGCACCAATGGCGGCCAAACCTGGGCCTCGGCCAACACGCCCTACTATACCATGGGCATCAGCGCGGTGGATGAGCACGAGGCGTGGGCGGTCGCCACCGGTGGCTTCACCGGCACGGGCAGCATCTGGCACACCAGCAATGGCGGCGGCATGTGGGAGCAACAAGGNNNTGGCACACCAGCAATGGCGGCGGCATGTGGGAGCAACAAGGGCCGGCCAGCGGCCGGGTGGCGCCCATGTCAACGGTCTCCTTCGCGCACACACCCGTGCCTGAACCAGCCATGCTGGGGCTGCTGCTGCTCTTTACAATTCAGCGCTCATACTGTACAATACGCAGAGCAGGTTGAGGGCAGACGACCGCGGTGGGCGTTTGTATTTATAAAAATATCATCAGGAGATTGCGCTATGCAACAGTTTGTGAAATTAGTAGGGTTGGCATTCGGCTATGTGCTGGTACTGGCAACGATCGGGCAGGCGGCGGTGTGGCAGGACACGGTCATTGATACCAGCGTCGCCGGCGGCATCAGCGCCACGCGCTTTGATGGCAGCAAGATCGCCACTGCGTACGCGCGCCCCGCCTCAAATCAGG
>JAPLST010000257.1:8044-20604 GCA_026398485.1 bacterium
TCAGGTCATCGTCGCGCTCATGACGCCCGGCAGCCCGATAACGCGCACGATCCTCGGCTCGGCCGTCAAGGCCCAGAACGTCGAATTGTGCGCGGCATCGCCGGACGACAGCGACCTGTTCTGCGTCTGGGATGACGGCGCCGGCAACCTCTTCTGGGCGCGCAAGAATGACGGCTGGACGGTGCGCCCCGTCGAGCAGGAACAAAATGTCTCAAACTCATTCGCCCTGCAGCTGCACAAGATCAGCTATTCAATTGTCAATCCGTTTCCCCCGTTCAACACCATTACCATCGTGCTCACCGTGCCGATGGTCTACTACCGCAATGAAGTCGCCCAGCAACTCGAACGGGTCTACATCAGTGGCTACAATCCCGGTGGCGGCACGTTCACCTGGACGCGCGAACTGATTCCCTCCGGTGCGGACTCCGGCAAAGGCTGCGACTGCAGCTCGTTTGCCAATGACCTCTTGCATCACATCGTGACCCACTGCGCCGGCACGCGCGACGATGACATGCTCACCGTGCGCCTGCAGGACGGCTGGACCAACTACACCGTCTGCAATCTGGGCGTCGGCCTGCCGCCTACTTCGTTCGAGCAGGGCGTGGACGACCTGCCGCGCATGGCCTTCTACCGTTGGTTTACGACCAACATTCTGTTCTTTACCTACACCAATTCCGGCGCGATTTACTTCGACTCCTCGCAACTGCAATTCAACTTGATCGAGGCGGCGGCGCTGGGCATGGGCAACGGCACGGCACCCGCGCTGAAACTCAACCATCTCGGCCGCCCGCTCGCCGCGTATTACTGGGCTGACGGCACGGTCCACTGCGCCACGCGCAGCGGCAAACTGGCCGGCTATGTCTGGAGCGCCGAGACGTGTGGCACGGGCCGCTGGGATGGCGTCGCCGCCGGTATTGATCTGGCCAGCGGGGTCAGCAACACGTTTGTCTTCTATGTCAATGCGCTGGACAGCACGCTGCATCTGACCAGCAGTGATTTCGTCCCGCCCGACAAAAGCATTTACGGCATCGTCACCAACATGTGGACGGGCGCGGCGATCAGCAACGCGACGCTGACGGCGTCCGAGACCGCCGATTGGACCTGGCTTGCCGCGCAGACTGGCACGAACGGCGCCTACGCTTTCACCTTCATACCCACCGGCAACTACACGGTGGTGTGCGCGGCGACGAACTACTTCACGCAGACGACCAACGTGCCGCTGACGGCGGCCAATTCGCCGTATCAGCTGACCTTCGCGCTGGTGCCGCTACCCGAGCCGGCCGCCGCATTGCTGGCGTTGCTGGTCGCGCTGCTGCTGCCGCGCAACGACCGCGTCAATAAGTGATTCGGGGAATGCGAATATCCAATATCCAATAATTTGTTCGCGGCGAAAAAATTAATAAAAATCATTTGCAGTCATTCGCCTTTCTTAACTCTTTTCTGCGGTCTTTCCTTCATCATTGGATATTGAGTGTTCATTATTGGATATTCATTAGCTCTTCTGCCAGACCCCCACGATCTCGCGTCGTGGGTGAATAAGATTGAGCGAAAAGCGCGCTGCTGTTTTCCCAATCTCTGCGTCCACCGAGGCAAGCTCGGTGGGGCGCCAGAGACTTGAATGCGCCTGAGACCACTACGACCGATCCAATAAAGTGATTTGGGGAATGCGAATATCGAATATCAAACAAGGCATGTCGAATAATGAAGTTCCGCGCAAATATTTCGGCCTTCGATATTCCTGGTTCGATATTCGACATTCCAGCATCCTTGACACCACCCGCTGACCGTACTATAATGTTAGGCAGTCACTAAAGCACGGGGCGGAGGACTGCCGCCGCTTATTAATCGAAGCCTTGTGGAGAACTGCATGACGACCGCATCAATGACGCGTCACCTATGGATTGCTGCATGGATTGCTGCGGTGGGGTGCCACGATGGCGCACTGGCCGGCGTGACCAACAGCACCAGCGGCGGCGCGGTCGTTGCCACGATTCAGGCGGCCGTCAATGCGGCCAATAACGGCGACACGTTGCTGGTCTCGACCGGTATGTACGCCGAGCATGTGCGCATTGTGCAGAAATCTCTCGAAATATATGGCGGGTATGCCCTGAATTTCACCCAGCGCACGAATATTGTGGCGTGGACGCGCATTGACGGCACGGCCTCGGGCAGCGCGCTGACGGTGCTGAGCAATTGCGTGGTGCTGCTCGACGGCCTGATGCTGACCAATGGCAACGCCGGTTTTGGGTTGGGTGGCGGTGTGCAGCTCAATGTGACTGCCGTACTGACGGCGCAGAACTGTGCGGTTTGCTGCAATCTGGCGCTCATTGGCGGCGGCATCGGCATCGGCACGAACAGCACCGCGGTGCTGCGCGACACGCCGGTCTATCGCAATGCGGGGGCGCTGGGCGGCGGCGTGGGTGCGTTGACGCGCACGGCGTCGGTCATCTGTGAGGGCCCGGACACGGATGTGCGCGACAACTATGCCGGCTGGGGCGGCGGCATTTTCGCGGATGGCGCGACCGTGCAGATGCTGGACAATGCCGATTTGTACAGCAATGTCGCGAACGAGCGCGGCGGCGGCATATATTTGGGCGGTGGCGCGCGCGGCCGCTTCAGCGATACCAGCACCATTATTGGGCAGGATGCCAATCGCGCGACGAATGTCATGGCGGACGGCGGCGGAGCCTACGTGGCTGATTCGTCACTGGTGGTCGAGAACGACGCCGAGTTCTGGGCCAATCACGCCACGCAGCGCGGCGGCGGCATTTTTGTCACGAACGGCAGCGTGGTCGTGCGCAACCATGCCAGCATTGGTCGCGGCGACGGCAGCGTCAGTAACTACGCGGGCATGCTGGGCGGCGGGATTTGTGCCATGGCGTCAACCGTCGTGGTGAGCAACCAGGCGCGGATTGTGCAGGGGTATGCGCAATATGGCGGCGGCGTGATGCTGTGGGATTCGAGCGGCATCTTCGAGCACGCCACGCTGCGCGGCAACCTTGCCGTCGATTCCGGCGGCGGGCTGTATGCAGGTCTGGCCAGTGCGGTGACGCTGGCCGCCTGCGTGCTGGACGGCAACCGCGCAGTCTCGCAGTATGGCGGCGGGGCGATGTTCAACTCGATTCCGTCGGCCGTGCTGATCAGCAACACGGTGTTTGCCAGCAACACGGCGTCTGCGGCGGGCGCCATGATTGCGCAATATTGTCCGGCCGTGACGCTGCAAGGCGGCGGCATGGTGGGGAACAGCGCCTCGCTTGCCGGTGCAGCTTACTTTGCAGTGTGCCCATCCCTGCGCGTCGCCGATCTGCAGGTGACGTCCAATGTCGCGCAGCAGTTTGCCGGTTTGTTCATCGCACAGTGCCCCGACTTTGATCTGGCCGATTGCGACCTGCGGTATAACCGCAACACCAATACAGCCATGGGCGCGCTGGCGCTGATATTAAGCACGGGCCGGTTGCGCACGCAGGCACGCCCGGCCGAGGTGCGCGGCAATTATGCCGATAGCGGTGCCGGCATCGCATTGATCGAGAGGAGTACGCTCGCCATTGAGGCGCCGGTGTACCCGCTGACCATTGCCGACCATGCGGTGCCGGGCTCCGGCGGCGGGATCTGGTGCGCGAACGCGACCACCGTCACGGTCGTGGGCGCCGTGCAGTTTGTGAGCAACACCGCCGCGTTTGGCGGCGCGCTCTTTGTCACCAATCGCGCGGTGGTCAGCCTGCTGCCGACCAACGGCGTCGGGCCGGTCTTTCTCGGCAATACGGCACTGGTTCACGGCGGCGCCCTGTGTCTCATGTGGAATTCGCAAGTGACGGCGGTCAACAGCACTTTCCGCGGCAATGAGGCGGTCAACTATGGCGGCGCGGCGTTCAGCGAACGCAGCCTGTTGCGCATGCGCGGCGACGGCAGTGGCGCGGCCGGCCTGCCGCCCTGCGTGTTCATGGGCAACCGCGCCGACTATGGCGGCGTGGTGTACAACTCGATGGGGGCCTTGGAGCTGGCCGATGCGCTGGTGGCCAGCAACACGGCGGCGACCACGGGCGGCGGGCTGCGCAATGCCAACGGCGGCCAAGCCGCGCTGGTGAACTGCGTGCTGGTTGATAATAGCGCAACTACCGGCGCGGGCATTGGCAATAGTGTGTCGTCCGCCCTGCAACTGCGCCACTGCACGGTCGTCCAGAACCACAACGACGGCGTGCAGTCATCGGGCGGGCCGATGGCCGCCACCAACTGCATCGTGCGGGGCAATACCGGCACGGAGTTTTCGGCCGGCCAGTCGGTCAACTACAGCGACATCGGCGGCGGCTATCCCGGCGCCGGCAATATCGACGCCAATCCGTTGTTTGCGAATCCTGCCGTGCTTGATTTTGCGCTGACGCACGGCTCGCCGTGCGTGGATACCGGCATTCCGGCCGGCGTGACCTGGGACTGCATCGGCGCGCCGCGCCCGATGGGCATCACCTATGACATGGGCGCCTATGAGCTGAATCCCGCAGCGGTGTTGTCCCTTGCGCCGACCCTGCTCGATTTCGGCGAGGTTGTCATCGGTGACGCGGCGCAGCTGCCCGTCAGCGTGAAAAACGTCGGCAACAGCACGTTGAACGGCACGGTCAATTTCGTGCCCGTGCCGATCTTCAGCGTGGCGCCGGGCACTTACACCCTGCCCGTCAATGACGGCACGAATGTGATTGTCACCTTCACCCCGCCGCTGATGTACGCCTGGACGCAAACGGTCGTCTTCACCAGCAACGGCGGGGATGTGGACGTGACCCTCATCGGCACCGGCATTCCCGAGCCGCTGGCGTGCGCGGCGGTGGCGCTGGTGTTCATGGCCGTCTGTCGGCGACTGCGGATGTAACTGCGTCGTTACACCATCATCTAACATCTCATGACAAGGAGCAGCATGCCTGCATTATCGTTCACCAAACGCCTGCATATTGCGCTTGCGGCCATGGCCGTCATGGCCGTCGTTGCCTGGCCCTGCCGCGGCTTTGACTGGAGCAGCCCGCTGAACCGCGTCATCCGCAAAGCCGCGGACGAAGTCGAAAAGGCCGTCACGACAACGCCGGTCGTCACGAACACGCCCGCGGCCGAGCCCGTTGCGCCAATCCCGGCCAGGGCGGGTGCGCGCGCCGCGCGCGCCACGACGGCCGCGCCCGCACGGCAAAGCGGCGGCACGGTTGTCTTCTCGTCCACGCCGATCAATCCCGCCGCGCCACCCGCCAGCCAAGCCCATTTCAAGGCCGGCGATCACATCTACGCGTTGATCACGGTAGCCAAGCCTTGGCGCGCCGTGTTCGACAACGCCACCGATGCCTCCGTGCAAATCCCGGTCAAATTCACGATCGGCACCAAGGAGCTGTTCCAATACATCACGGTCAACAAGCCTGACCTTATCAAAGGCACCACGTTTGTGCTGGACATCGCGCCCGCCGTGGACAAGATGACGGCATATCGCGATCCTGCGATCAGCTATCCGCTGTGCTCCAGCCGCACCTTCGGCCCGTTTCTTTTCACGGATTTGCTGGGCGGTCTCCCGGCCGGCACGCATCCGCTGGTGTTCAGCGTGGCCTCCTATGGCGAGACCTATGCGACGGGCGCGTGCGACATTCAGGGCGCCGATTTCTCGTCCTATGCCACCTTGAACAAGGAGATCAAGGGCGTCATCGACGGTGGCCGCGGCATGCCCGCGGCCGGCATGGTCAACCACACGCTCGCGGCCGAGATCAAGAAACTCTGCGAAAATGCCGGCTGGAAAAATATCGAGCGCATTGTCATTGTGGACAAGGATTGGTGGACTGACTACTATGATGGTTCGGACAGCCCCGTGAAATCGCGGCATCTCGCCGCCGCCGTGGCGGCCAAAGACCGCGACGGCAGCTACTATTTTTGCACGCTCACCTTTCATCAGCCAAAACTGATCAGCGGCGGGTTCGGCGCGCTGGAGTTGACCAGCACCGGCATGAAAAACAAGATTACCAAGGAGAACATCGGGCAAGCCGGCATAGAATAATCAGGGGCTGCCGTAGCAGCGCGTTTCATCCAGCGTCTTGCGTAGTTTATCGCGCGGCGTTGCGTCCAGCGGATAGCCGACACTGATCAAAATATCAATGTGGGTGCGCCAGCCGAGTCCCAGCGCTTTCTTGACCGCGCGCGCATTGAACCAGCCCAGCCAGCAGGTGCCCAAGCCTTCCTCGGTTGCCTGCAAGACAAAATGTTCGCCGGCAATCCCGAGGTCAATCAGGTTGTACTGCACGCCGCGCCAGAACGCGCCGAGGCGCGCGGCGTAGGTTGAGCGCAAAGTTTCAATGACCACCAGCACCGGCGCCGCCTTCGCAAAGGTACACATGGTATAGGCACCGGAAAACGCCGCGTCCGCCAGCCGCGCCCGTTGCGCCGGTTCGTCCACAACAATGAATTTCCATGGTTGCGAATTGCAGGCCGAGGGTGCCAGCCGGGCTGCTTCGAGGCAGCGCTCGAGCGCCGCGCGCGGCACCGGCCGGTCACTATAAGCCCGGCAACTATTGCGCTGTTGCACCAAGTCAAGAAACGCCATATTCAAATCTCCTGGTTATGCTGTCACCGCCACGCGCCGGCCGGTGCGCGCACTCTTGATCGCCGTAAAGACCATCGCCAGCGACTTGATGTTGTCATGGCATTCCGTCTGCGGCGGCGCGCCCGTGCGCAGATACGCAAGCATCTCGCGCAAGGCGCCATGCATGCCGCCATACGGCATGGCGGCCGGCGGCAGGCACGCGTCGCGCAGCGTCCTGTTGAATCCGTCACTGCCGGCCACCACTTGGCCATGCGGCTCCTGGTCGTGGTCGTAGACCAGCGTGCCGTGCTCGCCGATGACACGCCAGTTGCCGTTCCAACTGGTGTGGCATCCTTCGGCGCACCAACTGCCGCGAAAGGTGAAAATGATGCCGTGGTCCATTTCAAAGACACAGGTGGCGGCCGCATTGCCTTGGTACCACGAGCCGCGCGGATTGAATTCCTTGGTGTAGACGGCTTGGGCATCGGCGCCGCTGAACAAGCGCGCCAGGTCGAACAAGTGAATGGCCATGTCGAGGATCAAGGGACTAGCCATGGCATCGCGAAATCCGCCGAAATGGGCGCCAATGTAAAAGTCGCAATTAAGGGTGGTGAGCGGGCCCAGCACGCCGTTGCGCACGGCCTGCACAATGGTGGCGTGGTGCCCGGTCCAGCGGCGCGACTGGCTGACCATGTAGAGCGTCTTGTGCGCCTCGGCGGCGCGCAGCATGCGGCGCGCCTGGGCCATTGAGGCGGCCATCGGTTTCTCGCCGATGACCGGAATGCCGCGGTGCAGCGCGGCGCAGGTCACGGCGCAATGCGCGTCGGGCACGGTCAAGTCCAGGACAAAATCCGGCCGCGTTTTCTTCAATGCGCCGGCCAGCGTCGCGAACACGGGCGCCTCAATCTGATAGGCGGCAAGGCGCTCGCGCGCAACCTCCGGCTTCAAATCAACGACACCGCACACCTGCAATTGCTCTTCCTTGATCGGCGGAAACCACGCGGTGGAGATGCCGCCCGCGCCCACCACCAAGACTTGTTCACCGGCCATGCGCGTGCTCCTATTTGAAGGTTGGAATGACAATGCCGCGCAGGATCACGCGCTGGCACAAGACAAACACCACGACCGTCGGAATGGCCGTGATCACCAGCGAGGCCATGATCATGAAATTCCCGTAGGTCTGCTGGAACTGGTACAAAAAGACCATCAAGGTCCACATGCGCTGGTCCTGGCAGACCAGGAAGGCAAACATGAACGCGCCATACGCGCCGGCGAACGCGCCCAGCGCCATGACTGCCAGGATCGGCGTGCAGAGCGGCAGGGTGATGCGCCAGAACATGGTCCATTCGGACGCGCCATCAATCAAGGCCGCCTCGTACAATTCCGGCGGCAAACTGTCGAAAAAACCTTTCAGCAGAAAAATACCGAAGCCGCTGGCCAGCCCCGGCAGAATCAGCGCGCCAAAGGAGTTGAGCAAGCCCAGGTCGCGCACCATCAGGAAATTGGGGATCATGCCGACTTCCGCCGGAAACGCCATCGTCGCCAGAAAGAACAGCAGAATCTTGTTGGCATACGACAAGCGATAACGCGACAGCGCGTAGGCCGCCATCGGGTTGACGGTCAAGGTGCTGCCAATGCACAGCACAATGAACACCAGCGTGTTCCACAGCGCGCGGCCATGCAACGCGACATAGTTGAGGACGGTTATATAGTTGCCGAAAATGAAGGCGCGCATGATCGCGCCGTACTGGGTGATGAAATGATAATAGAGCAGTTCCGGCACCGGCAGCATGGTGATTTCATCAAACGCGGTATAGGGGCGGCCGTAGGTGTACATCACGCCATAGGCCGCGTTGACCGCCGCAATATCATTGCTGTAGCGCACCCGCAGAAAATCACGATAGGCGTGCACGGGCGACCAGATGCCGATTTCCGCGGCGGTGCGTTTGTAGATTGGCGCGCCGGTCGGATCCAGCTCTTTGTCATTGATGTAGCGCAGCCACTGCGCATACTGCTCGGTGTTGGTCGGGCAGACGGTCACGGTGGGAAAGCGCGCCAGGTAGTCGTCCAGCGTGCCGCCGCGCTGCGCCACCGGCAGGCGCTCGTAGTCGCGCCAGACATAGCTGCGCCAGGCGTTCGTGTCGGCCGTTAAAATATAATACATCGCATTGCATTTTTCAAAGACGAAATTCAGGGCCTGCTCGCGCGGCACCAGCGTGCCGTCCCGGGATGCATCCAGATGGACGTCAATCAAGCTGGCCAGATTCGTGCCGCGCTGTTCGTTGAACCGTTCGGCCGAGACATACAAATAGCGCACATACTTCCACCATTCGATTTCCATGGGATAGGGATAGGCCATGACCGGGTCAAGCGTCGCCTTCCACGCGACCCAGTCGCTCCACTGCGCCGTATCCGGCACGGCCCACAGGCGCCGCCAGAAGCCGTCGCGCAGCATCCAGATATCGTCAAAGGTCCGGTAATAGGTGCCATGCGCGAAATTCAGGCGCACAATGTCATTGCTGTAGCGCACGCGCAAAAACTGCTGGTAGCGCGGCGTGTTGATAAACGGCGTGTAATGCACCTGCCCCTGCCAGTTGAAATACGGGCGCCAATAGCGCACGGGGATCGTGCGCATGAAGACGCGCCAGTCGTCGGCAATGCGCGTCACGGCGCGCCGCGACCGGCGCAGCAAGGGCTCCAACTGTGCCAACTGGATGTCTTCCGGGCCGTACCATTCGCCGTGCCCGAACAAATAGGGGATTTCCTGGTCGTGCTCGGCCTCGACCATCAGCTTGCGGAATTGTTCGCGCCGGTCGAAGAAATACTTGGGGATCAGGCGGAATTCGCGCCAGTCGGCATTGCTGGTCACCGAGTTCGACAGCATCATCATGAAGGGATAAATCATGGTGATGCCGCCGCCGATCAGCAGTCCGTACATCAGGGCGAACAGCAGCCGCACGCGCCAGGCACGCTGGCCTACTTTTGCGATCAGGCCCATTCAGGGTTCAGGGTTCAGGGTTCAGGGTTCAGGGAATGCGAATATCGAATATTGAACAAGGAATGTAGAATAATGAAGTTCTGCGCAGACATTTCGGCCTTCGATATTCCTTGTTCGATATTCGATATTCATTCGGTCGCCTTCTTGAACTCGACTTTGTTCAGCAGCTGCAACTGCATCAAGGTGAAGCCGATCAGCAGCGAGCCGAGGATCCAGGCTTCCGAGGTGGCATAGCCGAATTTCAGGAACAAAAACGAGTTGTACCAAATATCGAGGCCGATCGTCATGGTCTTGTTGGCCGGCCCGCCGGCGGTCATCACGAAAATGTTCTGGGCGGCCTGAAAGGCGCCAATGAACGACCCGACGAAATTAATGATGATCAGGGCCTTGATGCTCGGCACCGTGACATTCCAGAATTTGGTGACGGAACCGGCGCCGTCCATGTCGGCGGCTTCGTAATGCTCGTCGGGAATGCCTTTCAGCGCGGCCAGATAGACCAGGCAGCCGGCGCCGGTGCCGGCCCAGATACCCGGAATGATCACCGAGGGCATGGCCAGCAGCGGGTCTTGCAGCCAGCGCAACGGCTCGCGCACCGGCGCGATAAAGGCCGTCGCCACCAGAAAGCCGAGCCCGATGATGATCATGCCGGTGCCCGCCAGATGATTGCCGGCGCGCACCGTGGCCACACTCGCCGCCAGGACGCTGAGCCCGAGCGCGAGCGGCACGGCATAATAGACCCAGCCCGGGGTCATCATCAAGACCCGGTTCAGCACGCCCTCCTCGGTGGTGTTGAACAGCAATTGCTTCCACAAAAACATGGTGACCAAGCCGGTCGTGACGTTGGGCAGATAATACACCACGCGCATGAACACTTTGCCGCGCGGAATCTCGCTCAGCAAGATGGCCAGGGCAATTGGCGCGGCAAAGCCGAGTGCCAAGGAGAGCGAGACATACACGCAGGTCTGCCACATGTACACATAGAAATCGCGGTTGGAAAAGACCTCGACAAAATTGCGCAAGCCGACAAAGGCCGAGCCGCCCAGGATGCGATAGTCCTGAAACGCCATGACCAGCCCGCGCAGCAGCGGCAAGTAGCTCCAGATGAACACGGAGGCCACCGCGATCAGCAGGAATGACCAGGCCCGCACGGTGCGCCGCCATGTCCGCTCCGTCACGCCAAAGCCCTCGGTGCTGCGCTGCGCCGTCGAGCGCAACAACTGGAATATCTTGCGCCCGGCCACCACCAGGATAATCGCCGTCACGCCGACCAGCAGCATGCCCAGCCGTTCGCGCTGGCGCAGCACCGCCGCCGGCAGCCGGCCGATGACATAGGTGTTGACGCGCGCCGCGCAGGTCGCCACGGCATTGCTCGGGTCGGCGCGCTTGACCGGATCAAGGGCCAGGTCGATCGGCAGGCGCAGCTCCTTGGTGATCACGCTCTTGTAGCCGTCGCAATACGGCTCGACGCGCGAGTTGCGCCCGACATTGTTGAAAAAGTCGATGCGCTCTTTGGCGACCGCATTGTAAATGTCCTCATGGCCGAACTGCGCCAGATAGCGCGGATCAACCCAGGCGCCCCAGCCGGCGTCCACCAGGGTCTTGACGCGAATGCGCATCGCGTCCTCGCTGCACATGAACTTGATGTAGCGCCACGCCGCGTCGGCTCGCGCGCCGGTCGTCTGGGCACTCAGCGCCAGGTAGTGGCCGGCGATGAAACTGACCGGCGGCCCGCCCGTGATCGATGGGAAGTACGTGACGGCCGTGTCGATGTCCTCGTCGCGCTGCACTTCCTCGAGGGTCGTGATGCGCATGCCGAACTCCTCGCGCTGCACATTGTACGATTCGATTTGGGCCTTGATCACGCCCTCGTACACGCGCCGCTTCACCTCTTTGTCGCGCAAGTCAAAGACGCGCGCACACACCGCGCAGGTCACACTGCCGTGATTGAACACGCCGGCGGGTATGTCAATCTCGGCGTTGAACTTGCCCTTGTGGCGCGGGTCGGCGCGATTGTCACAGCGCAGCCACTGCGAGAAGCGCAGGCGCTGATAGAAAGCCAGCGCTTCCGCACCGCCCTTTTCGTCAAACACCAGGCGCCACTCCAGATTGGTCACGGCCGCCAGCGGCGCCGTGCATTTTGCGCATAATTCTTCCGGCGGGTAGCCCGCCAGCTTGGCCTGGTAGTCCTCGCCATTGCTGATTTCGACGCGATAGCCCGCATAGTCAATCGCCGGAATATGCGACGGCGTCAACGCATCGCAACGCAAGCAGCGCTTGTACGGCCGCACCATTTCACCGCCGGCCGACCAGACGAATTGATGGAACTGCCAGCCTTGATTGGCGCCCAAGTCAACCTGAAAGCCGTAGCGCGTCGGGATCTCCTGGGGCGTGCCCGGCTCTTTGCTGGGAATCCAGGTGACGCGCTGGGCGAAGCGATAGAATTCATCCCAAGTCGCCGGCCCGCGACTCGGATCCAGCCCGGAAATCGCGAAGAGCTGCCGCCGAAACGACAACGCCGATGCCGCGGAAAGGCTTGCCGGTTTGCTCGAAGTCGCGCTGAATGAAGGGCGTCAGCGGTTGAATAAAGTTCTGCTGGCGGAACGCGCCGATTTTCCGGCCGTGCAGATAGAAGACATCCGGCGCGATGCCGCCGGCAATCGCGAGATATTCATTGCCTTCCGAGGCATCGCCCTCGATTTTCAGGATGGTCGTGGCGGCCACATTAATGTCCGGATTGCGCCGCAAAAATTCATGATAGACCGCCAGGCGCGCCATGTCCGGCGGCCAGGTCGTGGTCACTTCCGGCACCGAGTCAACCGTGATGGTAATCTGCACCGGTGCCGCGACAAGGTCGGCCGCCACGGCCGCCAGCAGCAGCCAGCGGCCCAACCGGCCGCACGCCGCGTGCCGCGCACGCCGCCACAGGGTGCCGTGCGGGCTGTTCACCGGCGCTGTTCCGTTGGCTGGATTTTCTTCATACGGTGGATAGTATAGCAAACACGCGCAACTTTCTCAAGGCAGTGGTTG
>JAPLST010000257.1:20644-34842 GCA_026398485.1 bacterium
ACGCGCAACTTTCTCAAGGCAGTGGTTGGCGGTTGGCGGGGTTCATGCGCATCTCTGTGCAGAAATCCCCACGACCCTTGCTGCGCCGCACGCGTTTCCGCCCGTAGCCGCCGCACGGCGTGCGGCGTGCAGCACATAGCGCGGAACTCCGGTAAATTCTTGTGCGCCACGATAGCGCCGACCTGAATAGCTTGACTATCACCACGATCAGTTGTGCAAAATGAATTGTCGCAATTCGTTTTTATAGCCATTGAGTGTTCGGTATTGGATATTCATCAGGGTGCAGGATATGTTGGAGGAAAAACCTTCGCAACAAAACAAAACTGAATACCGCTGTGCCGCAAGCGATCGCAAAGCGCGGCCTTAGCGTAGGATGGGCGTCCGGCGTCCTTCCAGAGAATTCAGCACGTCCATCATGCGCGGCCGGCGGCGGTTTTGTTGGCGTAATTCGTCCAGATACGCATGCCATGCGGCGGTTTGTTTGGTGCGCTCGCAGACGCCCATTATATTCTTCAAATACCCGCCCGCCGTTTCATAGGCGGTCGGGTTGGCATACGCGGTTGCGCGGGCGACCAGTTCCTTCCAAATAACGAGCGCCTGGTCGGGATGCGACACCTGCACCGCTTGGGCCACTTTTTCGCCCACGGAATCGGTGCCGAGCCTGCCGGGCCGGCGCAGCGCGGCATACCAGCGCAGCGCATCGTCATGCCGGGCTTCCTTGATGGCGATGTCAACCAAGGTGGCCGCGTCGGGAAAACAAGGCCACCACGCATCCTTGTTCCGGATCGGCAACGCGATGGCCGGCAATGGCCATGCGGGCATTGTTGGTTCTGGCGGAGAAGTTTTGCGCGCGGGTTTGCCTTTTTTTTGTGCAGGTGCGACGGGCGCCACATCCGGTCGCCGGCCGGTTTCCAAATACACCAGAATCGGATTGCGAATGGCCTCCCATACACCGGCCTTCACCGCTGCTTTTTCGAGCAAAGCGTAGCGTGCGGCACTGGGCTTGTCAAAGAACTCCAGGGCGCGGTATGCGGCCACCAGCGGGGTATTCTTCCCGCGTGCGGCCAGTTCCCGCAGTTGTTCCTCCAAACGCCATGCAATCCCCGGCGCATCTGCCAGCGTGGCGCTAAAACCGCGTTGCGCCCACGCGTGGGCCTCGTCCGTGCGTCCGGCTTCCGTCAGCTTTTGCACCAGCTCCACATAGCAAGCGGTCTGCGACGTTTCGCGTTCCAGAATCGGAATCACCTCGGCGTGGCGGCCTGCGTGTTCCAAGGCGCGCAACAACCAGCGCAAGATGTGCTCCCGTATGTGTTTTGCGGTGAAGTCAATCTTCGTGCCCGCCGGATATTCGGGCATTTTTGCCAGCCGACCCGCCAGCGCATCCGCCACCAGGCTCCAGTCCGCGCGACCACTCTTGCCGGCATCCACAGGGCCATCCAGCCCGTCAAAGATGCTGTAATCGTCCTGCAATCGCAGATCGATTTCCCACAGCAGGCGTTGTGCGCCGGTCATACTCGATTTCCCGACGGCGGTGAAGACCACGGCCATGGCCTCGGCGATTTCCATTCCGGTCTCGCCCTCGTCATGCGACTGCTCAATCTGCTGAATGCCGCGCTCCATCAGACAAGCACCCAGCGCAACGACCGCGTCGGCCTGCCCGGCGGCCAGCAGGTTTTCCAGGCGCTGCTTCACGCGCGAGTAATCGGGGATATGGCACTCATCGCGCCAATGGTCTGTCCAGCCCGGCTTCCGTGCGGCGTTCTCGATCTCGCGCCGGGTCGCGGCGACCAACTTGGCAACATTACCTTGTGCGAGCTCCGCCTTGTCGGCAAGTTGTTGGCGCAATTCCGGGACGACATTCCGCTCTTCGAGCAGAAAATGTACCAACGCGGTTTTCGACAAGCCTTTCAGATGTTTGCGGACTGCTTCGTCTGCCCGGCCGGCCCGCGCGGCGGCACTGGCAGCGGGGGCGGCATCCGGTTCGTCATCCAGCCCGGCGAGTATGGTCAGGCGTTCGTCGCCCGGCTCGGCTGGCGGTGTCTTTTGCTTGTTCTTTTCCGCGTCGAGATACACCAGAATTACGGCCACCGCATGTTTGCAGGCTTCCCCATACGGACAGGAACAGGTTGACCTCAATTTTCCTTTGGCGGTCCGGCTGACGAGGGTGGCATAGCGGTGACTGCCCTCGACCCAGGCGAGGAGTGTGCCCGCGGCGGTGACGCGCACGTCTGCGACGCGCCCCGTGTAGGATTTGCCCCGGCCAACCACCCGGTCGCCGGCCCAGTCCCGCAAGTCCTCCCATGTCAAATCCGCGAAATGCATTGTTGATCCCCATTCATGAAGTTGGCTGCCCGCTGACGTTGCTTAGCGCCCCATAGCCAAACAGGCGCAGTTTTGCGGTCAGGAGCGCGTTCAGGCGCGGCAGGTCGGCCGGATACACGGAAACCAGCCGCTTGCCCTCTTGCTGATACAGCGTCTGTTTCTTGTACATGCTCATCTTGTACTGCGGCGTGTCGAGCCCCCAATATTCAACATAGACGTCCAGCTCCGGCAGGTAGAAGTCGGGCCGAATCTGAAACTCGCCGATAATGCGGAATTTGGCGTCGTACCGATATGCAAGCCCGTGGGCCGTGAGCCACTCGGCGATGAGCCGCTCGCCTTTGGATTGCACTACTGTGCCGTCGCGCGCCTCGACGGTCTTGTTCAGTTCCACCTGGGTTTCGAAGTTGCGCCGCTCCAGGAACACCTCGTCGAAACAGCGGTCGCAGAAGACGCGCTGGAATGCCTGGCTCGAACGCGCGCACTCGTCCGCCGAGACCGGCGCACTGCAACGCTGACAGCGGTGCTGCAGGCCGGTCGCCGCATCCGCGACGGCCTGTTCGATTGCTGCGACCGTTGTGGTGGCTGCTGCCCGCACATAGTCGCGCTGTGCGGGGTTGCACGCCAGATCGCGCAGGTCGTGCAGGCAACCCCGGGCCGCCGCTGCATATTTCTTGAGCGCGCGGATGGCATATTGCTGTGTTTGCGGATGGCGGGCCTTGGCGGCCAGCGGCGCCAGCGCGGTCACGGCCGCAGCGGCGTCGGCGCCAAACTCCGCCAGCTTGCCAATGGCGGAGACCGCCAGACGTTGCACCTCGTGCGAGGGCATCCGCGGCATCGCGACAAGTTCCGGCAACGCGGTCGGATCGCCCGAACGCCCAAGCACCAGTGCGCGTTGCACGGCAATCTGATGATCTTTCGGCAGCATGGGGCTTTTCATGGCGTGGCTTCCACGAAGGTGGCATTGATTCGCTGCGCTTGCCAATGCCCCGTTGGTGAGCGTAGCGAGGCAACGGCAGCACAGAGCGTTTTCATGTTCACATTATAGTAAAATATCTCCATTATTGTATACTATGAGGCACATACACGACACCTATGAATATATTACTGACAGGCGGGGCGGGGTTTATCGGGTCGCACACGGCGCGGGCATTGCTGCGGCGCGGCGATGCGGTGACAATTATTGATGAGTTCAACGATTATTATGCGCCGCGCGTCAAGCGCCACAATATCGAGCAGACGCGCGCGGTCGGGCCGTGCACCGTGCATGAAGGTGACATCCGCGATCTCGCGTTTTTGCGCACGGTGCTGCAGGGCGCGCCGTTCGATGCAGTCTGCCATCTGGCGGCGCGCGCCGGCGTGCGGCCGAGTATTGCCCAGCCATTTCTGTATGAACAAGTGAATGTGCTCGGCACCCTGCATTTGCTGCAACTTGCCGTGGAACACAAGATCCCCCAGTTTGTCTATGCCTCGTCCTCGTCGGTGTATGGCAACCTGCCGACCGCGCCGTTTCGCGAGGACATGCAGCTGGATCAGCCGATCAGCCCGTATGCGGCGACGAAAAAAGCATGCGAATTGCTGGCGCATACCTATCATCATTTGTATGGCATGCGCTGCATCGGCCTGCGCTTCTTCACGGTGTATGGCCCGGCCGGCCGGCCCGACATGGCGCCCTTCATTTTCACGCGCAACATGCTGGAAGGCCGGCCGATTCAGCAGTTTGGCGACGGCAGCAGCTTGCGCGACTACACGTATATTGATGACATTGTCGCCGGCATACTGGCGGCTTTGGATTGCGCGTGCGCCTGCGAGATATTCAATTTGGGCAATTGCCGGCCGATCCGCCTGGATGCGTTTATTCAGCATATTGCCGACGCGGTGGGCGTCACGCCGATTATTGAGCGGCAGCCGATGCAGCCGGGCGATGTGCAGATGACCTGCGCCGACACGGCGAAAGCACAGGCGCTGCTGGGCTTCAAGGCGGCCGTTCCGTTTGAATTGGGCATTCGTCAATTCGTGGCATGGTATCGTGCGCATGCGGATTTGTATCGCTAAAACCGTGCTGCTGGCGGCGCTGGCGTGGCTGGCACTGAGCGCCTGCACCACGCTGCAGACCACGCTGCAGACCACCTTGGGCAATGGCGAGACAGTCGCGCTGAATCAACCGCTGTGGCAAGAGGGCTGGAGCGGCTGGACGCCGGTGCAACCGGCCTTTGCGCAGGACGAGCCGCGCCTGAACCGCAATGTCATGGGCACCGCGATGCGGGTGGCCGGCATGGATTTCGCGGAAGGCGTGGGCGTGGCCGGCGATGCCCTGCTGGTCTTCGATCTGGCCGGCAATGCGGCAGCGTTCGACATGCTGGCCGGCGTGGATGACGCGTCAACAAACGCGCGCGACGTGGCGCGTATCAGCGTGGTCGTGGATGGGCGTGAACGCTGGGTGGAGGAGCGCGTGCGCGGCCAAGTGCCGGCGCACTGCACCGTACCGCTGACCGACGCGCACCAGTTGCGCATTCAGATCACGGCGCCGACCAATGTGTACACGGACCTGGCCTTGGCGCGCGTGACCGGCAACGCGGGCTTGCGGGCCGCGCTGCTGCAGGCGCGCAGCGACATGCAGGATTTTGTGTTTCAGCCGCAGCGTGCGCTGGGCGGGGTGGCATGTCTGCAGAACGGCAGTGTCGTTTATCCGGTGCAGCACAAGCAGTACGGCGCGTGCATTGGCATCAGCAATGCGCAGCTTAAGGTGGTGATTGCGCCGAATCACGCCGCGCGCATTATTACCGTGGCGTATGCCACCACGGACGTGAGTGCGCTTGCCGACATGCGCGTGTCGCTGCATCCGACCGAGCGCACGATCAAGCGACCGGCGGTGCCGTCGGCCGATGACACGCCGTGGCAATGGCGGCTCGAATCGAACGGCACGCTGCGCTTTCTTTCGCCGCCGGACTATGTGCACGGGGTGCGCTGGTCGAAGACCGTGTTCTTGCTGGGCAATTTGCCGGCCGCGCGGGTGACGACGATGGGCCGAAACTGTGTGCAGCATGACATTTCGTGGAGTATCGGCACGGAGGTGGCGGGCGCGCCCGGCGCGCGCATGGTGGCCGACAATGCGCACGCGCGCGTGACGCTGGTCACGCCGGGCGCGGCGCTGTGGGTCTGTGTGGACGAACCGGCGCACGGCTATTTCCCGTATGGCGGGCGGCGCGTGCTGCTGCCGACCAATGCCGTGCCGCCGCGCGCAACACTACTCAGCGAAATCACCGCGCTGAAGCCGGGACGGCATCTGGCCCATGTGGTGTACCTGCTGCCGCAGCCGCCCGGCACCGAACCCTTCTCTTTTGATGCCTGCGCGCCAACCTACACGGCAGTCACGAATCGCTGCGCGCGCTATCACGAACTGCCGGCCGAGCCGACGGGCAGGGCAATTGACAATTGACAAATTACAATTGACAATTTGGCAATGAACGATGAACGATGAACGATGAACGAAACGGCGGCATACTGGCACAGCGGTGACGGCGGCATGGTCCAGTGTGACCTGTGTCCGCATGGCTGCGTGATTGGGCCGGGCGCGCGGGGCGTGTGCGGCGTGCGCGAGAACCGCGCCGGCGCGCTGGTCAGCCTGAATTATTTTGTGGCCAGCAGTTGCGGCATGGACCCGATCGAGAAGAAGCCGCTGTACCACTTTTTTCCCGGCAGCCGGATTTTGAGCATTGGCACCTATGGCTGCAATCTTGCCTGCACGTGCTGCCAGAACTATCAAATTGCGAAGCAATTTTCCGCGGCACAGTTAGGCCAGCCTAACATCACGACCGCGGCGTTGCTGGCCGAACTGCCCGCGCCGGGTGCGCGGCAGGCCTGCTGCGGCATGGCCTACACCTATAACGAGCCGGGTGTCTGGTTTGAAACCGTGCGCGAGGTGGCACGGGCGGTGCGGGCGCGCGGCTTGAAAAACGTGCTGGTGACAAACGGCTACATCTGTGCCGAGCCGCTGGCCGAATTGCTCGAGGTCGTGGATGCATTCAATATTGACTTGAAGGCCTTTGACGAGCAGGTCTACAAAACCCATTGCGGCGGAAAACTTGCGCCGGTGCTGACGACCATCGCGACGGCGGTGGCGCGCGCGCATGTGGAACTGACAGTGCTGATTGTGCCCGGGGTCAACGATGATGACGCGCAATTGCGGGCGATGCGCGACTGGATTTGCGGGCAGTGCGGGCCGCGCACGCCGGTGCATTTGTCGCGCTATTTCCCGATGCACCGCATGACCACGCCGGCCACACCGGCGGCAACGCTGGCGCGCGCCCATGCGCTCATGCGCGAGAAACTCGCCTATGTGTATGTCGGCAATACCGGCGAGGAGCAAGACACGCAGTGCGCCGACTGCGGCACGCTGGTTATTCAACGGCGCGGTTACCACACGCGCACAGTTGGCTTGCGCGACGACGGCACCTGTGCAAAGTGCGGCGCGCGCATTGTAGTGGGCGCCACGTGAAAAGCAAACAGTGAATTGAACAAAAAGGTTTATCAATGAGCAAACATGCCTCACACATTTTGGTGGGCGTAGCAGGTGAATATTTTGTTTGCGCGGAACTGTGCAGGCTTGGCTATCTCGCGCTGATGACGCCCAAAAACAATCCTCTGTTTGATGTTGTGGCCACCACCGCTGATGGCAATTGTTCTGTATCGATTCAAGTCAAGACAAAATCCGCGCACAATACCCAAGGCTGGAAACTCAGCACAGATATAACCAAGGGTAATGCGAAATCTGGTTTGTTTGTTATCTTAGTGGATCTTAGTGTTAGTGTTGGTGCGATGCCTGATCTATACATTTATGAGTATGCGGTGTTGTCCAACCGTGTGTCTGAATTATATCACCAATATATGAGTAAGCTAAAAACTGATGGATCGCGGCGGAAGGAGGTCGGATTCCGATGGTTTGACAAAAAATACTTTATTGAAGACGATCTGGCAAGAAAAAACAATTGGAAACCCATTGTCAATACCTTGAGTCTACCCTGTGCTAAGCATGAGAACGTTGCCAACACCACACGACATGGCCTGTTCACTATACGGCCCGATTGCTGGTATGCCGCGGAGATCATAGAAGACCGCGATGGTAGCTATGGTGAGGATCGCAGCTATTCACCGATCTTGGTTACATCCATTGTGCCGGCACGGAATGGGCAACGTCGTTTCGAGCTGGCGTTCTACCATGCCAACTACCCTCAGGGCGTTCAGGACAAGGTGTATTTACTGCGGACACTGGTGCGCAGCGACCATTTCATTCTGGCGCGCAGCGTGCGGCACACACCCGTTCGGGATCTGCTTATCTACGACATTACTTGGCAATGGCTGCACGCACATTTTGGCGTGCAACAGCCAGCAGATTGCGACGATATCACGGATTGGCTCGCCGAAAACGCGCACCGGTTCAGTGCGTGAAGTCGAATGTGTGAGCAATGTTGGGTGCGGGTGCTTGTGGCAGTGCCATAAGTAGTGCTGTTGGCGGATGCGCTGAATACGCTGCATTCGCTGCACGGAGGCGGCTCCCATACGGCCGTTGGCGGTACTGGCCAAGCCAGCGGCAGAGGATGGGCGGCGCGGTTTATTCAATCTTATTCAACCACGGCGCAAGGCCGTGGGGTCTCTGCATATGCCTCTTCCGAGATTTTCGTGGGAATAATCATTGACTTTTCAAGGAGTGGGAAAGCGTAATGCGCCTATTGGTGGGGCGAAGACACAGATTGGGCGTGTGGTGCGGCAGCCGGGGTGCGCGAAATCCCCCGGCGCTGCTGCGCCCGCCCCCTTTACGAAAGGGGGACGGCAGAGCCGCACGAGTGCCAGCCCGCCCCTTGGCGCGCCTTCAGCGCTGCTGGTCGCGTGTCGCATTTGGAGCGGGGTTTCGGGTTCGCCCGCACAATGCGGCTATCTTACCCCACGGAAATTCCTAAAGACCCCTTCATATTCACCTGTTCAGCGCGGGCGCTTGTGGCCGTGCCACAAGTAGTGCAGTTGGCGGATGCGATTCGGATGCATGAACAAGATGACGACTCCGCCGACGATATTGCCGAGGGTGACCGGCACCAGGTTGTGCCACAGGCCGAGCGACAGCGGCACCTGCGGCAGCGAGGCGCCGCCGGCCAGCAAGCCGAGCGGGATCAGATACATGTTGGCCACGCAGTGCTCGAAGCCGCAGGCGACGAAGGCCATGATCGGCAGCACGCAGCAGGCGATTTTCGAGATGATGTCTTTCGAGAGGGTGGCCATGATGATCGCCAGAATCACCAGCATATTGCAGAACACGCCGCGCAAGAAACACGCGCCGAAACTCAAGGCAATTTTTGTTTGGGCCACGTTTTTGGCCAGCTCGCCCAGCTTGTTCAATTGGTCCGGCGTGCCGAGCAGGCCGGCATGCCAGACGCCCCAGGCAAACAAGGCTGCGCCGCCGAAGTTGCCGAGATAGACGACCAGCCAATTGCGTAGCACTTTGCGCGCGGAGAACAGGCGGGTGACGGCGCCGACCAGCATGATGATATTGCCAGTGAACAATTCTGCGCCGGCAATGACCACCAATACCAAGCCGACGCTAAAGACTGCGCCGCCGACAATCCGGCCCATGCCCTGCTCGAGGGCGACCAGGAACAGATGCGCGCCGATGCTGATGTACAGCCCGGACAGCAGCGCCAGGAGGAACAGTTGCCAGCCCTCCGTATTGGCCTTCTTGATGCCCAAGGCGGAGATTTTCATGGAAAACTCGTGGGCGGTCAGCGCCGGTTCGTACATGGCCGGCTCGGTATGCTTGGCTTTCATTGAGTGTATCTGGTTCATGTGAAAAACTACCGAGGATAGTATAGCACAAACACCAAATCGTAAGCGGCGCGACTGCCGCAAATTCTTTCGCGGCGAAAGAATTTAGTAAAGCTATATAGCGGAATGTGCGAGGGCAATGGCAGTGGCGCCCAGATTCCTCTATATGAACGGGAGCCGCTGGCGTAGAGCGCGCATGCAGCAACGGCGGTCAAGGGCCTGACCGCCCTACCTCACCCTCTGGTCACGCACACGCAGGATCCACAACAGATTTGGCTGCGTCAGGTTAGCATTTCCCCCTATATCGGAATTTCAGAACCATGCATGCGCCGTTGACACCACGCCGTGTATTGTGTACAATGCCGATGGTTCTTTGCGATTTATTGGCCTCGTTTTTTCCGAGTGGTGTACTTTTGCTGTACCTTTTGCTTTTGTTTTCGCACGGTACAAAACGGCCAAGACGCCAGTAAATACTGATAGCAGGAGAGATGCCAGAGTGGTCGAATGGGTCGGTTTCGAAAACCGATAGGGTCGCAAGGCTCTCCAGGGTTCGAATCCCTGTCGCGCTGACCGCGGCTGCAGAAACCGCCCTCGCCGCGGGCGGCTACAAAGACGCTGCAAGCCGCTTCTACGAAAGAAACACTCGCTATGTTGACGCGCATGCGCCGCTGGCGGGACTCCAATCGGCCCTGAACACTCTAAAATTCAGATATTATGGCCACGAAGGCACGAAGACACGAAGAAATCGCAACAGTGGGCATAATTAGTATGTAGCCGTAGCCGACTGCGCTTTGACAACCGAAAATGCAGGTAGTGCTGCGGAGCTGGCAATCACCTTGCAGAAACGTGCAGACGCCAATCGGGCGATTGGCGTTCCCGGGGCCAGATTTCGTCTGCCAGCTCTCGCTCCGCCCCCGATTTCCCAGCCTCTCAACTTCTCCCCAGACTGCCCTGAACCCTGAATCCCGCCGTTGGCGGATCCACGCCGTTGGCGGGACTAGCCAAGCCAGCTCCAAGCAGCCCTGACCCCTTGCTACGGCTGCTTTAATAGCCGCCGTGGTCGAGGCAGGCGCGGCGCATGGCGTGAATGTTCTCGTCCGGCGTGTCACGCCCGCACTGGTCGCCGGTGGAAAGAATGAACGCGCCATCCTGCTTGCAGCCGTTGAGCAACCGCACGGATTCGTTGTAGACGTCATCGGCCGTGCCGCGCAGCATCAATTCCGGCGTGTTGAGATTGCCCATCAAGCAGAGGCGCTGGCCGTACGTGCGCTTGACCTCGAGCAAGTCAATATCACCAGTGGGCGGGCATTCGAGCGGCTGGACGCCGTCCAGCTCGGTCTCGTCAGCGAGCATGGGCAACAGCGGGCGCGACCGGCCGCAACTGTGGAACATGCTGGGCACGCCGGCTTGGCGGCACATGGCGGTGAGCACCTTGAGCGTGGGCAATTGCATGTCGCGCACGATGTCGAGTGATTGCATCGTCAAACTGCCGGATGATTCGATCAGCAGGAAATCCACGCCGAAATCGAGGAACATCTCCGTCTTGCGGACGTTGTAGTTGTGGAACAATTCGCGGTACTGATGCATGATCTCGACCTCGTCGTAATATTCGACGACGGCTTCTTCGAGCTGGCCGACGAGCCAGTGGTAGGGGAGCATGGGCGTGTTGCAATAGCCGCCGACGGCGAATTCGCCGTTGATGTACGACTGCATGGCGCGGGTGGGCGCGAAGTCACCGGCCATGTCGGCGCTGAGAATGTACTGCAAGTGGGGGAGCGCCTCGTGCATGGTCTGAAACGCTTTGCGGGTGCAGGTTTCGGAGTCGCCGACGGGGAAAGTCCATTCCTCGCGGAATTCGCCGGCGGGCGTGGTGTAGACCGTCTCGGTGACGACCCGGTCATCCTCGCGGCGGGTGACGTTGCGGCGGGCGGAATAGCGGGCGCGCGGATTGTCACCGGGCGCGGCGTGAAAGAAAAATGCGTCAATGTCGAAATGGCGCGCGGCGTCGAGATACGCCTGCCAGATGGGCGGTTCGGCGTCCAGCAGCACGTTCCAGAAGGGCTTGCCGGTCAGGCGGCACGGCACCATGTTCGAGATGTCCGGCGCGCACGGCACGCGATCCGGTTGCTTGCGTGAAAGGGCCAAGATGACGCGTTCGCGGGAATTGAGGGAAGAAGGCATGGGCATAAACGATGAACGATGAACGATGAACGATGAACAGTAAACCATGAACCGCATCAAGGCTTGGCCTTCGGCGTTGGCGTGGGCACGAAGGTGCCTTTGAGTGCCGCGGGCGCATCGGGCAGATCTTCGTCGGTATTGGCAACATAGACCCACCAATTATTGTAGCCCCACTTGGTGTAGCCGGCATTGCGCGGCATATGGCGCAGCCACCACTTTTGGACGCCGAGCTGGTCGTTGCCCCATTCGGCGCTGCTGATCGGGCGGGCGATGGCGCGCGACAGGTCGGGATAGTCGCTCAGCCATGCATCCGCATACGACATGGTGCTGCGTTTGTTGTTGTAGTCGTAGCCAGACTGGCCATTGGGCGGGACATGCACATTGCCGACCTGTGATGGTTGGCCGGGAAAATCATTTTCAATCATGGAGAATGAATTCCACGGATCCTGGCCGACCAGCGATTTGTCCCAGACGCCGTGGCCAAAGACCAGCGCGAGGATGCTCTCGCAGCGATGGCCGTAGCTGTGGATCATGTTGTCCGGGCCGCATTCATAATTGAAGCCCATCACCCAGACACTGCGATTGCACTCCACCGGGATTTCGTAGGGACGGTAGAACCACGGATTCTGCGTGGGCGCAAAGCGGGCATAGCGGTTGGGGAAATACATGGCCAGTTCATCATAGCCAAAGCCGCCGGCGCCCCAGATCCATATTTCGGTGACGCCCTCGTCGCGGACGCGGCGGATCAGGTCGTTCTGCTCGAAGATCGTGCGATAGTTCGAGCGGTCGGGCTGGTGCCATTTGTTGGTTTTGCGCGCGGCCAGGAATGATTTTTCATCATACAGGAAGCCGTCAATTTTGCGCGTGAATTCAGGCCGCTCAATGATGTCGACGATTTCGTAATTGATGTAGCCGCCGCTGCACTCGCGCACGGCATCCGCCAGCAATTTCGAGTAGGCGCGCGGGTCGTTGGCCTTCAAATACTGGATCAGCGTCTTGCCGCCCTGCGACTTGAACACGGGATTGTAAATGATGACAATCACCTTGGCGGCCTTGGGCATGGTGGCGACGTTGTGGTCGTAAGCAAACGCCGGTTGCTTCCACGCCGCCGTGCGCGGATTCTCAAGGTGGCATTTGAGGCTGTCATCGAGTGTGCCGGTGGGCTTGACGACCGGGAGCTGTTTCCACGCGGGTGCGCCCAGACAGATAAGCGATGCAAACGATAGCAGGAACCAGAGCGATGTGCGGTGTGTTTTCATATTAGTAAACGAATTTGTATGAGGTGATTAGCGAGTCGGGGCCGAGCTGCCAGGTGCGCACATCCGTGTCACGCGCGCCGCGGGCAAAACGGACATTTTGTTCCCAGACCATGATCATATAATAATAGTGCTTGCCGCGGTACTCGGCATGCACCAGCATATTGCCGTTAAAGCCNAGCAGCGTGACGGGCCCGGCTTCGCCCGTGGATTGGTTGGGCAGGGTAAACTCGCCGCGCGCATCGGCGACGGCGTCGCTGAAGACGACTTTCGTATTGTCGATGACGCCCGTGCCGGTCCCGTACGTGCTTTGATAGGCCGTCAGGCGCGCGCCGGCGGCGGGTTTGCCGGTCTCGCCAAGCATGCGCAGGACAAAGTTGGTCTGGATGCCGTACAGGTAATCGCCGAAGAAACCGCCGCGATAGGCCGCATTTCGATTGAGGCCGCACAGATCGTGGTTGGCATACAGGGCAGTGCCTTCGTGGTCGGGTGTGTAGCGCGTGTCAGCGCCGCCCATCATGCCGCCATACTTGGGCCAGTAGCCGACGCCGGTGAGAAACTTGGCGGGATTGCGCGGGTCGCGCAGCGCGACTTTGCCGCCCGCGCCGGTGTCGGCGTTCTGGGCCGGCTCCATCGTCATCCAATACACGTCCATCAAGCCAAAGCCTTGGTGCGACATTTCATGAATGAGCGACGGCTCGCACATGCGCAGCGTGCGACGGAAGAACGCGTCGGGCTTGGCGAGTTCGGCCGGATCTTTCATCGAACCAAAGTCCCAGCCCCACAGGCCGTCATAGCGCGGATCGCGCCAGTCGAAGGCGACATGCACCGGGCCGGCCATGTCGCTGTCGCGATAGAACGAGACGCGCTGGACCCGCACGCGCGGCAAGGCGCCATCGGGGAACACGTCGCGAATGCGCGACTTGGCCATGTAGATTTGATTCCAATACAACAGTTGGAATTGAATCCAATCCTCGAAGGCATAGGTGCCAAAGGCGTTGTAATTGCTTTGGTAAAATGCGCGTGACGTCTCGTCGGCCTGCACGCCTGTGCCGCGCGCCTTGGTGAAAATGGTCAGCTCGTTATTGTTTTTGTTCTCGGCCAGCGGGCTGCATGGCTCGACGCGCAAGGTAAGCCACTCGTCGCGATGGTCGTTGAAGTTGGGCGGGCAGGGGTGGCTGTACCAGACATAGGCTTGTTGCTGCGGCTCCAGAACAGCCTCGTAGACAGCGGTCTTGACCGTGCTGTCATTGACGCGCCAGCGGTAACTGAAGCCCTTGACCGGGTTCTCGCCGTGGTTCTTGACGATGCCGAGATATTGGAGCATGTCACCAGTCTTTGGTTGCTTCTGGACATCCGCAAACTCAGGCTGTTTCAGTATGCCGACATCCACGCCGCGAAACATTTTCTGCTCATAACTATTGGCGTCTTTCCATGCATAATATTCCGGATAGCGCTCGATGCAGGTGACGCCGAGATCATCGGCGGGCCGCGCCGGAGCCAGCGGCTCATAGTTGAGTGACAGACGCGGGCGCAGGGTGATATTGGTTGCCTCGCGACTGTGCAACTGGATCTGCGCTTCGGTGCGCGGCGCCTGCCAGGCCAGCAGCAGGCCGAAATTCTCATAGT
>JAPLST010000257.1:34888-35682 GCA_026398485.1 bacterium
TCGGGCCCTCGAGCCCGGTGATGATCAGCGTGTCGCCGCGCACTTCGGCGCGGGCGTTCGGCAGCAGGGTCGCGTCCTGCGGCGCCAGCGCGCCGGGGGTCGTCCAGTGCAGCGCGTTGCTGCCGGCGCTGTAATAGCGGCTGTTGAAGGTGGCGGCCCAGTAATTCGTGACGCCATCGCGGCCGCCTTCGTTCCAACTGCGCTTCAGACGATAGACGCGGATGGCATCCACGACGGGCGGCCGGCCTTGCATGCCGGCCATTGACAAGGTCAGCGTGGCGGCGGTAATCTTGTTGAACGGCCCGCCGAGTGCGGGCAGCAACTGGTCGAAGCGCAGCAGCACGCGGGTGGCGCCGGGCGCGAGGCTCAGGGTGGCGGCACCGCCGAAGTCGGCATCCGGCGCGGCGGCATCCAGCGTGGTGTCAGCCGTGCCGTAATAGGCAAAGCCTTCCGGCAGAGATGGTGCGGGCGGATGAATGCGCGCGCTGTCGTACAAATCGAGCTGGACTGCGGCGGCGAACGTGGCGGCACCGAGCAGCAGCACGGGTGCGATGGTTGTCCTGAGAGACATGAGCAAACTCCGTGAATTTGGTTGCATAAAATGTACTATACCGGTAATATACCACATATTGCGTCATTTGGCAAGTGCCACACGTAAACACAGTCCGGCAACAAGGTTCGCGCGCTGATTATGTGGCTGGGCGCTTCGCGCCCGGGGTCCGCCTTCTGGCTTGCAGACCTAAAACCTTAAACTTAAAACCTTGAACTTGGTTGATGCATTTGCAGCATCCTTG
>JAPLST010000148.1:0-1741 GCA_026398485.1 bacterium
CCGGGCATCCCAGAGAATCAGCTTGTCCGTGCCCGCCGCCACATTGTTGCCCACTGCCCCGTTGAAATTCGTACAGGCGCTGAAAAACGTCGCGCCGGCATTGGTGGAGATGCTGACCGCCACGACATTGCTCAGCGCACTGGCACTGGCCAAATCATAGGTAATCGTCACGACGGCTTCGGCGGACGCGGTGGCGGTAACATTTGTGACGGTCACGGCGGCAAAGCACATGCTTGCGCCCAAGGCGAGCACTATCATAATTCTCGTACGCATCGTTTTCCCCTGCAATTATTGGCCATCAACGTGACATCATAATAGCATAATCATCGGCACAACACAAATCACGCTGCAGCCATCAACCAATGCCACCGCTGTTCCCGCTGCATCGGCGTAATCTGCGTCATCGGCGGACATTGCCGCGCCGCACCGATCGTCCAGGAAACGCCGCTCTCGGGATCGGCAATGCCACCGCCGCCATGTTGTTTACAAAATCACCCAAAATGGAAATGCCGACCTGAGTGCAGTATATGGGCTGTGCAGACAACGATTGAGCTCGTTCTCGGCCGGCGTCCCGTCTGGCCACCGGCCGCGCTCCGCGCTACTGACCTGCGGGCAGGGCCACCCGGCAGCTGTAGCGGCTGCTGGCGTAGTCCACGGTATTTAAATAGCGGTACGCCGACCGGCAGCTCGATGCTTCGTAGATCCAGGCGCCGCTGCGGATCACGCGGCGTGGCCATGCCGGCGTCGTTGCAGGGCCCACTGGATCCGTCGCATCACCGCTGTACGCCGCATACCAATCAAGACACCACTCCCACGCGTTCCCGTGCATGTCGTATAAGCCCCATTGGTTCACCAAATAGGAGCCACATGCCGCACTACCACCATTCACCGCATCACTGGTATAATTGCTGCCGCCATTGTAAAAGTAGCGCCCCAGGATGTCCATGTTCGGATCTTGCTCCGTGTTCTGCAGATCCGTGTTATTGTTCAGTGCTTTTGTGGTCCCCGCCCGGCAGGCATATTCCCATTGCGCTTCCGTCGGCAAGTCAAACGCCAGCCCCGTCTTGCTTTGCAGCTTGCCCATGAAGGTTGTACCGGTCGGCGTCCCGCCCGGCCAGGTCCCACCGCGCACCGTGTTCCACGAGACCTGATCGACCGGCCGCGTGGGCGCGTGGCTGCCTTGTGTGAAATAACTCGGATTCGCGCCCATCACATTTGAGTATTGCGCCTGGGTGATTTCATAGATGCCGATGTAGAAATCCTTGGTCAGCGTCACCGTGTGCTGCGTTTCATCTGACTCACACCCCAGTTCGTTGGTGGGCGCGCCCATCACGAAACTGCCCGCCGGTATCTTGCGCAAGACAATCTGGGTGGTCTTGTGCGGGTCATCCAGCGGCGGGGCCGTGGCTTGGTAACTGACCGGGTAATTCACCGCGTCCGGCCCGCCCGCCACGTCAATGATGCAATAATTATTGGTGCCTTCCATCGCCGTCACCTGTACCCGCGCAACGGCAGTCGACGTCGCCGCCAGATCGCCGGCGGCCAACCAGACCACCTGTTTGTTCGCACCGGTGGTCACACCCGCGCCAACATCGCCGCTGAAGTTCGTGCAGGGCAACGAATAGGTCGCGCCGGCATTGGTGGATGCATGCAGCAAGACCGTATGCACGCCGCCACTCGGATTGAGCAGATCATAGCGAATGTCAACCAGCGGCTCGCCTGGTTGCTGGTGGGCCGTGAC
>JAPLST010000148.1:1799-4596 GCA_026398485.1 bacterium
CCAGCACCAGCACGGCCAGCAACAAAATAATCCTTGTGCGCATTGTGCTTCTCCTATAATTACTGATCATCAATTGAAATTATAGCACAAGCGTCAGTGCAACACAAATGACGCGCAACGCGCAGCAGTCATCAATGACCCATGTCACCGCCATTCCGCACTTAATTCCCGCCGTTTTCACGTTATAACCATATTTTGATTGCCAATGGCTATGCCATCGTGACGGGTTTGCGTGATGGTGTCCTGCGCAATGCCACAGCGCAGCACTATAATTTGTTGTGCGGCAAAAGAAATTAACAAAGAGTAAAGGAGTAAAAGAGAAGCCGCAATCAACATGTTTCTGTTCTGCAACCAACAAGCAACTGCCGCCTGCTCCTTGCCTCATTTACTCCTTGTAATAATGCCGCGCCGCCGCAGTGCAGGCAGCGTGGTGTTGATGCAGGCGGTGGTGAAGGATGAAAGTGGTCGGGTAATCGCGACCGGTCACGCCTTCGAGAAGCAGGGCAGCAACTATGTCAACCGCACCAGCTACATCGAGAACTGCGAAACGAGTGCGGTTGGCAGAGCGCTGGGCATCCTGGGCATTGGTGTAGACACAGCCATTGCTTCAGCAGAAGAAAAGCTTTCAAGATGCTCGCATACCGAATACCGAAAATCGCTGCACGTACGCCACGCGCTCCGCGCGGGGCATGCTGCTCCAGAGCATGAGCGGCCTCCGTGATGCTTTACGCCGTGCTTCAGACCGCTAATCCACTGTATTATAAACTCTCGCGCCGCGCGAGAATTTTCTTAAGTGCAAAAACCGCGCCAGGCACCCGTGCAGGCACCCGTGCAAAGCATTACTTGTTGCGGCACAGACACATGTGGATGTTTCGGGACTAATAACAAAACATTTGAAACGCGAAATGTGACGTGGTGCTGCTGCGAGAATTGATCAAGGACATCAGTTGTGGCGGTGTTTTCATGCATGTTTGCTCAATGCAATTCGCCAAACGTGGAGCTAAATTCGGCATGCCAGTTGCGCATGTAGCTAGCGCGTGTTTTACAACGAGGGATATCCCTATTGTTGCCATTCCAGTAACGAGGAACCGAGCGGTTGCGGGCCGCGTACATAGCCGGGTTTGATGTCGGTCATCTCGATGAGACTCGGCAGGTACGTGATTTTGCCGAATGGACTGTCGATCGTGGCGACGGGCACGTCGGTCTGTTTGGCGATGTCCGCGAACGGCAGCGCGCCCTTGAGCGCGCTATGGTCGAGCAGGCCGATTTCCTGCGCCCACATGCACATGCGCGTGAGCGACACGCGAACCTGATAGCTCCCGCCTTCAGTTGCTCTACGAAGCAGGGCCGCGGCGACTCCGGCCGCGCCGCAGTAAGCTGCGAGGTAGTCGGCGAAGATCACTTGCAGGGGCATCAGCGGCGCGTCCACTGCACCTTCGGAATCAACATAGCCCGACACGGTCACGGCCATCATGTCGAACCCGCGGAAGTTAGTCCATTCCCCTTCAAAGTCGAAGCAACGCAACTCATGGGCGATGATCCCCGGCTTGGCATCGGCGAGCCGCTTCGGCGAGATGCCCCGCTGGTCCAAATTCAGGTACGAGCAGGTGAAGACGTCGGCATCCTGAAGAAGTTCGAAGAAGCGGCGGGTGTCGCTCTCGTTGTTGAAGTCGCAGTACGCCGCCCGTTTACCGATATCGGTTTCCATACGCCAGTTCATGTGGTCGGGATAATTCACTTTCGAGATGTGCAACACATCAGCACCAAACTCGGCGAGAGTGCGGGCCGTCACCGGACCTCCGATCACGTGCGTGCAATCCAGAACGCGGATGCCGTCCAAGGCCTTGGTGAGTCCTCTGGGGAGGGGAATGGGGTCACTGTCACCGATCTTCTGCACCTCGATCACCGGCTTGCCAGCCAAGCGGCGGCCAACGGGGTGGGCCAGCCATTCGACCGCGGTCCGTACCACCCCAATGGCTCCGGATTCCTCGCGGATGGCGAGTTCAAGCGGCTCGGCGTCCCACTGCATGATCGCGGCTTCGATGGCGCGCTGGGTGGGAGCGCACTTGAGAACCTTGTACATCGCATCGCGCAAGCGGGGATAGTAAATCTCGATCTTGACGAACCGCCCATCACGCGTTGGATAGAATTCGCCACTGATCGGCGAGTCAACGCCACCGGGCTGACCGTAGTCGGTGAAGGGTATCTCTCGGCCGTTCTGACGCATGAAGGCGACGCCGTGATGCTGGTGAACCGCGTTCCGCACGTTCGTGGTCACGTCTTGGGGCTTGCCACCCCGTTGCTGCCAGATCTCACCGAGCGTCATGCCGAAGGCCGCCTGGGCGGCTGCCATCAGCTCGCCGAACCGGTGCCGGGAGGCCAGAATCGGATCCTTGCCCTGGATGGTTACTTTTCCTGCGTATTTGGATTCTTGCAGTCCGATCGCCGCGAGGATCATGTTCAAAGCTTGTTGCGTGGTGTTGCTGTCAACGATTGCCATTGTGGTACCTCATTTCGGTTAGAGATTCAAAGGTTAGCGTAGTGACTCCTACGATGCCTTTGCTGCCTTTTCCACTGCCCAACTTGTTATTCTACATTGTACGCAGTGCCGGACATCGACACCGGACATATTGCATCGCCGCCAGTTTCCCGTCCGCAGTGTTTTTTTACCTACGCTGCTGCCATTATCACATATTCTTTCCGGGATTGCAAGGGCCGACGGCGAATGGATTGGCACATGTTGAAATTTGAGCCAGGTGGAGTATTGAACAATGAAAAGGCCATGTGGGGGTGGCCA
>JAPLST010000074.1 GCA_026398485.1 bacterium
GCTGCCTGCGCGTGTGTGGCTGTAGGGTGAGGTAGGGCGGTCAGGCCCTGACCGCCGTTGCTGCCTGCGCGCCCACGCCGGTGATACAATGGCACAGCGACGACCGCGGCGGTCAAGGGCCTGACCGCCCTACCTGTCTGCGTGCGCTACCCAGATCCAGCGGTTCGTTTGTGCTGTTGCTCCCCACCGAGCTTGCCTCGGTGGAAGCAAAGATTGAGAAAAAAGCGCCGGCGCGCCTTTTTACTCAATCTCATTCACCCACGACGCGAGGTCGTGGGGGTCTCAGCACACCCACCCGTACAACCCGTGTGCGCGCTTGCGTTCGTCGTGTTTACTGGTGTTGCCTTTGTTGTGGTGTTGGCACCGCCGGATCTGGGGCTCTACGCCGGCGGCTCTCGTTCCTTAAATTATTTCGCCGCGAAAGAATTTACCGCCGATGGCGGTACAGCGCAGACGCCGCCAGGGAGATTAGGGCAGCGCACGCCGCATGCGCCGGGAGTCGCAGCCGTCCCCCTTTCGTAAAGGGGGTAGCGCACGCCGCGTGCGCCGGGGGATTTCGTGCAGCACGGCTGCCACTTCATCCGCCCAGCCTGCGTCTTTGCCACACCATCAGGCGCATTACTCTTTGCTCATCATGTAAGCTCATGTCAATAAGGATATCGCACCTACCTTCGCCGATCAGGAGATCGGCGTTCCCGGCGCGACGCGGCGGGACGCCGCGCCGCCAGAACCATACCGCAGGGCGCCCGGCAGGTGCGGCTCCGCTCGCACCTGCCAGCACCCTGCTCACGCTGACCTCAACGACGCACGCAGCGGAACCCGAAATAGGAGTACGTGATGACCGGGTAGGAGAAGTAGCGGATCGCCACGCGGCAGTTGTACGTAGTGCCGTCCCAATTGCCGCCGCGCACCACGCGGTCCGAGCCAGAAGAAGGTCCGCATGTGTCACTTTGCGTCGCGCTCCCGTTGCTGTACCAACTGGCGCCATACCAATCCCAGCACCATTCCCAGACATTTCCCGCCAAGTCATAAAGCCCATAGCCGTTCGGCGCGAAATACCCGACCGGACTGGTGTAGGGCATTGGTTCGTTGGTAAACGCCGGATTGTAGCCGTTCGGGCCTAAGTCGTATGCATAACCTGTATTACCATAATAATTCGCGCGCGAATTCGTGATCGTATTCGCATCGCTCCACGGTAAGCGCATGCCAACGGCGCCACCGCGCGCCGCTTTCTCCCATTCCGCCTCGCTCGGCAGGCGATAGCCATTCGCAGTCCATTTCACCCATTCGTTCGACAGATTCGCTGACCCGCCGCGGTACACCAGGGTCTGCGCCGCGTTGGTATAGTAGCACGGTGTCAGGCCTTCTTTCTCGCTGCGCGCATTGCACCATTTGACGCAATCGTACCAACTGACCGTCTGTATCGGATGCGTCACCCCTTTGCCGGAGCCCGCGCCAAACGTGTAGCCATTCGCAAGCGCCCAGTTTCGCACCTCAAACCACAGCTGCGACGTTACTTCATACTTGTCCATGTAAAACGCGCTGACCATGACCGTATGCACCGGCAGTTCAGATGAGTAGCCCTCGCTGGCATCCATACAGTTACCCATAACGAACGGGCCGGCCGGGATCAGTGCCATGCTGTCCGACGCCCACACCCGCACTTGCGTGTTGGAATATATGCAGATTGGCAATGTGTCTTCTCAGGCAGCCCAGTGAATCAGCTTGGCCGTGCCGGTCGCCACATTGTTGCCCATCGCGCCGGTGAAGTTTGTGCAGGTGCTGAAAAACGTCGCGCCGCCATTAGTGGAAATGCTAACGCC
>JAPLST010000180.1:0-11044 GCA_026398485.1 bacterium
ACGCTTCTGCCTGTTCAACCTGCATCAGTCGTACCACGGCGTTGATCCGCACCTTAATATCACCGCCAAGGGGCTGACCGGCGAGGCCTACTGCGGCTGGACGTGGTGGGACACGGAAACCTATTGCCTGCCGTTTTATCTGTTCAACAATCCCGCGGCCGCGCGCAATTTGCTGCGGTATCGTTACACCACCTTGCCCGGCGCCCTGCACCGCGCCCAAGAAAAGGACTGCCGCGGCGCGCGCTATCCGATGGGCACGATTGACGGCAGCGAGGCGGTGGGCACCTGGCAGCATGGCGACCTTGAAATTCATGTTTCCGCCGCCGTCGCCTTTGGCATCTGGCACTACGCCCAGGTCACCGGCGACCGCGCGTTTCTGCAGGAATACGGGCTGGAAATGCTGCTGCAGATTTGCCGGTATTACGCCAGTCGCGGCAGCTGGAGCCCGCGCACCGGCGAGTTCGGCTTCTGGGGCGTGATGGGCGCCGATGAGTTCAAGATGATGGTGCACAACAACACCTACACCAATTTCATGGTAAAAAAGGCGTTTGTGTACACGTTGCGCGAATTGGCCGCCGCGCGACGCGCTGCGCCGGCGGCACTGGCGCGCGTGCTGAAGAAGGTGGCGCTCGACCCGGGTGAGCCGCGTGCCTGGCGCACCATGGCCCGCCGCATGCGCATTAATTTCGACCCGCAGACCGGCCTGTTCGAGCAGCACGACGGCTTCTTCGACCTTGGACGGGAACCGCCACGCCACGCTGCTTCAGACCGGGCAGCAGTTCCTCGCTAACGTGGACGTAGCGGAACGGCCAACCGTGGTGCCGGTACACAGCCTTGACCGCCTTCTCCGCCGCCTGTTTCGTCGGTCAAGCGCGCCAATTACGCATACTACGAGCCGCGTTGCACGCATGAATCATCGCTCTCCCCGTCGATCCATTCGATTCTGGCCGCGGAGCTCGGCCGGGCTGGTGACGCGCGCAAGTATTTCGGCCATGCCACGCGCCTCGACCTTGATGACTACAATCGCAACACCAGCGACGGCCTGCACACCACCTCGATGGCCGGCGCCTATCTGAACATCGTCTATGGCTATGGCGGCCTGCGCACCGACGGGCCGCTGCTGTGTTTCGCGCCCAGCCTGCCGGCGCCGTGGCTGGCGTTCTCATTCCGCCTCCTGTATCGCGGGTCGATATTGCGCATCAGCGTCGATCGGCGCGCGGCCACGTTTGCGGTGTGCGACGGGCCGGACCTCGCCGTGCGCATTTATGGCCGGCGCTGCATCATCGGCGCGCAACCCGTGCGCATCGCCCTTCGCCCGCCGTCGTTGTGACTACTTTGTGCTACTCCGCGCATATTTCATGCTATCAACCACCCCTGCCTGTTGTGGTAGAATAAAGCATGAGATATTGCATATTCTTCATGGTGATGGGTCTTGGTGCGCGTGGCTATGCCCAATGGACGTGGACCGACGTGCGCGGCTCGGCGCAGTATGATGATGCGCGCGCGGTCAGCACGCCCACGCCGTATGGCAGCTACACCGCGGGCGAAGCCGGTGCGGCGGTGGATGGCCAGCCCTACGCCGGGGCCGGCGATGTGTTGCTTATCCGCCATGCCTACGACGGCGCACCGCAGTGGACCCGGCTGGCCGGTTCGAGCAATACCGATTTTGCGACCGCCGTCGCCGCGGACGCGAGCTCAAATGCCTATGTGGCAGGGCTGACCAGCGGCGCGTTTGATGGCGAGACCAACGCGGGCGGCAGCGCGTATTTCCTGATCAAGTATCTGCCGGACGGCACGCGCGCCTGGTCCCGCATTCGCGGCGCCGCCGCCGGCACGACCGCCGCCGCCCTGGCGGTGCCCGCCGCGCCCTTGCTCGTGCTGGCCGGCGACACGGCCGGCGCCTTGGACGGCCAGCCGTTTGCCGGCATGCTCGACACGCTCTTGTGCGCCTGGACACTGGATGGCACGCAACTGTGGACCCGCGTGCGCGGCACGGCCACCGATGAGTGGTTGCGCGCCGTCGCCGTGCGCGACAGCCTGATCTGTGCCGCCGGCAGTTGCCTGGGCAGCATGGACGGGCAGCCGTTCGTCGGGCGCGAGGATGCCCTGCTCATGGCCTACGACACCAACGGCACCTGGCGCTGGACCCGCACGCGCGGCTCGGACGACGATGACACCGTCACCGGGGTCGCCCTCGATCGCGCCAGCAATATTTATCTCACCGGCTACACCTTCGGTGCATTCGACGGTCAGGTCAATCGCGGTGGCGCGGACATTTTTCTGATCAAGTACGACGCGGCCGGCACGCACCAGTGGACCCGCTTCCGCGGCTAGTCGGCCAACGACTGCGCCGCGGCCGTCAGTGTGGACGACGGCGGCACGGTGTTTGTCGCCGGCTTCACCTATGGCGCGCTCGACGGCCAGACCAATGCCGGTGGCGCGGATGCCGTGTTGTGCGTGTATGCGCCCGACGGCACATGGCAATGGACGGCGCTGCGCGGCTCCGCCAGTGATGACTTCGCCCAGGCCGTCGCCGTCGACACGGCCGGCGGGTTGGCGCGCGTCAGTGGCTATACCTATGGCACGCTGGCGGGACAGCCTAATGCCGGCAATGCCGACGCCTTCACGCTCGAATACCTGATACCCGAACCGGCGCCGCTCGTGGCGCTGGGCGTGGCAACTTGTCTGTTGCGGCGCGCGCGGCGCCGTGGTTCACCATCGCATCGTTGCCCATGAAACACCTGGCTATTTTTGCATTGGCGTGCGCCACACTGGGCGCCTTCGGCCAAACATACTATGTGGCAACCAACGGCAGCGACAGCGCGGCCGGCGGCTTCGCCGCGCCCTGGCGCACCATCCAGAAGGCGGCCGGCGTCATGCTCGCCGGCGACACGTGCCTCGTGCGCGGCGGCACCTATCGCGAGAGTGTCGTACCGGCCAATTCCGGCACCACGGCCGCACGCATCAGCTACCGTGCCTACACCGGCGAGACGGCCGTCATCAATGGCGGCGAGCCGCTGACCGACTGGACGAGTGTGGGCGCCGGCGTCTGGCGAACGCCACTGGCCGGCACGTTTTACACGTCGCTCTACAATTTCGCGATGCAGGTATTCATCGACGACCGCATGCTGTTTCAGGCACGCTGGCCGAACGGCACGCAGCACCCGTCCTATCCGGCAAAATCAACCTTGACGGCCGACAGCATTGCCAAGTGGACCAGCGCCGACAACTGGACCTATGCCATTTTCGACGACGCGAATATTCAGCCGGCCAGCAATGACTACTATGTCGGCGCCGGCTTTTACGTGCAGCCCAACAGCAATGCCTGGAGCTGGACGCTGAGCGGCGTGGTCATCTCACAGCAGGGCGTGCGCCTGACAATCAAGTCGCGCAACAGCGGCGGCAAGGACGGGAGTTCGGCGCTGTATCCCGCCGGCTCGCGCTATTATCTCTACAATCTGCGCAGCATGCTCGACAGCCCGTTCGAGTGGTACCATGACCAGACTGGCGGCTGGCTGTACATCTGCCTGCCCGCCGGCGCGGATCCGAACCGGCATCGGGTCGAGGTGAAGAAGCGCGACTGGGGCGTTGATCTCAGCAACCGCTCGAATATCACGCTGGATGGGCTGACCTTGTTTGGCTGTTCGATCACGACCGACCGCGCGGCCGGCGGCGACGGCATCGGCTACAATGCCGACGGCACGGTGCGCTATCCCTGGCGCGGCGCCGGCAGCATCGCGCCCAGCTACAACAACATCATCGAAAACATCGTGGTGCAGTATGCCACCCATGTCACCGATGTCTCCGGGCATTTCTTCATGCAGTGGGGCCAGGGCTCGGGCATTGTGCTGAGCGGCACGAATCACATTTTGCGCAACTGCGTCGTGCAGTACAGCGCGGGCAACGGCGTCAGCGTGATCGGCCGCCGGCATTTCATTGTCAGCAATGTGTTTGCCGACATTGATTATGTCAGTGTGGAATGTGCGGCGGTTGACACGGGCGGTGCAGCCGACACCAAGGACCACGAGATCGCTTTCAACACGATTGTGCGCTGCGGCCGCAGTGGCATCACGCCGCGCTTGTTGGTCAACACCGCGACGGCCAATTTGCTTGCGCGCATTCACCACAATGACATGCTGCAGTGCATGCTGCAGGACTGGGATGGCGGCGGCGTCTATGGCAGCGGCAACGGCACATTCCTGCGCGCGGATCACAATTGGGTGCATGACATGACCGGCTTCACGGTGTCCGGCATCTATCCTGACTGGGGCAGGAATTGGGTGATCGACCACAATGTCATTTGGAACGTCGAATGGGGCCTGCACATCCAGGCGACCGCCGGCGGCGCGGGCATCGGTAATTTTCTGATGTACAACAACACCATCGCGGTCAAAAACACCAGTGGCGCAGGCTATGGGCCGTTTGGCCTGGTCGAGAACAGTGCCCAGACCCAGACCGGCACGGTCGTGCGCAACAACATCACCTGTTGCTACACCAATCCGCCAGCCAGGTATTACAAGCCGCGCGATGATTTCAGCGCCGCCGAGATCAGCGACAATCTATTCACCACCAACGTGTTGACGCCGGGCTTCACGGATGTGTACGGCTTTCTGTTCACGCTGCAATCAAACGCGATCGCGCGCAACACCGGCGCCTGGATCCCTAGCTACACGCGCGACGGCGTGATCGTGCCGGGCTACAACGACCCGACCAACGGCTTGCCCGACAAGGGCGCCTATGAGTATGGCATGCCGGCGTGGCGCGCCGGCGCCGGCGGCCCGGACATGCTCGTGGTGACGGCCATGGTTACGGCTGTGACGGACGGTTTTGTCATCACGCGCAGCGACGCGCGCGCGCCGCTGGTGCTGGATTTCACACTGGGCGGCTCGGCCACGCAATGTGTACACTATGCTACGGACACCACTTGGTCGCTGCTATTGCCCATGGGCGTCAGCAACCAGGCACTGCACGTGGTCACGCTGCGCCCGGACGCGCTGAACCAGACCGTCACCATGACGCTCACGCCCGGCAACACGCGTTACGCCGTCGGCGCAGCCGGCGCGGCCACATTCATCTTGACGCCTGAGCCAACCCTGCTGTTGCCGCTCGTGTGCGTTGCTGCCTGGCGCATGGCTCTTCGGCGGCAAGCCCCGCGCGGCGCATGCCGTGTCTCGCAATTCTCCCATACATTGCGCAACCTTTCAACACAATCAGATCCCCTTGCTCGATGACCACCCACAATATTTTTAGCCGCATCGCGCCGGCACTTCTGTGTCTCGGCGCAGGCATGCTGTTGCTGACCGCTTGTCAACGCGCGGACGCCGGCGCCGCACCCGTGGCGGCGGTACTCACGACCACCGTCGTGCCCGCGCCGGCCGTCAATCCGGCCGCCGTCATACCGCCCGTGTCGGCCGGCGCGATCGGCAGTCAACCCGGCTGGGGACGCGAGCCGGTCGAATCGCGCAGCGCCACCCGCGGGCGCATCTGCCTGAACGGCATCTGGCAGTTCATGCCGGCCGAAGGTGATGCGCAAAAAGCACCGCGCGGCGCGTGGGGCCAGATGTATGTCCCCGGCTCATGGAAGAAATGCGCCGCGCCGTACGTTATCAATAAAGGCAGTGGCGCGGCATGGGATCGCATCGACGACGCCAACCGCGGCTGGTATGCGCGCACGCTGGCCATTCCATCGGCGTGGTCGGGCAGCGCGCTCATCCTTGATTTCCGGCGCATCAGCACCGACGCGGATGTGTATGTCAACGGCACGCATTGCGGCCGCGTCGCCTGGCCAGCCGGCGAGGTGGACATTACCACCGCCGTCGGCGCGCAGACTAATGTGACGCTGCTCGTCAAGGTGATCGCCGCCGCGGATGAAGGCATGGTGGCCAACTACATGGGCCATGACCAGGTCAAGCTCGAAAAGGCGCAACTGGAGAGCAAGGGCATCATCGGCGAAGTATTCCTGCACCGGCGGCCGCGCGGCCCGCAGGTCGCCGATGTGTTTGTGCGCACCTCGACGCGCCGCAAGGAAATCGCGCTGGATGTTGAGCTGGCGGGCATTACCGAGGCCGGCGAAGTCACCCTGACCGCCGCGTGCATCGGCACGAACGGGATTGTTGAAAAGACGTTCACGCGCCGCGTGCGCGTGTCCCCCGCCGCGCGCCAGGTCGTCAGCATCACCGAGCCATGGGCCAATCCACGCCTGTGGGACTATCGCCAGCCGAACCTGTACACGTTGCAACTCGACGCGCGCGGCGCGGGCATGCAGGATGTCGCCGCCCAGGAATTCGGCTTCCGCGAATGCTGGATCGAGGGCCGCAAGATTTTCCTCAATGGCAGCGAATTCCGCCTGCGGCCCACCTGTTTTGCAGATCAATGGAGCACACTGTCGGTGCCCGTGTTCGACGGCCGCATTGACGGCTATGTGCATGCCGGCTTCAACATTGCCGAGCTGTGGCCGTTCGACACCGACAAGCGCGGCGTGCTGCACTACCGCGAGCTGATCTGCGAACGCGCCAGCCAGAAGGGCTTTCCGCTCATGGGCCCCGCGCCCAGCATGAACAATTACCTCGTCGATGCGCAATGGCGTCTGCGCACGTGGCGTGACGACCCGACCAACACGCAGCGTTTTCTCGAGCGCATGCGCGCCGAGTTGCGCCGCTACCGCGACTATCCCGCCGTCATCATGTGGAGCTCCAGCGCCAATTATTTCGGCAACGGTAACGACCAGGATCCGCGCATGCTCGGCATGACCAATTGCAGCAGTTATAATGAGTATCTCTGCCGCGCCGCGGCCGGCATCGAGGGCTTGCGCATGATGAAGCAGGTCGACCCAACGCGCCCCTTCTTCACCCACCACGGGACGTACGTCGGCGACCTGCACACCTGCAACATGTATCTGGATCTGATTCCATTGCAGGAGCGCGAGGAATGGCTCTCCGCCTGGGCCACCAACGGGATTCTGCCGTTTTGCGGGATCGAGTTCGGCACGCCACTCGATTGCACCTTGTTCCGCGGCCGCAATGGCTATGGCAACAACATGCAGAGCGAACCGCTCATCACCGAGTTTTGCGCCATCTACCAAGGCGCGCTGGCCTATCGCACCGAAGCGGACGCCTACCGTCGTATGATCCCAACCCAGTTTCTCAATGGCCAGAGTTACAAGATGTGGAACGGCGACAAGGCCCATACTGAGACGTTGAATTTCCAGAACCTGCAGGGCCTGTTCGTCCGCAACACCTGGCGCGCCTGGCGCACGTGGGGCTTGACCGGCGGGCTGGTGCCGTGGCCGAGCGAGGAATCGGCGCAGTACGACTATGTCGGCGCGCTGGCGCCCGGCGCGCGCGGCCCGTACGTGGCCTCGGTCAAGCGCGGCGATCTGCGCGGGTTCGCCCTGGCATCGACCGCGCGGCCGGCCGGCCTCACCTTGATGTCCGTCAACGGGCCAACACTGGCGTGGCTCGCCGGCGCATCGGGCGCGTTCACCGAAAAAGACCACAGCTACCGGCCAGGCGAGACCGTGCAGAAGCAGATCGTCTTGATCAATGACAGCCGCACGCCGCAGAGCTACACCGCGTGTTGGCGCGCCGACCTCGCCGGCACAGGCATCGCCGCCGGCACCACCAGCGGCATGATCGCAGTCGGTGAAAACGTCTTCATTCCCCTCTCTGTTCCCCTGTCCATTTCGTCCATTTCGTCCATTTCGTCCATTTCGTCCATTTCGTCCATTTCGTCCATTTCGTCCATTTCGTCCATTTCGTTCGTCCATTTCGTCCATTTCGTCCATTTCGTCCATTTCGTCCATTTCGTCCATTTCGTCCATTTCGTCCATTTCGTCCATTTCGTCCATTTCGTCCATCGCCGGCCTGCTCTCCCTGGCCGCCACCATCGGCACCAATCTTCAGCGCGACAGTCTGGCCTTCCGCGTGGTTGCGCCGCCGGCCCGACTGCCGGGTCGCGTGCAAATCTACGATCCGCCGGGCGCCACAACGCGGCTTTTGCAGCAGTTGGGCATCATCGTGCTGCCGGTCGCACCCGGTGCCGCCTTGACCGCCGGCCCGCCAACGCTGGTCATCGGCCGCGCGGCACTGTCGCATGGCAATGATCCGCCGGCCGGCTTGGCTGATTTTGTGCGCGGTGGCGGCCGTTTGCTGGTCTGCGCCCAAGACCCGCAGTGGACGCCGTTCGCGCTCGGCCTGCGCACGGCGCCGCACCTCTCGCGTCGTGTCTTCCGCATTGACCCGCGCCACCCCGTTGTGGCCGGCCTTGATGACGACGACCTGCGCGACTGGCGCGGCGAAAGCGCGCTCGTGCCCGCCTATCCCGACTTCCCCGGTTTCGAGGGCTATCCCTCCTATGGCTGGCACTGGGGCAATCGCGGCGGCGTCTCAAGTTGCCCGATTGAAAAACCGCATCGCACCTCCTGGCGCCCCATCCTGGAAAGCGAATTTGACTTGGCGTACACGCCCTTGATGGAAATGGAGTTCGGCCGCGGGCGCGTCACGTTCTGCACGCTCGATTTGGAAGATCATGCCGCCAGTGATCCAGCCGCGGCGCGGCTGGCGGCGCAGGTGCTCGACTATGTCCTGACGGCGCCAATCACGCCCAAAGCCACGCGTGTGGCGTATCTCGGCGATGACCGTGGCGCGCGCTTACTCGACGACATGGGCATTGTCTACACGAAATTCACCGCGCCCGGCACCGATCTGCAATTGTTGATTGTCGGCGCGAATGCCACACCGCCGGCGGCAACCGTCAAGGCCATCACCGCGCGCGGCGGGCATGTGCTGTATTTGATGCGCCAAGGCGCCGGCCCGCAGCCGCACGGCCTCGTGCTCGAGCAGCGTGCAGAATTCCATGGCGCGCTAGACGCGCCGGAGTGGCCGGAATGCGCCGGCTTGAGCGCCTCGGATTTGCGCTGGCGCGCGGATCACGAAGCCTGGCTGATCATGGCCAGCGAAGCCATCGAGAGTGGCGCCGACGGCCAGCTCGGCCGCATGGTCAGTGGCACTGGCTCGATTATCTTCTGCCAGATCGATCCGCGCTGGCTACCCGCCGATGAGAAAACCTACTTCCGCTTCACGCGCTGGCGGCAGATGCGCGCGCTGGCACAACTGCTCGCCAACCTCGGCGCAACCTTCACGCAGGATCAGCGTTTCATGACCTTGCTGCAGCAGCCCGATCACCCGGTCATGCTGGCCGGCCTGTGGGACGTGCAGCTCACTGATCCACAAGTGGAAAGTCTCAAACGCGCATGGAACGGCGACCGCGGTTTCAGCGCCGCGGCAACGGCGCTTGTCCAGCCTGATGCGGCAACAAATGGTTGGGAGCAGAAACCCGTGCCGGCCTACATGGAAAGTTACGGGCCGCGGTGGCAATGGGCTGATGGCGAGGCCGTCTTCAGGAAAATCGTCGTGCTGCCGGCGCGCTTCAAGGGCAAGGCGCTGGAACTCTCAATTGGCCGCGCCGACCAGAAAGACACGACATTTTTCAATGGCGCCAAGATCGGCGAAACAGATAGTTGGAACGAGCCGCGCCGCTATGCCGTGCCGGCCAACCTTGTGCAGGGCGGCACCAACGTCATTGCCATTCGCTTGTTCGACGCCGGCATTCATGGCGGCTTGTGCGACTCGCCGGAGAAGCTCTATCTGCGGGCGCAACGCGCGCCGGACAAATTCTACCACGACGATTATCTGCCGGATTACACCCCCAAGGAATTTGAATTGGGCGACAATCCGTATCGGTATTTCCGCTGGTAGTGCCCTGCTCTGAAACTGCCATTGCTGCAAACTGAAAACCGAAAACTGCAAACTGTAAACCACCGGCCCATCCCATGTCCTACATTGACGGCCTGCTTGCCCTGAAATTGCAAATGCCGGCGCGCGTGCCGCGCACGGAATACTCGGCGGAGTCGCACTGGGAATTGCTCACCGCCGTGACGGGCATCGCCGTCAGCGAGGCCAGCCCGGCCGACATAAAGGAGCGCGCGCGGCGCGCCTTTTTCAAAGCGTGGCCCTATGATTTCTTCTGGTCAGTCCTGGTGCATCGCCAGCCGCTCGAGAAAATGCACACCAGCATGGGCCACGCGGAATACGCCGCCGGCGGCGTCGATCGCGACGACCAGGTCGCCTGCCCGTTTGCCACGCCCGAAGATGCCTTGGCCTTCGATCCCATGGCAACCTACGGCCCGTGCGACCAAGCCGCCTGGACGCGCGCCTTCGAGGCGCATTACCACGCCAATTGCGCCGCCAATCCCGACGGCGTCAACATGACCGGCATTTACATCACCTGCGTTTCCGGCCTGATCGAGATTTTCGGCTGGGACATGCTGCTGCTGGCCGCCGGCACGGATCCCGCCGCGTTCGGCCGGCTGACGGATCGCTACAATGCCTGGATTCAGGGCTACTTTGACGCGCTGGCCGCTGTGGACGTGCCGGTCGTCATGGTGCACGATGACATCGTCTGGACCTCCGGCCCGTTCATCGCGCCGGCCTGGTATCGCGAACATGTCTTTCCCGCCTACCAGCGTTTTTTCCAACCGTTGCGCGACAGCGGCAAGACAATCGTCTACACCTCCGACGGCAATTACAGCATGTTCATTGACGATGTCGTCGCCGCCGGCGCGCATGCGCTGGTGCTCGAGCCATGCACCGACATGCAGCATATCGCCGACAAATATGGCAAGACTCATGCCTTCATCGGCAACGCCGACACGCGCATTCTGCTGGGCGGCACCAAGACCGAGATTTATAGCGAGGTCGCACGCTGCATGGCCATCGGCAAAGCATGTCCGGGCTATTTCCTGGCCGTCGGCAATCACATTCCGGCCAACACGCCGGTGCAGAACGCGTTGTGGTATAACGAGGCTTACGAGAAACTCAGCCGGCGCTGAATGCGACATGAACAATCCACCATATACGCGGGATGAACGGGACCTGTTGCGACGTCTGGCCGCGCGCGTTGCGGAGATTGCCGCCGGCGCTGCCAATCTCGAGAAAATCCGGCTGGCGCGCCTGACCAACGGCTTGCGCGCGGAACGTCCGCTCAT
>JAPLST010000180.1:11062-18867 GCA_026398485.1 bacterium
GAACGCCTGGAACGAACTGATCCCCGTCGCTGCATTGACGTGCTGCAATCCACAATTGCGTGCGTTTGAAACGCAATTGCGCCAGCGCATTTTCTGGCACGATGAAATCAAATGCGACCGCTCGACCTATCCATTTCTGGAAATCCCCTGGCAAATCAACTACGGCAACTATGGCGTGACCGTCAGCAAGCACCGCGTCAGCGACGCGCCGGGTGCCAGCATGACATGGGATGCCTATCCGCTTCAAGATCTCGAACGCGACCTGCCGAAGTTGCGCTTTCGCGAACCAACCGTGGATCGCGCGGTCACGGCGCAGACGGTCGAACTGGCCGACGATTTGTTCGGCGACTTGCTGCCACCGCGCCTGCACCGCGAAACCTATTGGTGGACCCATGGCCTGACCATCCAGGCAGTCGACTTGGTCGGTCTTGAGAACCTGATGTTGCTGATGTACGACCAGCCAGACGGCGTGCACCGGCTGATGGCGTTTCTACGCGATGACCAGCTCAACCTCATGCGCTGGTTCGAGCGCGAAGGACTGCTGCACGACAATTGTCGCAATGACAACATCGGCTCGGGCGGCGCCGGTCACACCGACGAATTGCCGCGCGCGGACCGCGCGCCCGGTGCGCCGGTGCAACTCTGCGACCTGTGGGGCTTTTCCGAGTCGCAGGAAACCGTCGGCGTCAGCCCAGCCATGTTTGCGGAGTTTATTTTTCCCTATCAAAACGAACTCAGCGCCCTGTTTGGCCTGAACTATTATGGCTGCTGCGAGGGGCTGCACGAACGCTGGGAAATAATCCGGCAGGTGCCGCGCCTGCGCTGTGTGTCGGTCTCGCCGTGGGCGGACCAGGCGCGCATGGCGGCGCAGCTTGGCCGTGCCTATGTATATTGTCGCAAGCCGCTGCCCACGCTGGTGTGCGGGCCGACGTTTGATGAAGAAGGCATTCGCGCCGATCTGCGCGCCACGCTGGCAGTGGCTGGCCATCTCAATCTGCAGATCATTCTTAAAGACACGCACACGGTGCACCATGAGCCCGGACGCATCGGCCGCTGGGTGCAGCTCGCGCGCGAGGAACTTTTTCGCTATCAGGTAGGTGCATCATGAACAAGACAGTCTGCGTTATGTCCCTTACGTCTCCGGTGTCCTTTTCACCCGACTGGACCGCCGCCACATCTGTCGCCACGCCGTTCCGCCACACGTGGGCGCCGATCGGCAATATTGACCAGTTCCGCTGGCTCGCCCATGCCCGCGTGCTCGACCATGTGCGCATGGCCCGCGATGAACTCGGGCTGCGCCATGTCCGCGCCGTCGCCATGTACGCGCCGCCGCTGTATGCCTGGGGTCATGATCTGGCCGACTGGCAGACGCCCGCGGCCGAACGCCACAAACACGCCAATTGGCAGTTGATCGATCTCGCCCTCGAAGGCCTGCTCGACCTCGGCGTCAAACCGGTCTACACCACCTGCTTCATGCCGCCTGATTTCACCGACGATCCCGCACGCTGCTGGCCGGATGGCAATGCCGTCGGCATGCCGCGTGACCTGGCGCAGTGGTCGGCATTCGTCGCCGAGGGTGTGCAACATCATCTGGCACGTTATGGCCGCAGTGAACTGCGCTCCTGGTATTTTGAATGCTGGAACGAGCCGAACCTGCGCGGCGCCTTTTTCAGTGGCAGCCAAGCGGAGTTTTTCCAATTGTGGTCGGCCACATGGCGCGCCATAAAATCGGTTGACCCAGAGCTGCGCATTGGCGGGCCCTCGACCGCGCGCGGCGAATGGCTCTCCGCCTTTCTCGACTTCACCGCCAAAGACGGCACATCGCCGGATTACCTGATCACGCATGTTTACAATAATGATTCTGCCAGCGCGCCGCTCTCGCCGTTTGACGGCCCGCCACACGACAAGCGTGAGGATTCACCGCATTTCGCCAGCGGCGTAATCCGCGGTGTGCGCCGCGAACTCGACCAGCGCGGCTGGTCCGGCGAAGTGCACTGGAATGAATGGGGCCGCTCATGGTTCCCGCACGATCCGTTGAAAGAGACGCCGCTCGAAGCCGCCTTTGTCGTCAAGACCATGGCGGACGCGGCGCACGAGGCCGATGCCTTTGCCTTCTGGTGTCTGAGCGACATCTACAATCAATGCGGTTTTCAAACGGCGGAGTTTCAAGGGCATTACGGCCTGCTCAGTCTGCACGGCCTGCGCAAACCGGCTTGGTTCGCGCACCAGTTGCTCAATCGGCTCGGCCACACGCGCGTGCCGTGCACCGGCGGCACCCCCTTGGTCAATGCGATTGCCACGCGTGATAATGGTCGTGGCGCCGTGCTGGTCTATGCCTATCCCGAACACGAGACCGCGCCGGCATGTGAAGTAACCGTGCGGGTGGCCCTGCCGGCGCAGGCCGGCCCGCCGACGCTGACGCGCATCGGCGCGCAGGAGAATAATATCGTCGCCGCATGGCGTGCCCTCGGCGCGCCGGCCTATCCAACGCCCGCGCAACTGGCCGCGCTGCGCGCCCAGAATGCATTGCAGGCGGCGCCGGCCACCGCCTTGCACCGCGAAGGCGATCATGTTTCTTTCACCATGGAATGCCCCGGCGTGGCACTGCTCGAAGGAGCACTAATATAACAACCGGCGTCCCTGGCGAATGACGCAAGCGACGTCAAGGACATCAAGGACGAGCAATCACTGTTCCACAACACGCCCGGCCCCACCTTTGCTATAATGAAGACCAATGACGACAAGGACACATCGGTCATTTAAGTCCTTGAGGTCCCTTATGTCCTTTCACCCCTCTGGTTACCGCAGATGAAAGCAAGCGCTCCCGGCTTCATCCGTTATGCCCTGTGCGTCCGGTCTCAGGCACAATTGCGCCATGGGTGTGCTGCCGTGCTGCTTTTCTGTCTGCCTGTTTTTGCCCTCAGCAATGATCCTGCCGGCGTCGGAAGTGCCCGCCTAGGATCGTCAATCCCACCCCACCAACCCGTGCATGCTTCCAACACCGTCACCGCATCGTTGCGTCAACTCGCCGCACCACAGGGCTTTTTCATCGGCGCCGCCGTGGAAGCGCAGACCTTGCGCGATGATGCCGGCTATCGCACCGTGCTGGCGCGCGAGTTCAACATGCTGGTGGCCGGGAACGCCATGAAGTTCGGCCCGCTCTGCCCGCAACCCGACCAGTATGATTTCACCAATGCCGACACCATCGTCGCCTTTGCCGCGACCAACGGCATGCAGGTGCGCGGCCATACTTTGGTCTGGCACCAGCAATTGCCGCTATGGCTCGAACACGGCACCCAGACGCCCGCCCAAGTAAAAGCAATTCTCAGAAAGCATATTCAAACGCTGGTGGGACGCTATCGCGGCCGCGTTGCCATGTGGGATGTCGTCAATGAAGCCTTCGATGACAACGGCCCGGCGCTGCGCGATTCGTTCTGGCTGAAGAAGCTCGGGCCGGAGTACCTCGCCTGGGCATTTCAATGGGCACACGAAGCTGACCCGGCCGCCCAGTTGGTCTACAACGATTTCGGGATTGAGGGTATGAACGCGAAATCAGACGCCGCGCTGGCCCTGGTCACGCGCCTCAAAGCCGCCGGTGTGCCAATCCATGCGGTCGGCATGCAGATGCACATCACACCAGAGATGCCGGCGCGCTTGGCGGAGAATATCGCCCGCTTTCGCACTGCCGGCTTCGCGGTGCAGTTCACCGAAGTGGATGTGCAATTACCCATGCCGGTCCAGCCAACCGCGCTCGCGCAGCAAGCCGACATTTATCGCGCGTTGCTGGAAACGGCCATGACGTCCGGCATAAATACTTTTGTCATGTGGGGCTTCACCGACCGGCACTCCTGGGTGCCGCACTTTTTCAAGGGCAAGGGCGCCGCACTGCCGTTCGACGAGCAGTTGCAACCCAAGCCGGCCTACACTGCCCTGCATGCCGTCCTGACCCAAGCACCATCACGCCGGTGAGAAGTGCATTTGCAAACCGCTGCAACAATCATGGCAACGACCAAAAGACGTTATGTCCCTTTCGTCCCTTAGGTCCTCAATCACCATTGGAGCACTCCCATGAAAGCCAACCCACACGGTTTCATCCCTGCGCATGGTGGTTATCAAAAGCTGCTCTCCTATCAGAAAGCGGAAATCGCCGCGGACGCCACCGTGTATTTCTGCGGACGGTTCTTCACGCGGGGTGATCGCACGATCGACCAGATGGTGCAGGCAGCCCGTTCCGGCAAACAAAACATCGCCGAGGCCAGCATGGCCTCCGGCACCTCCAAAGAAATGGAAATCAAACTGACCAATGTCGCCCGCGCCAGCCTTGAGGAATTGCTGTGTGACTTGCGCGATTTCTTGCGGCGTCGCGGCCTCGCTGAATGGCCGGCTAATCACCCCTACGCCAAACGCATGCGCGAGCTGTGTCGCAAGCCCGACGCCAATTACGAAACATTCCGCAAAGGCATCGAACACGCCGATCCAGAAATCTGCGCAAATGTCATCATTGGTCTGACCAAAGTGGCTTGTTATCTGCTCGACAAACAAATTCAAAAACTGGAACAAGATTTCCTGAAAGAGGGCGGGTTGCGCGAGCGCATGACCAAAGCCCGCCTGGCCACACGCAACCAACAAGAGTCCAACAAACCATAACACCCCTCATCCCTTATGTCCCTTACGTCCTTTTCGTCCCTGCTGGAGTTGCACAACATCGCCGAGCTCGATACCGCCGCCGGCTATCCCGGCCCGCTGGTGCGGCGCATTCCCAAGGCGGTCGTTGACCAACTCGAGAACGGCGCGCTGGTCGCCGGCGACACGACGCTGTGTGAGCTGCGCTTTGTCGTCGAGCGCGGGCGGCGACTCGCCATCGTGCTCACCTCGCTCAGCGGCAGCGACCTCTTTGTCTATCGCGGCGATTTTGTGCAAAACCATGTGCGCTTGCCTGCCAATGGCCTCTATCGCCATGTGCTCGACTTTGAAACCAGCCCCTTTGCGAAACTGCGCGCAGAAGTGCTGAGCACACATGCATTTGCCCCGCAAGTCTGGCGCATCGTGCTCGACGGCCCGATGCTGTTCCACGGCGTTGACTTGATGGGCTGCGCCATCCGCCCGCCGCACGCGGACGAGAAGCCCGCAAAACGCTGGTTGACCTACGGCTCGTCGATCACGCATGGCTACTCGCCCGTCACGCGCATGCAGTGCTATGTCGCGCAGACCGCCCGGCGCCTCGGCGTGGATGTGCTGAATCTGGGGTTGTCTGGCGCATGTGTCTGCGAACCGGTGTTTGCCGATTATCTCGCATCGCGTGACGATTGGGATTTTATCACCTGCGAGTTGGGCGTCAACATGCGCAACAGCTTCACGCCCGACGAGTTCGCCCGCCGCGCGCGCTATCTGGCCGAGACCCTCACCACCCGCCGGCCGGGCAAGCCGGTCGTGCTGATCACGCCGTTTCCCAGCGCCGCGGATGTTCTGAGCGAGCCCGACGCGGTGACGCATACCGTGCGCGCCTTCGCCGCCGCACTGCGCGACATCGCCGCTAAATTCGCCGCACGCGGCGTGCATCTGATCGAGGGCGCGGACATCCTTTCGCAGTTCTCCGACCTGACCTGTGACCTGGTGCATCCCGGCACGGAAGGCCACACGCTCATGGCCGAGAATCTCGCCGCGCGCCTGCGCACCATCATCACGCGATGAATACACAGTACACGAACCTGCAACATGACTTGGGCCGCGGCTGGAACACCTGGAACACGCGCAGCGTCTTGTCGCACGTGCTCCTGCCGGCGGGCTTTGCCCTGCATCTGGGCATCAAGGAATATCGCTCCGGATGTTTCCTCGGCGAGGCGCTGATCGGCCGGCGCGACGCGGAGGCCGAGAAGATTCACCCCGGCCTGCGCTCGTACGACGGCGCTTACACCGAACTGCGCATCACGTGGAAAGACATCACGCTGCACGTCGAATCCGGTCTGGATGGCGATGATTTTCTGCTGCTGGTCACCCCGCTGGCCAATCAGGTCAAGCCCGCCACGTTGATTGTCCAAGGCGGATTTTTGTGGAACCGGCCGGGGCATGTCGTTGTCGCTGGCACGCACCTCACCGCGCACTGGCCCGACCGCGTCTGCGAATTCTTCGCCACCTGCGCGCCCATTGCGGAACACCAATTCCCGACCCTGTCACCCTATCTCGCGCTGCCGTTGAGCGGGCCGGTCGGTCTGGCCGGCGGCCGCCCGCGCAGCGTCGAGGAAATCCGCCGCGTGCTTGACCAGCAACGGCATCGTGTCGCTGCGGCCAGGAGTAATTTTGGGGATCTCGCCGACGTCTATGCCGCCAGTCAGACCTGCCTGGCATGGGACACCATCTTCGAGCCCGACGGCGCGCGCGTCATCAGCCCGGTCAGCCGCATCTGGAATTGCACCAACGGCGGCTGGGTATTGTTCTGCTGGGACACCTATTTCGCGGCTTACATGGCGGCGCTCGACAACAAACCACTCGCTTACGCGAATGCCACGGAAATCACGCGCGAGAAGACGCCGGCCGGTTTTGTCCCGAACACCTCCAACGGCCACGGCTTTAAGAGTCTGGACCGCTCGCAGCCGCCCGTCGGCTCCATGATGGTGCGCGAGATTTACCGGTTGCATCGCGACCAGTGGTTTGTGAAAATGCTCTTCGACGACCTGCTGACCTGGAACCGTTGGTGGCCGCAGGCACGCATGATGGACGGCCTGCTCGCTTGGGGTTCCAATCCGTATCCGCCTGTGCTCGGCAACGAATGGGAAACCAAAGGCGTCGGCGAATTTTATGGCACCGGCCTCGAATCCGGTCTCGACAACTCGCCCATGTACGACAACTTGCCGGTGGATCCGCGCACGCATTGCGCCTGCCTGCAGGACGTGGGGCTTAACAGTCTGTACATCCGCGATTGCGAGTCACCGCGCGCGGCATCTTCCTCAACCGCCACACCGACACGGGCGCATTCAGCCAACGCATCTCGCCCACCAATTTCTATGCATTGCTGGCCGGCGTGGCGACGCCGGAACAAGCCCGCCGCATGGTCGCCGAGCATCTCTATAATCCCAAAGAATTCTGGGGCGACTGGGTACTGCCCTCGATTTCACGCGACGATCCCGCGTTCCCGGAGCAGCATTACTGGCGCGGCCGCATTTGGGCGCCGATGAATTTTCTGGTGTACTTGGGCCTGCGCCGCTATGACCTGCAACCAGCCTGCGCCGACCTCGCCCACAAGTGCAAAGAATTATTGCTCAAAGAATGGCGATCGGACGGCCATGTCCACGAGAACTATTGCGCCAACACCGGTCTCGGCTGCAACTATCAATACAGCGACGCATTCTATCATTGGGGTGGCCTACTCGGGACCGTTGCCCTGATCGAGGCCGGCCATCTGCCCGGGCCGGAGCTGCCGCTGTGAGCGCGCAGTCCGTTCATCGTTCATCGGTCATCGGTCACTGGTCAGCGCGCGGCGCGGCGTCTCCTTGCGGTAGGCCCGCGGGGTCATGCCCAGCACGCGACAGGCGGCGGACTTGCTAGGCACCAACCTTGACTCGGCGTTTTATGGCAGCGGTGCGGCCACGCGGCCCGCGATCTTCAACGGCCAGAAAGGCACCCTGTTGGTGCGCGATATCGCCGCCACTGGCTATGCCTGCGCGGTCAGCAATCACACCAGCGCAGTGCCCGGCCTGGCGCTCGTGGAATGGGTGTCAAAACCGGTCGTGACACAATTTCCTTCCGCGGGTGTGACGCTGCGCCTTGAGGTGCGCGAGACGCCCGACGTGCCGGATGACCCGCCGAAC
>JAPLST010000122.1:0-1142 GCA_026398485.1 bacterium
AGCGGGCCGAGCAGGAAGCCCATCGCGCCGAGTACCATGAGAAAATTGTTGACCTCGGTGAAGCAGCGGGTGAACGGATTCCGGAATCCGCCCAGCCAGCCGGGCATCTGCTCGGGCAGCAGGAATTCGAGCAGAAAGTAAAGGCCGGCGCCGAAGGTGATCAGCTTGACAATGTTCCTCTTCATGTAGTCTTGTTTCCCGTGGTCCGGCGCAACGGCCTACTTGTAGCTTTTCAGCAGGGTTGCAAGACAATGATGGCTTGAAGGCGTCACGGCGGCAGCGCCCGGCGGCGCGGCGGGATCCCTGATTTCCGGGCATGGGCTCACCACCATCCACAGCAGCCCGGCAAGAATGATGCTGACGAACACGGCCTTAATAAGGTCCTGGCTCAGCAGGCTGTTGCGCAGGCGCGGGTCGGGGCTGACGAACGCGCCCGCGGCGAAATACTCCTCGCCAATGATCGTGTGGTCGCAGGTGCAGACGTAGAAGGGCACTTGGAACAGCGAGGGGTCGCCGGCAATCTGGAGGATGCCCAGCCGCGCGCCCGGCTCGGTCAGCAGCAGCGCCGTGAAGTTGAAGCCGCCGAAGAAAATGACGCAACCCGGCCGCTCTTCCTCGACCAGCCGCGACACGCCCGCGGCAAACACCACGCCATCGCTCGAAAGGAAACGCACCTGCTCGGTGCTGTTGAACAGCTCGGGCGCGCCCTCGGACATGTACGCCTGCCGCAGCGTCGCCTCGGCCAGCGGATACACCTCGGGCACGGACATCAGGACGATGAGCCGCGTGCGCATTTGGGCCGCCAGCCGGCCCACATGGGCCAGCACGGCCATGCCCGTGTGCGTGATGATGTCCTGGATGCCCGTCTCGCCGGCAATAAACAGGATCGGCTTGCCCGTTTCGGTCGTGCGGCCCACGGCCTCCTCCATCGCCGCCACGCCGGCGATCTGGCGGATGTACGACAGCTTGCCCCGCTGCGCGCGCCAGAAGCAGAACAGCACCGCCGCCATCAGCGTCAGCATGAGCAGCGTGATAAACCAGTCGGCATGATTCATGCCGGCGCATCCGTGCGAGGAGTGTCACCGGTGCGGCCGGCAAGGCGGTCGAGCAGTGTGTCCAAGAGGGCGGGATCGCGCAGCGCC
>JAPLST010000122.1:1161-1924 GCA_026398485.1 bacterium
GACGAACGCGCCGCACAGGACGGCGGCCGGCCACGCCAGCGGCATCAGCGGCCGGTGCATCTCAAGGAACAGCGTCGCGGGCGTTTCGAGCCGCTTGTCCTTGATCCACCGAATGAGCGTGTCAGCGTGCGATGCCACCGTCCGCAGAGGCCATGTCGCGCGAGTCGTTGTTCGCTGTGTTCATCATCGTTGTCTGCTCATTTGCGCTGCTGTTGTCCGCTGGATTATATCCTTATTCCATCCGGCATGTCAACGTGCGATATGGCGCTAATTCGTGGAGATCATTAAGAACGATAGTGACGCGCAAGAGCAATGCGGCCCATCTGAAACGCAGTTCCGCATAGATCCGGCGGTGCAAACACAGAAGCAAAGGCAAACATAGTTAAAAACACGGCGAACGCAAGTGCGCATACGAGTTGGGCGGGTGGGTGCGCCTGAGACCCCCACGATCCCGCCGTTGACGGGATCGTGGGTGAATAAGATTGAGTAAAAAGGCGCGCCAGCGTCCTTTTCTCAATCTTTGCTTCCACCAATCCTGCCGTCGGCGCCTGCGCGGCAACTTTAGCATTGGCTATTGCAGATCCACCCTGCGCTCCCCTATGATGGTTGGCGGCTTTTCAGGCCCGTCTCAAGGAATGATCCATCCGAGTAGGGCAGGCTACCCAGCCTGCCATCTCCGTTTCAATTGCCAGCCCCACCGCAAGGCCAGAAGGTGCAGCAATGGCAGGCTGGGTAGCCTGCCCTACCTCAGATGCGTAACCAC
>JAPLST010000303.1:0-4645 GCA_026398485.1 bacterium
AAGGGGAGTCGCATTCCCTTGCGGCGATCCTGCCACGGGAGCCGCCGGCGTAGAGCGCGCAGACAGGTAGGGCGGTCAGGCCCTTGACCGCCGCGGTCGTCGTTGCGCCAGCAGCAACGGCGGTCAGGGCCTGACCGCCCTACCTCGGACGCGCGCCAGCAGCAACGGCGGTCAGGGCCTGACCGCCCTACCTCACCCTCCGGCCACGCACGCGCAGGCCCCACAACAGATTTGGCTACGTCAGTTTCACATTTTCCCTTATATCGGAATTTCCGGGGATTCCGCAGGCGATTGACAGAACTGGTGGACAATCGCTATAATAACCACTTGGTAGCTTGTAACAAACGCAGACCGGCGCGGGCCGGTGAGCGTGCTGAACCACAGGCCGAAGTGCACCACGCGCGGCTGTTTCTTGCTTTTGATCTGAACGAGCAGGTCGGCACCCGCCTGTTGACGCTGAAGCCGGCCCTTGAGCGGCTGCTGCCCGGCGCGCGCTGGTGCCGCCGCGAGGCACTGCATTTGACGGTCAAATTTTTCGGCACGCTGCCCTTGACGATGGTCAGTGACATTGATTGCGCCGTCCAAACCGCGCTGGCAGGCCACGCTCCGTTCATATGTGCGCTTGCAGGCCTGGGCGGCTTTCCGGCCTTGGCACGGCCACGCGTGTTGTGGGCCGGCGTGGGCGACGGCCGGGCGCAAGTTTGTGCCGTGGCTGACGATTTGTTGCACGCATTGGAGACATGCGGATTCGGTCGCGAAGAACGCGACTTTACCCCGCATGTCACGTTGGCGCGCCTTGCGCACCGCACCGCGGTGGATGAGGCCGCTTTGTCGCGCGCGGTGCCGAATGCGGCCCACGCGCTGTTTGGAGCAACTGAATTTGCGCAGGTTAGTTTGTATGCCAGCGAACTTACGCCGGCCGGGCCACGCCACACCTTGGTTCGCCAGTGGCCGCTGCCCGGGGCGTAACGCCACCGCCGGCACACCCATGATTGTATGTTGGTGAATAGCACAACACCGCTGTCTACCTTCTGTTATCGTATCACGTATCAAATCGTGGGGCGGTTGCGTTTTCTGTCCCACAAAGAATTGCTACGGATGTTAGTACGGGCATGTCGGCGTGCCCGCCTGCCTTTGGCCTACAGCCAGGGTTATCATCCCCACCCGTTGTTGTCGTTTGGCCCGCCGCGCCCTGTGGGCATGGCCGGCACGGCTGAACATGTGGACATCAGACTCACGTCCGCGCTCGACCCGCCGGCGCTGGTCGCCATGCTTGGCAGCCAGATGCCGCGCGGGGCAACCGTCGTGGCCGCGCACGTGCTTGCGCCCGGCACGCCGGCGATCAGCGCCGCCGTGCGCCGCGCCCGCTACGCCTGTGCGTGGCCGGCCGACGCGCCGGCGCCCACCACGGCGGCCATTGCGGCGCTGCTGGCGCGCACAGCACTGCCGCTGACGCGCGCCACCGGCGCGGGCCCGCGCGACGTGAATCTGCGTCCGGGAATCTTTGACCTGCACTGGGCCCCGCCCATGCTGCTGTTCAATCTTGCGCTCGCGCCCGACCTGTACGTGCGCCCGCAGGAGGTTCTCGCGCTGCTGACGGGATGGTCGGACACTAACATTCGCCGCCTCACGATCACACGCACTGGCATGGCCTCGCCACCGACGGCCGCCGGTACCTCCGCGGAGTTGTATGGAACGCGAAATCCTGATTGATGCGCAAGAAGCGCAAGAACGGCGGGTCGCCGTCGTCGAAGACCGCATCCTCGAAGAATACTTCATCGAGCGCCCCGGCGTCAAATGCCAGATCGGCAACATTTACAAGGGCACCGTCACCAATGTCCTCTCCGGCATTCAAGCCGCGTTTGTCGACATTGGTCTCGAGAAAAACGGCTTCCTCCACAGTGATGATGTCGACGCCAAATTAGCCGAGGCCGGCGAGGGTGACGACCGCCCCGCGACTGCCCCGCGTGACCGCCCCATCACCGACCTGCTCAAAGAAGGCCAGACGATCATCACCCAGGTGATCAAGGAGCCGCTCGGCACCAAGGGCGTGCGCCTGACCTCCTGCATCAGCATTCCCGGCCGCTTCCTCGTCCTGCTCCCCTTTGAAAAGCAGATTTCCATCTCGCGCAAAATCATGAAACCCGAAGAGCGCAAGCGCCTGCGCCAGCTTGCCAATGAAGTCAAACTGCCCGAGGGCGGCGGCTTGATCGTGCGCACTGCCGGCGAGGAATGCACCCCCAAGGAGTTTCACAACGACGCCCAATACCTGCTCAATTTATGGCGCGACATCAGCGCCAAAAACGAGCAACTGCCGGCACCCGCCCTGCTGCACGAGGAGTTGGACTTGGTCTTGCGCATGATTCGCGACAGCTTTTCCGAGGACGTCGCGCGCATCGCCATCAACTCGCGCGAGGAGTACAAACGCGTGATGGAATTCGTCGGCCGGCTCGTACCCGACGCCGGCCGCGAGATCATGCTCTATGACGGCAAAGTCCCGCTCTTTGAAAAATGGGACGTCCAGAAAGACATCGACCGCGCCTTCCGCCGCAAAGTCTGGCTCAAATGCGGCGGCTACATTGTCATTGACGAAACCGAGGCGATGATCGCCATCGATGTCAATTCCGGCCGGCATGTCTCCTCGGAAAATCTGGAGGACACCGTCACCAAGACCAACCTTGAGGCGACCGATGAAGTCGCCCGCCAGTTGCGCCTGCGCAACATCGGCGGCCTGGTCGTGATTGACTTCATAGACATGCGCGCCAAGGCAAACCAGCGCGAAGTCCTGTCCCGCCTGCAAACCGCGCTCAAGAAAGACAAGGCCAAAAACAGCATTCTGCCGATCAGCGAATTCGGCCTGGTCGAGATGACCCGCCAGCGCGTCAAGGAATCGATCAGCGATGCCGTTTACGATACCTGCCCGTACTGCAAAGGGCGCGGCACCGTCAAATCCCTGGTCAGCGCCTGCATTGACGTGCAGCGCGCCGTCAAGTCGCTGCTGATCCAGCGGCCGGAACGCGACTTGCGCATAGAAATGCAGCCAATGGTCATGGAACAGTTGCGCGAAAACATCGTCCTCTTGCGCAATCTCGAGGAAAAATACCATGCCCATTTCACGATCTGCTGCAACGAGAAATTTCACATTGAAGACTTTTCTATTTGTGACCACAAAACCGGAAAGATTTTCGAAACCACCCGCTGATGCTTATGCCGACCTATGAGTACCGCTGCACTGCCTGCCAGCACTTGTTCGAGGAATTCCAGTCCATCATGGACAAGCCGCTCAAGAAATGCCCGCAATGCGGCGGGCGCATCAAGCGCCTGATCGGGTGCGGCGCCGGCATTATTTTCAAGGGCTCCGGCTTTTACGAAACCGACTACAAGCGCAAACCGGTCAGCAGCACTGCGGCGGACAAACCGGCCGGCAAACCCGCCGACAAACCCGCCGATAAAGCAGGCGCCAGCACCGCCACGCCTGCCACCACGGGCTCATCCGGCTCGGCCACCCCGCCTGCCCCGGCCACCTCATCCGCCGCGCCTGCTTCGGCCGCCGCGTCTGCCCCGGCCGCGTCGTCCACTTCAGATGCCGGCAAAAAATGCTCCACCTCGGCCGCCAAGAAAAAGCGCTGAGGCATGACCATGACAGGGAATGCGAATATTGAATATCGAACAAGGAATGTCCAATAATTTGTTCGCGGCGAACAAATTAATTACATCATGCGCGGTTCTTCATTCATTTCCGTGGTCTTTCCTTAATCATTCGATATTCCTTGTTCAATATTCGATATTCATCAGCGGTTCAGGTGCTTAATCTCATATTTCAAATCTGAAATTTAAAATTGTAAATTGTAATTTGTAAATTCCGCATGCTCTCCCGCCGCATCATTCCCTGTCTTGACGTCAAAGCCGGCCGCGTCGTCAAAGGCGTTAATTTTCTGGCATTGCGCGATGCCGGCGATCCGGTCGAGCACGCCCGCTTTTATGACGCGGAAGGCGCCGACGAACTGGTCTTCCTTGACATAACGGCCTCGCACGAAGGCCGCGACACCTTGGTCGAGGTGGTGCGGCGCACGGCGGCGCAGTGCTTCATGCCGCTGACCGTCGGCGGTGGCATTCGCACGGTCGACGACATGCGCATCATGCTGCATGCCGGCGCGGACAAGATTTCGATCAACACCGCTGCGGTGCAGTGCCCGCAACTGATTGAGGACGGCGCCGCTTTTTTTGGCGCACAGTGCATTGTCGTCGCCATTGACGCGCGCCATTGCCGCAAAGACACGCCCGTCAATGCGGCTGAAGCGCATGCCTTGCGCCTGACATGGGACATTGCGCCCGTCGCGCTGGATGCCCAGTCAATCTGGGAAGTGTATGTGCATGGCGGGCGCACGCCCACCGGCATTGACGCGGTCAAATGGGCGCGCCATGTCGAAACGCGCGGCGCCGGCGAACTGCTCTTGACCAGCATGGATGCCGACGGCACCAAGGCCGGTTATGACCTGGCTTTGCTGCATGCCGTCAGCACTGCCACGACGATTCCCCTGATCGCCTCGGGTGGCGCCGGCACCTTTGCCCATTTTTTTGATGCCGTGACGACCGGCGGCGCGGACGCCGTTTTGGCCGCCACCATGTTTCATTTCCGCGAATG
>JAPLST010000303.1:4701-10684 GCA_026398485.1 bacterium
CCTGCTGTAAAATACACCGCGGTAGCGCGTCCTGGGCACTGACGCACCGGGTTCAGGGCTGCTTGGAGTCCTGCACAGGCGGGATTCAGGGTTCAGGGAAAAATGGTTTTGCCGCAAAATCATTTTGTGCAAAATAAATTGCCGCAATTTATTTTTATTGAGTGTTGGATATTGGAAATTCATCATTTCTTCCGCCAGACTGCAGAACTCCTGACATAGCTTTCGTCACTTCCCTTTATTGAACGGGCGTCACGGCGTGTTGCAGCAGCGGCAGGGTGCGGACTCTAACCTGTCTGCTTTTTCGGAAGTGGGGTGTCACAGGGAAGCATGGCCCATATCTGGCAGCCGGTATGTGCTTGAGCTCCCCACCGATCGCCGCCGACGGCGGGATCGGTGGAAGCAAAGATTGAGAAAAGAACGCCGGCTCGTTTTTTACTCAATCTTATTCACCCACTGGCAGCACCTGTGCATACGCCGTCCTCGACCTGTTCTGACAAAACAAAGCGGACATTTTGAACTCGGCGGGGCGCAACAACACCTACCCACCGGGATCTGGATCACTGCTGGCGATGGACGTACAAGACCCGGCTGCCGGTCTCTTTGCGGTACAATTCAAGGGCGTCGGGAATGCTGCAGACATGGCGGGTGATGCCGCGCTCTTGCAGCAGCGCGTCGGCCTTGGTTGAGAACGCCAGGCGTTCCGGTTTGTCCGTGCCGACAATGAGGATCTGCGGCGCACCTTTCGCGCAGAGTTTGGCAAGTGCTTTCGTGCGCAGCTCGGTAAAGCCGGCGTCATTCAGCGCCGGCGTGAAATCCGGCTCCTTGATCCGCCCGTCGGCGCGAATCATGACATCGCCGGCATACGTGACCCCGTCAATCTTCACGCCGTGGGCATCACACATGATATGCGGCGTGGTCAACCCATGCAGCGTGTGTTCTGCCGCCATACTCGCATGATGTTCAAGCTGGCTGTGAATCAATGCGGCCGCGCCGATCGCGACTGCGTCATCCCCCAGTTGCGAGACGGCAACGACGGTGTTGTCAATGCTGCCGGGCATCGAGTGCAGGCCGAGCACTTGCTCGACAATCGGCACAATAAACTCGCCGCAGGCCTCGATCACACCGCCGCCCAGCACGATCATTTCCGGATCCAGCAGATGGCGCACCGTCAGACAGGCGTAGCCCAGCATCTCGGACGCGCGCCGCATGATGCTAGTCACCACTTCGTCCTCCTGCTTCAGCGCGCGGCTCAGCACACTACTCTTGATCACGCTCATGTCGCCGTTGGTCAGCTTGGTGACGACACTCTTGCGCCCGCCCTGGATCGCCGCGCGAACATCGCGTTCAATCGCCGAGCGGCTCGCCAGCGCCTCAAGGCAGCCGCGATTGCCGCAGCCGCATTCCGGCCCGCCAATTTGCATTGTGATATGCCCGATCTCGCCGCCCGCGTTGCGAAAGCCCGGCACCAGTTGGCGTTGCACCACCACGCCCGCGCCGATGCCGGTGCCGACAAAAATGCCGACCACGCTGTCCGCGTCGCGCCCCGCGCCCAGCCATGCCTCGCCCAGCGTGCCCAGATTCGCGTCATTGCCGATCAACACCGGCATCTTCAGCCGCTTTTGCAGAATCGGCCCGATGGTCAACCCGGAGAGGGTCATGTTCGGCGTCACAATCACTTTGCCTTCATCCGGCGCGACCACGCCGGGAATGGCCAGGCCGATGCCGCGCACTTGCGTGTGGTCCACGCCCGCCTCGGTCATCAAGACCGAGATAATATCGCCAATGGCGGCAATGACATGCTCGCCTTTGGTTTTGCGCGGCGTGGGCATACGCTTGCGCGCCAGCACTGCGCCGGCATGTGTCACCAAGGCCGCCATGATCTTGGTGCCACCGACATCCACGCCAATATACAAGTCTTTTTTCCGCAAGTTCTTCATGGTTGCTCCGTGTGTTCTTTGTGAGGAAAATCTTTCGCGGCGAAAGATTTTGAATTTCAACCCTTCATGCCGGTCAGCGTCACGCCTTGGATAAAATATTTCTGCGCGAAGAAAAAGATCACGACGACCGGCACGGTCATCATCAGCGAGCTGGCCATCATCATGCCGAAATTGCCGCCCGCGTCAACATTCAGCGCGAACAAGCCGAGCGACAAGGGATACAGGCGATGATCGTTCAGCATGATCAGCGGTCCCATAAAATCGTTCCAGACGCCCATGAAGGTGAAAATCGCGATGGCCGCCATGGTCGGCTTGATCAAGGGCAGGACGACATACCAGTAAATGCGCAGGAAGCCGCAGCCGTCAATGCGCGCGGCGTCTTCCAGATCATTCGGAATGCTCTTCATGAATTGGCGCAGCAGAAAAATGTAGAAGGCGTTGCCAAACCAGGAAAAGACCCACAACGACTGCAAGGTATTGTACCAGCCCAGCGACTTGACGATCAAGAAGCCGGGGATCATCGTCACCTGGCCGGGAATCATCAAGGTGGCCAGCAAGGCCATGAAGCACAGGTCGCGTCCGGGCCAGCGCAGGCGCGCAAAGGCATAGGCCACAAAGGTCGAGGAAAACAACGTGCCGATGATATTCAGCACCACCAAAAACACACTGGTGCCAACATAACGCCAGAACGGAATGTATTTGAACGCGCTGCGGTAGTTGCGGCATATTTTCCCGATCCAGGCCTGCAGCAGCGAACTGCGCTGCAAGGTCAGCGTGACGCGCACGCGGTTCGGGCCCAAGTCATACGGGGCGCCGCGGCCGGTATAGGCGCAGCGAATCCAGCGCTTGATTTTAATCTCGTGATCCTGCGCGCTGGGCCGCTGCCAGATCGCCATGCTCCAGAGCGTGTCGAACAAATACAGGGGCTCGACCGATTCGAGCCGCAAGCCGCCACCCTCAACGCACACCTGCAAGCGATGCCAACTGTCATCCGGCCGGAAGCCCAGGCAATATTGAAATAGATTGCTGGCTGGAAACGGCACGTCAAACTCGGCCTGCACCGTCACGCGGTTGGTGTGCGTGAAATCATAACCCACGTCCAGCCAGACTTGTCCTTCGTCGGCGCGCGGCATGAGCCAGGCTGTGGCGGCGTCCAGGGTCCGCCAGCAACTCGTGGCCGCCGCGCCTTCGCTGAGATTATGGATTTCCATGGCATCATCACGCACGCGGCTGAAGCGCAAGGACAGCCGCCGGTAGCGCTCGTCAAAGGCGCCGGCCAATTCGCGCGGGACGGTGACGCGGCGGACAAGGCCATCCACATGCGTGGCGGGATTGGTCCATTGCGCCGCCGGCGTTGTCACCAGCACGCGCTGCCACAGGGCGGCCACCAGGGCGTCGCGAATGGCCGGGAGCCCGGTTGCCACGCGCGGCGCGAGATAAGCCGCCACCACCTGCGCCAGCTGGCTGGTCACCGGATCCTGCCAGCGGGCAATGGCCGCGGCCGGCACATCCGCCGGCCATGCCGTGGCGTCGTCCGCCGGGCGCGTGACGTAGGGCGAGCGTTGCGCCGGCCAGGGCGGAAGTGACCTATGGCAATTCGCGATCCACCTTCGCGCTGGTCATCATCATCCAGAAAAACGGAAATGAAAACATCACCGCGCAGGCAATCAGCACGCTGTGCTGCGCAATCGTGATCCAGACCCGGCGCAGCCAGCCGCTGGTCAGCAACGGCTTATTCCGCTTCATAATGCACCCATCGTTTTGACAAGGCCAATTGGCCGATTGTCAGCACCAGCACAATGGCAAACAGAACCCAGGCCATCGCCGACGCCTGGCCCATTTGCAGATAGCGGAACGCGCTGTTAAAGAGATGGTACGCATAGAACAAGGTCGCGTTCACCGGCCCGCCCTGGGTCATGATGTAGGCCTGCGAGAAAATCTGGAAGGTGCCGATCAAGCCCATCACCAAATTGAAAAATATGTACGGGCTCATCATCGGCATGGTGATATAATAAAAGCGCTGCCAGGCACTGGCGCCGTCGACTTCCGCGGCTTCGTACAAATGCGCCGGAATGCCTTTCAAGCCGGCCAGCCAGATGATCATGCCGCTGCCCGCGCCCCACAAGCCCATCAGGATGATGGCCGGCTTGCTCCATTGCACATCCTGCAGCCAGGCCGGGCCGTGAATGCCGAACCAGGCCAAGGCCGCGTTGAGCAGGCCGTTCGACGGGTTAAACACCCAGATCCACAAAATCGCCGAGGCGACCGCCGGCACGATCGCCGGCAGATAGAACAAGGTGCGATAGAGCGCCATGCCCTTCAAGCGCTGATTCAGCAGCAACGCCAGCCCCATGCTGGCGCTCATGCCGACCGGAATGCCGATCACCATGTAGAGCGTGTTCCACAGTGATTTCCAGAACAGCGGATCCTGGGTGAATAGCCAGCGGTAATTTTCCAGGCCAATAAAGCGGGCCGGATTGAGCACGTCATACTGGCAGAAACTCATGATGATCGAAAAAAGAATCGGCCCGCCGGTGAACGCCACAAAGCCCAGGAGCCACGGCCCGGCGCAGATCACGCCGGCATACCATTGCTTGCGGAAATAGCCGCGGTCACCCATCGTGCGCGCCTGCCAGATCATGATCGCCAGCAAGGCCGCCATGATCAGCGTCGCATAGCTGAGGATCAGCGCCCGCCATGAGACAACCGGGCCGCGCACCGGCGCATAATAGCGGTCAAGTTCTTTTTGGACAATGCGCGTGGACACCGTCAAGGTCTCGGCGGCGGTCGGGTATTTGTGGTAAATGGCGTTTTCAAACGCGGCGATGTGTTGATTCCACAACAGTTGCCCGACCGGCGTCACCGGCCGAAAGCGCGAGTCCGGCAGCATGTCCATCGCCAGCTTGTACGCCGATGCCAGTGCCGCACTCACGTTGGGATGATTGCTGACATAGGTGGTGTACAAATATTGATTGAGCGGCATGCTGCAGGTCATGCGCGGCAGGAACGGCCGGCCCTGGCTGGCGCTGTTTTCGGCTTGCTCGTTGTAAAACAGCTTGTTGGCATCCAGCGAGAGCAGCCAGCGCATCATCTGCCAGGCGCCGTCCTTGTTGCGCGCGCCGGCGGGCATGGCATAGCACCAGCCGCCCAGCCAGGTGATTGGGCGCTGGCCGGCCGCCTGGCGCGCGGCTGGCAGCGGCGCGGGCGCGGTGCCAAAATTCATGGCGGGCCGGTAGGTCGCGATGGTCGGCATAAACCAGTCGCCGTCAATCTTCATCACCAGTTTGCCGGTCAGAAACGGATCGAGATCGTTGCCTTGAAAGGTCGATTGAAATGCGTACACCTCGCGCGCGCCACCCAGCCGGTCGTAGACCCGGGTCATGTACGCCAGTGCATCGGCCGCCGCCGCGCTGTTCAACGTGCAGGTGCGGCCGTTGGCGCTCATGAACTCCGCGCCGTTCTGCCAGGCGTACAAATAGAGCCAACTATTGCCGGTATTGGGCGCAAAGCCGAGGCGGGTGATGTTGCCTTGCGCATCCCGGGTGGTGAGTTTGACCGCGTACGCCTCGAGTTCTTCCCAGGTGCGTGGCGGCTGCGCCTCGCCGCGCTCGTCCACAAAGCCTTCGCGGATCAAGACATCTTTGTTGTAATATAAAATCCGGTCGTCCGCGCCGCAGGGAATGCCGTAGACATTGCTGCCATAGGTCACTTCCGCCATGGCCGGCGCAATGATGCTGTTGGTGTCAATGCGATCGGCGATGGTCGTGTTGGTCGCGTCCTGCGCCAAGTACTGGTTAAGGCTGGAAAAGGCGCCGCGCGCGGCCCATTCGCTGACGGCAAACCGGTCAAACATGATGATATCCGGCGGCATGCCGCCGGCGACACTGCACAGGAAACGCTGCGGGTCGGCGGTCATGTCGCGCGCCGCCGTTTGGCCGATCACCACGCGATACTGCGGATAGTGTTGCTCAAAGCGCTTCAGCACCGGCTCCATGTCCAGAAAGATGGTACCGGGCGCCCATAGCACCAGTTCACGGACATGCGCC
>JAPLST010000483.1:0-6400 GCA_026398485.1 bacterium
TCCCCCAGGACGGCCGCCTGTACGCCGCGCTGGCCCGGCTCCGCCAGAATCTGCTTGTCCTGCAACGGCCGGCCCGTCTTCTTGATCACCACGCCCATGTAGCCCGGCTCGATGTACGCAAAAAATGCGTTCCAGAGCAGAACCAGCAACAACAACGCGATCACACTCAGCGTCGCAACGCCGGCAATTATTGGTCCAAGTGCTTTCATAAAGTTTGTTCCTTATTTCTCGTTGGCGACGGGCTGCAAGACTTTGCCGACCGCGCTGTCATCACTGCTAAAGACGGTGTCAATGCGCTTGCCCAGCGCGCGCTGCATTTCGTAATTGGCCAGTTTGTCGCCGGAGCCAAAGGCCTTGACCGCCTGCGTCTGGGCATCCGCCTCGGCTTTGTGGCCCAGCAGAATCACATCCGCCGTGGCTTTGCCGCGCTTGCGCAGGGCCTCGGCGTCCAGCTTGGCGGCTTCCAGATCGGTCTGGGCCACGACCAGTTTCTGCTCCTGCTCGACCAGCGCAACGACCTGGCGGTTGGTCACGCCAATGATGGTCTGCAGTTTTTCGGTTTCAGCCTCGACCGTGCGTTTCTGCAGGCCGATCTGCGCCTCGCGCGCGGCCAAGTCCTGGTCGGCGCGGGCCTGCTCGATCTGGCTCACGTTGCGGGCAAACTCTTCCTTGGCCACTTCCCGTTCGCGGATCGGCTCGGCAATTTCCTCGGGCGGATCTATGTCGGCAATCAACACCGACTTGATGTCCACGCCCTTGGACTTGCAGGTGGCGCGCACGCGCTCGAACAGATTGCTCTGGAAAATTATGCGCGAGGCGCCGGCAATGTATTCCGGCGCCGAATATTGCGAGCCGATGATGCGCCCGAAGCCGCGCAAGGCCGGCACGACGATTTTCTGCAAAATCTCGTTGGAGTCTTCATTCGCGCCTTGTTCGCCGATGCGCACCAGCACTTCCGGCGCGCGCGCCGCATCCACCGCCCACTCGACGATCAGCAGCACGCGCATGTCAAACCCGTCGCTGGTCGGAAAGCGCAAGGCATTGTCACCAAACATTTCATGGCGTTGCGAGCGCACGTCCATCAAGTCAACCCGCTGGGCATAGGGATTCAAATAATACACGCCCGGCTGCAAGACGTCCGGCTGCACGCCTTTTTCACCCGGCTGGACGACAAAGACATCCCGATTGCGCGGCTCGCGGCCGGCCAGCTCGGTGACAATGCCGACAAAGCCGATCGGGATCTCAATTGCCGGAAATTCCTCGACTGCGAAGGCATACGGATTGATGCGATGATTGCCCAGCATCAGCACGTCGCGCAGCAGGCCTTTCTGGTTGGCATCCGCAAAGAGCTTGCCGGCCTGCAGCTCGGCGTCGCTCATGTCCGCGCCAAAGCGCCGGGTCAAGACGCCCACCTGTCCGGCGGGTATCGTCGTGATTTTGCGGACGCGCCAATCCCAGAACAGGGGATTGTAAAAGAAGCGGCCTTCCGGCAAGACATCAAGCTGAATGCCTTTGTATGAGGCATCCGGCGCGATGATCGTCCCGCTCGGCAAGTCCTTGCCGGTCTTCTTGATCAGGACGACAATTTCACCGGACTCGACTTCGATCCGGCAGCCATACCAGACAAACGCGCTGATCGCCACCAGTCCGACCAGCAGTGTCAGCACGACTGCTGCGGATGATTTGGCTGGTACACCAGAGTTCATACTGCACCTTCCGTTGCTAAGTGAAAACAGGCGGTAGCCTAGGCCACCATCATCAACAGATTATAGCACAAGCCTGCCTGCGGCGCAAAACGGCGTGGATACGCCACGCGCTCCGCGCGGGGCATGCAGCAGTATATGGCCACGAAGGCACGAAGAAGAACGTTCAGGATACTTGATGCTGGTTGCTGCACCGAACCCTGAACCCTGAAACGCTGAACTCTGAACGCTGAACTCTGAACGCTGAACGCAATAGTGAAAAACGCAGCATCTGCGCTGACTTCAGCGTTCAGCGTTCAGACTTCATACTTTCCTGAACCCTGAACCCTGAATCCACGCCGATGGCGGGACTCCAAGCAGCCCTGAACCCTAAGGGGCCCTACGGCTTGGCCTCTTCCAGCAGCAAGTGCCCGTCCACATATATTTTCACGCGATAGCCTTTGAATTCCGCGCCGACTTCGCGGAGCATGCGGCCTTCGCCGTGCGTCACCGGGCGCGAGGTGATCTGCACCGATTCCAGCGTGCCGTTCTGCAGCTCGACCAGCTTGACGCCGCCGTCAATCTTGATTTCGGTGCCGCGTGCCGCGCCGCGCGCATCGCCGATAAATTCATATTCGATCCGCGCCGGCACCGTGCCGGTCGTCGGCACATAGCTGAACTTGATGTCAAGGATGGCGACGCTGCGGGTCACTTCCTGATGAATGTAGCGGGTGTGCTGGGTATCTGTCTCGAGTTTCTTGGTACGATAGACCACCTGCACGCCGATGGCCGGCTTGGTTTTGGCCGGGGCGCCGGCGGTGGCGTCCGCGCGCAAACTTGCGGCACAGCGGGGCGACAGCATGGCGCGCGTCAATTTCAGCTCACCCAGTGCGGTCTGGACGATGATGCATTGCGGCGTCACCTGCTTCAGCGTGCCTTTGAAGGTCGAGCCAGTGCTGAGCTCGATCTCGACTTCGGCGCACAGGGCAGCAACGGTCAGCAGCAGCAGGGCCGCGATCAGGCGTGGTTTCATGGGCAGGCTCCTTCAATGATGTTCGTGGCGAACAATGTGGCATACAAGCGCCGGTAAGGCCATGTACCATGCTCATTATACAATTTATGGGCATGCGCGGCAATGGCCCGAGCACAATAGCAAAGCGGCAGGAAGCTGACCTGTGCTTGAAGGGGAGCTACGCACGCGGCGCGATAATTTGGAGGCGGCTTTCCGGTCAGGTATTCGGTAATCGGTGATCAGTATTCGGTGCAGAATGAACAGGCAGAATCGCGGCACGGAGGCCGCTCCCACTCTGGAGAAGCATGCCCCGCGCGGAGCGCGTGGCGTACGGGCCGCAGTTTTCGGTGTGCAGTTTTCAGTGCAGCATCCAGCATCAAGCAACCAGCATCAGCCGTATGCGTCTTTGTGGCAACTTCATGCGGCAGTTGCGGCATGGCCACTTTCAGCAGAGTCGCAGCACCCCAGGGGCATGGCCTGTTCTTGCGGATCCGCCGACAATACAGTATACTATGAATGAAAGGTGATTGCGCCGCCACCAGCACATGCGGACTTGGATAAACAGACGTTGAGGACGTTGAAGCAATGATGAATACTGCATCGCACGCCATGGTTGCATGGCGCGCTCTTCTATTTGTGCTTTTCACTTTTGTTGCCGCCTGCGCGCCGAACCTGACGGCCGCCATGGTCGTCAATGAGATTGTGTATAAAGACAACGCCGCCTACTACAATAGCGGTGACTGGGTGGAACTGTTCAACAGTAGTGCCAATCCAACCAATATCGGCGGCTGGATCGTGATGGACAGCGGCGGGCACTCCTACACCAATCCGCCGGACACGACCGTGCCGGCGTATGGCTATGTGGTGGTGTATGGCAGCGCCAAATTTCCGATCGCGTATCCGAGCGTCACCAATCGGGTCGGGCCGTCCAACATCAGCTTGGGCAGTAATGACGCGGTCATTATTATCACATCTTCCGGCGTGGTTGAAGACGAAGTGAAGTATGAATGTGGCAGTGCGGGCTGGCCGTATGCCTACGGCACGGGCCGTTCGATTGCGCTGCTGTACCCCTATGAAAGCAACCAGGAAGCGGCGAACTGGCAGGCGAGCACGGCGTTGGGCGGGTCGCCCGGCGCGATGAATCCCGGGGCTGTCGGCATGCGCGTCACCGAGCACAATCGCACGCCGGACGGGCCGACCAGCAGCCAGCAAGTGAATATCGCGATCCAGGCGAAAGATGCTTTTTTCAGCATCACGTCCGTGACCGCCAACGTTGACTGGGGCGGCGGCTATCAGCCGTCACCGATGACCGCGCTGCCGAGTGACCAGTACTCGATCACCTTGCCGCCGACGAACAACGGCCGGCTGGTGCGCTACTATTTTACCTTGCGCAACAATGCCGGCCAGCGCTATGATGCGTGGTGGAGCAGCACCAATGAGCCGTACCTTTACGTGGTTGACGACGCGCCGGATTACAGCGGGTTTGTCATCAATGAAATCATGTACAATTCCTCGAATCTGTGGCTGGGCGGCGGTTATGAATACGTTGAAATATTCAACACGCGCACCAGCGCGGTGAACATCAGTTATTGGCAGTTCCGCGACTCGTCTGACAAATTCCGTCTGCCGGCGGCGGTGAGCGTGCCGGCGGGCGGCTACATTGTGCTGGCGGACGACACGCAGGCCGTCTTGGGCGTCTACGGCCCGTGGCCGACCAATGCGCTGCTATTCAGCCTGCCGGAACTCGGCTTGGCGAACAGCGGCGAAGTGGTCAAATGGCAGGATGCCAACGGGATCAGCCTGAATCAGCTGACGTATGATGATGCGCCGCCGTGGCCGACGCAGCCTGACGGCCATGGTCCTTCGCTCGAACTGATGGATCCGGCGCTGGACAATCAATTGCCGCAATCATGGGCGGCGGCCACGCAGTTCGGCACGCCCGGCTACCGCAATTCCGTCACGCCGGAACCGTGCGGCATGCTCGTCAGCGGGCTGGTGGTCTGGAGCGCCATCCGCTGCCGCCGGCAGCCATGACCCCGGCCTGACCCGCGCCCGCGCATTTATCCCGCGACACCGCCCATTGTTCCGCACACGCCCATGGATCGCCGCCACAGCCTGCTCCACTTCGTCGTACTGCTGATCGTCGTCAGCGTGGGGATTCTCGCCCTGATGTTGATGCGCACCTCGTATTTGACCGGCCCGTTCACCCTCGAACCGTCCGAGCAATGGATCGTGCGGCAGGAACGGCCGGGCGAGATCGTCGCCCAGCAGACCGCCGGCCGGCGCGCCGTGATCAACGCCGTCAGCGTCCATACCTTTAACGACGCCGATGTGATCGGCATGAACCTGGCCTCGAATCTCGAGGAAGGCACGATGGTGACCGCCGGCACGCCGGTGATGGAACTGCTGTCGCTGACCGACCAAGCCACGGAAAAGATGCTGGTGGCGCGCGTGCGGCGGCTGACCGAGCAGGTCACGCAGCTGCGCGTCGGCGAGGGCCCGGCCAAAGTGGAGGAGGCGCAAGCCGGCCTCGCGCTGGCCGCGACCAATCTGGCGAGTTACGCGCCGATGATTGCGCGGCGGCGCGCGCTGGTGGACCAAGGCGCGTTGTCGTACGACGAACTGCAGCAGATGGAAGTCGAATATTTCAAACGCCAAATGGATGTCAACGTGGCGCGCACGGCCATGGGCGTGCGCCAGTCGCAGATGGGGCCGAGCGTCATTGCCGCGGCGGACGCGGAACTGGAAGAGTCGGTGCGCGAACTCGAACTGGTGCGCGCGCGCCTGGCGGCCCGCTGGCTGATCACGCCCGTGTCCGGGTGCCTGACGCGCTACAGCGGCAACCCCGGCATTCTGCTGCGGGTCATGAACGTGCGCGACATGCTGGCGCGCATCGTCGTGCCGATCATGTACATTGACCGGGTCAAGCCCGGCGACCCGGTCCAACTGATCTTCAGCGGGGTGGCCATGCAGGCGGTCACCTCGGTCATTGAGCGGGTCGAGGCCAGCTACGACCCCGTCCTTGGCCAATCCCTGGTCTATCTGCTGGTGCCGGTGAACAACCGCGACGACCGGTTGCAGGTGGCCATGAACGGCCAGGCGGTGCTGCAAGCGGCCAGGATAAACCCCTTGGCCATGGTATGGCAACGGCTCAACATGGCGGGCTTCGGCAGCGCGCGGGTGCGGAGCGCAGAGCCATGAGCGAGGCAACCTTTGGGCGTTACGAATTGAAATACTTCCTGCCCTTTGACAAAATCAGCGAATTGATCCAGTGGTCCACGCCCTATCTCGTGCCGGACATCCATGCCCAACCGGGCAGCCAGGCGCGCCCGCATTATCTGGTTCAATCCGTCTATTTTGATTCGACGACACTGCGGCTGTACAAGGAAAAAATAGACGGGATGAGAAATCGCAGCAAATTCCGTGTGCGCAGCTATGACCCGGTGCCTGGGCCGGAAGCGCCGGTCTTCGTGGAGATCAAGAACCGGCGCGACACGCAAGTGATCAAAGAACGGGTGGCGCTGCCGTTGGCCCACGTCGCGAACGTGCTGTTCAACGGCCTGCGCCTTGATGCCCTGGCGCTCAACAGTTACCAGCGCAAACCGCTTGAGCGTTTTTTGTACTATTACCAGACTGCGGACTTGGCGCCCATAGTGACGGTCATCTACGACCGGGTGCCGTTCACCTGCCGCGAGGACAAGCAGGT
>JAPLST010000483.1:6443-8101 GCA_026398485.1 bacterium
AGGTGCGGCTGACGATTGACACGAACCTGTATTATTGCGACCAGCGCGGCGCAACCGCACTGTTCGCCCCGCGCGTCAAAGCGCCGGTGCCCTTGCCCGGCGCGATTTTGGAGTTGAAATTCGACCGGCTGATGCCGCTCTGGATGCGCGAACTGGTGCGCCGCTTTGACATTCGCCAGCAGTCCATTTCCAAATACTGCTATTGCGTCGATGCGGCCGTGTTCAACACCTTCGAGAAGATCTGAGCATGCCGACCACTGACCCGATGCTGATGCAGTGGACGAATTTCGCGTTCAATCCCACGACCTGGATTGATATCACGATCAATTTCCTGGTCGCGCTGCTGTACGCCGCCATCGTCAGCTTTATCTACCGCCAATGCCGCGGCCTGCACACCAACCGTTCGTTTATTCAAACGCTCTACATGCTGACCTTGGTCATCGCCCTGGTGATGATGGTGATCATGGGCGTGCGCGGGACGGCGGCGGTCGCGGTCGCCTTTGGCCTGATGGGCGCGCTGTCGATCATCCGCTTCCGCACCGTGGTCAAGGACAATCGCGACACCGCCTTCGTCTTTCTGGCCGTCGGCGTCGGCATGGCGGCCGGCACGGGCATGTGGTGGATCGGCTTCATCGGGCTGGGCATGATCGGCATGGTGCTGCTGATCGCCGAGATCACCCCCTGGGGCCGCAGCCGCCAGCGCGTCATCGCCAAGATCACCATCCGCCCCACGCCCGGCGATGGCGATGGCGGTGGCGATCCCGCGCCGAATCTCAGCGGCGCCCTCGCCCAGCTCGGCAACAACATTCAGATGATGCACGTCCGCACCATGCGTTTCGGCGAGCAAATGGAAATCACGTATGCCCTGACGCTCAATCCGCATGTCGAGCCGCCGTATGTCGCGCAGCAACTGTTGAAGCTCAACGGGGTGGATGGCGTGAATCTTTTCAATCCCGACGAAGTGGAAGAGCCGTAAGGTAGTGTGGTGCTTTGCACATGGATTGTGCTATGGAGTGCGGGAGCCGTGCTCCCGCTTTTCATCGGTCAGCCATGCTGGCCGATAGTCGCACGGCTGGAAACCCCTGTAGATAGTGGCGGAGAGACAGGGATTCGAACCCTGGATACCCTTGCGAGTATACTGCCTTTCCAAGGCAGCCCATTCGACCACTCTGGCATCTCTCCATGCTACTGCATTTCAATCACTTACTTTATTAGAAGTAAGTTCAAACTCGGCAATTTATTTTTGCATTGCCAAGATCATACCGAATCCTGGTCCAAAATGCAAACCAAGCGGTGACGGCAGGATAAGGTCACGCGCCCGAACCCGGCAGGTAGACCAGCCGCACAATTTTTTCGGCTGGTACGATTCAGCACGAGCAGTGTGGTCAGCGGCAAATTGTCAAGCTATGCGCATACTTTTATTGATATTGCCCTGTACGCCACTGCTTTAGCAAGACCCAAGCGTATTGCCGAGTCACCATCGCTCATCAGCTATGGCAGGCCGGTTATCGAGCGCCCTATGGCTCATAGTGGACTAGTATTTTGACAATAAACAAATGGGAGCAATGTTGCACCCATTATTGAGGTCAGTAGTTGAATATGGAAATGGAGCCAATGTTGCACCCATTTCTTGGCGAACATCGAGTCAATTTAATATA
>JAPLST010000421.1 GCA_026398485.1 bacterium
CGGCGGGATCGGTGGACGCAGAGATTGGGAAAATAGCGCCGGCGCGTCTTATTACTCAATCTTATTCACCCACGATCCCGCCGCTGGCGCATGCGCGTCAACACAACAAGCACATCTGTCTGAAATTCCGCTATAGGGGAAAATGCGAACCTGACGTAGCCAAATCTGTTGTGGGTCTGCGTGTGCGTGGCCGGAGGGCGAGGTAGGGCGGTCAGGCCCTGACCGCCGTTGCTGCATACGCGCGCACGCCGGTGATACAATGGCACTGCGATGACCGCGGCGGTCAAGGGCCTGACCGCCCTACCTGTCTGCGCGCTCTAGGCCGGCGGCTCCCGTGGCAGGATCGCCGCAAGGGAATGCGGATCCCGTTCTTAATAGCGGAATTTCAGCGCCCCTGTTTGGGCATCAATCTCGGGGATTCTGCTATAATGCTGCTGCGCTATAGTGGTGGCGGCGTTGGCACGCTGCACCAAGGCGGATTCACCGGTTAAGGATGTTGCCCATGCACCAAACTCCCGTCAGCATCGCCGTGATCGGCGCGGGCGGCCGCGGCCGCGGCTTTGCCGAGATGATCAAGCATTCGTTTTCGCACTTGGCGCGCGTGGTCGCCGTGGCCGAGCCGCGCGACGCATACCGGCGCGACGTTGCCGCGCTGTGGCAGTTGCCGGACGAGCGGGTCTTCTGCGACTGGCGCGCGCTGGTTGCCCAGCCAAAACTGGCCGACGCCGTGATCGTCGCCACGCTCGATCGCGAGCATGCCGGGCCGGCGATTGCCTGCCTGGACAAAGGCTGCCATCTCTTTCTCGAGAAGCCCATGGCCGTCACGCTGGCTGAGTGCGAAGCGATCGCCGCCGCCGCAACGCGCGCCAAGGCGATCACGACTGTCTGCCATTCGCTGCGCTATCACAAAGGCAAGCGCCTGTTGGCCGACATCGTGCGTTCGGGCCGCATCGGGCGTGTCATGACGCTTGACCAAATCGAGCAGGTCGCGTGGTGGCACCAGGCACACAGCTTCGTGCGCGGCAATTGGGGCGACAGTCGCACATCAACCTTCATGCTGATGGCCAAGAGTTGTCACGATTTGGACTACATCGCGTCACTGACGGATGAAGAGTGCGCGCGGGTCAGTTCGTTTGGTTCGCTGACGCATTTCCGGCCCGAGCAGGCGCCAGCCGGCGCGGCGGCCCGTTGTGTCGCGTGCGCGATCGAGCCCGAGTGCAAATATTCCGCCATCCGCCACTACGTGAACGCCAATCGCGAGCACTGGCCGGCCGTGGTTTGTTCGCACGATCACAGCCGCGAGGCGCACTACCGCGCGATTACGGACGGCCCCTACGGCCGTTGCGTCTGGCATTGCGGCAACGATGTGGTTGACCACCAAGTCGTGGCCATGGAGTTCAGCGGCGGCATGACCGCCACTTTCACCATGACCGGCTTTACCCAGCACAACAGCCGCATGATCCGCGTCAACGGCACCGAGGGCGAGGCCTTGTTTGACGGCGACATCACCGTGCGCGATTTCGCCAGCGGCAATGAGGAACGCATTCACGTCGCGGCGGAGCACGGCGGGCACGGCGGTGGCGATGAACGCCTGATGCTCGACTGGCTGCGCGCACTGCACGCCAACGATGCAAGCCTGGTGCGCACCAGTGTGCACGAATCATTGCGCACGCACCGGATCGTGTTCGCGGCCGAGAAAGCGCGACAAGAGCGGCGCGTGGTCGAGCTGCGTGAAATGATGCCGGGCTGAGCGCGTGGTCGGCCGATCGCAACAACTAGTCTCCGCTTAAGTGAAAATTCTGCGCTAGTCACAATCACTGCAATAAATGTTATATGTGAACGCCTGACACAATTCTGAGCCCTGATGGCGACTAGTATTTTGGGTGCCGTGCGGATGGCGGAATGCGGTTTGTGGTGGTGCCCCGACGGGGCAAAGAACTATAGCCCAGGGCAACGCCCTGGGTAACGGACCATGCCCATTGATGCCCGCCCTGTCGGGGCGGGGGTAATCATGGTGGCGTGACAGAGAAACGCCCGTCGTGCCTGCGCCCCTACAGGGCGCACTGATCATCCCGCTCATTACCCAGGGCGTTGCCCTAGGCTGGTATACTCCGCGCCGTTGGCGCGGCAGCGGCTGTCACGCATGGCCAACGCAACGTGGTTTTCCACATGCGTTGCTGACAACGGGTCAACTTTCTGACGAAATAAAGCGGACATTTTCGAACACCCTATGTCAGGAGTTCTGGAATCCGCTTTAGCTGAAACGTCGCGCCCGGCACTCATCCCGCGGTGGTGTTACTGGCCAGCGCTGCTGAAGCTGGCCTGGCTAGTCCCGCCAGCGGCGGGATCAACTATCAATGCATGACTGTATTACGAAGATGCGACTTAGAATGGCAGCATTGTGGCCTTGTCTACGCACACGGAGCCGCAAGATGATCTCTGAAGTGCACGTGTAATCTGAAACGCCACGCGGTCAGCTTCCTCTTTGTAGAATGCCGTGGGGAATTCCAGAACTTCAACGTGGTAGGGACTATCAGCCTTGTATTGGCAGACCATTATGTTAATTGATCCCTTCATCTCTGCCGTGTGTTTTTTGTAGTGCAGGAGGATTATACGGTCTCCGCAAACAGATGGTGCTTGGGGTGCGAACTCATGCTTGAGTGCAATACGAGAAACAATTTGTGAAATGGTATGAAATGCAGTGTCACCAGGTGTGTTATGCGCATCTGCAGCTGAATCGATCGAAATGATGCGTGAGCGTGAGCCTTCACATGCGTTTGACAATATAGCAACTAAGCCTAAAAGTAAGCAAAGCCAGACGATGTTTGTGCTTGTGAGTTTCATGGATCTCTCTTTAAGGTTCGGATCGGATCGGAAATTGACTAGTAAGTTTGTTAATTATCAACAAACGACTATAATCGCGGTCTGCAAACGACAAAAAATGTCGATTGAACGCCGGCGGGCAACTTATGTTCGGCGGGTGCCGCGCGCGGCCACAAAACGCAGGATCAGATACACGCCCATCAGCGAGACCAAGCCGCCAAAAAACACAGTCACCGGCGGCGGTTGATAGGCATAGCCCGAATCGAAGCGCAGGCCGGCGATGATTTCGTCCAAGACGGGCGCGTAGGTGGCCTGATCCTCGTAGGCCATGAAGCCGTGCAGGCGCACGAAGCCGGCGCGATAGGGGTAGATGGCAGTAACACAGGCGATGCGGCGCTTGTCCACGCCACGCACCAAACTGTAGCGCCCAATGATGATATGCTGCTGGTCGTCGTACACGGCCGGCTGCACTTTTACTTCGCCAAATTTGCCGGCGCGGTGCAGGGCGCCATACGCCATGGCAAGTGAATTCTGAAACCCGATTAGTTCGCCGTCGACTTGCACGCGGGTGGGTTGCGACCCGGCGTCGAGTTCGACCAAGACGTAGGGCAGGGCGAAATCAAACAGGGCTTTGCGTTGCAGGGCGAGGACATAGTTGGGCACGGCGCGGCCGGGCAGCGTGTCGCGCACCGTGTCCAGATATTTCAGCAAGGCCTGCTCCGGCAGCACGGTCCAATAGGACGGCAGCATGAGCGTGAAGTGGCCGGGCGCGTAGGTGAAGGGGGTGCAGGCGTTAGTAATCGGTGATCGGTAATCGGTGATCGGTGATCGGTAATCGGTGATCGGTGTTCGGTATTCGGTATTCGGTAATTGATTGCTGGGAGTCCCGCCCGTGGTGGGATGATCGTTGGTCGTTGATCGTTGGTCGTTGGTCGAGACTGGGTTGAGCGCCGGGGCGGCCGTCAGGGCTATATTTGCACAAATCAACCAGCCGCCGAACAGGATTATTTTCATGGGTTTTGCTCCGGTGACGGGGATGCAGGTGCGGCTGCCAGGGCGGCGACATTGGAGACAAAGAGCGCACTTTCGGCGCGGGTAATCAGTTGATCTTTGGTGGTGAACATCAGCGCGTTAAAAGTTTGCAGGACGGGCGGCGGGGTGAATACCAGCGCATTGGTCTCGATGAGGGCGGCGACCTGCTGATAGGCATTTGAGAAGGCGCGGCGTTCGGCGGGCGAGTGCTGCTGATCCAGCAGGGCGAGGTAATGGGGTGCGACGGTGGCAAACGTGACATGCGCGAGATGCGTGAGAATGGGTCGGGCATGGAGGGCGAAGATGCCGAGCAGGACGGCCGCCATGATGACATTCAAGCCCAGCCACGCGAGCAGGGTCAGGATGCAGCCGCGCGCCGCGGGTGCGCCGTGCGTGAGGTTTGCGTTGGTGGGAACGGCCGTCACGATCATTGCTCCACGCGCAGGCAATACAGTTCAAGAATATCGAGCGCGATATTGAGCGAGACGCCGTCATTGCTGGTGAAAAACGGCAATGAGCGCGCAGCGCCGACCAGTGGCGTGATGGTTTGGGCATGCACGCCGGGGATGAAGACCTTGGCTTCGACGGGCAGAAAAGTCGGGTTGGCAATGGCGACATAGACATTGCTGCCGAGCTGGCCGAGCTGGACACAGAGCGGGGCGGCGTTGCCGGTTTGCGGGACGCGCTGGAGGGGAATGGCCGGCAGGGCCAGGAAATTGGCGAAGAAGCGCCGGGTGAAATCGGGAAACGGGAAGCAGGGCTGGTGCGATTGATCGAATGCCAGGTAGCGCGGGTTGGCCGTGCAGAAGGCGAGCAACGGTTCGTACATGCTGAACTGGCGCGAGTGGTACATGGTTTGGCCGGCGAACAAGGGCGGGCGGTCTTTGCGACCGAGCTGGGTTGGTGCGGCGAGTGGCGGCGTGATTCTGATGGCGATGTTGCGCGCGTCGCACAGGTCAAAATAGGGCGCGGCCTGCGGGGCGACTGCGCCGAAGGCGGGCAGCATCATGGTCAGGTCGGTTTGGGCGAGCAAATTGGTGGCGAGGCCTTCCTCGGTCGTCGTCCAGCGCGGAATGGCGGCGACCAATTTTTTGCCGGTGATGCCGGGCAAGGGGAAGCCTTCGAAGGGCAGGTTGCGGACTTTTGACCAATGGGCGGCCCATGCCTCGGCCGTTTGGAAATACAAGCCCTCGAAAGGCATGCCCCACGAGCGCCAATGATAATACAACGCGGGCGTGGTGATGTGCGGCAGCAACTGGCGGTAGTCGGCATCGAGCGCCCGGGCAAAGGCGAAGACGCGGTCTTGGTACCAGGCGCGATAGGCGGCGAGGTGCTTGGTGACGACGTGGTGGCGGTGGGCTGCGTCATCGGCGCCGGCGAGAGTGGTGCCGGTGTCGCGGGCAAATGCGTTGAGGGCGGCGGGTGAGAACGAGGTGCTGAGAAAGTCGGCGCGGCGGCGCAGGATGAGGGGGCCCAGCACATCGCGATCCTCGGGTGGCACGGCCGCGACCAGGTCGCGCAGGACGGCCTGCGCATCGGCCAGGACGGCGGGATGCGTGACATCGACGGAGTCGGCGATGGCCGGCATGGTCGGGCGCGGACGTTGCGGCGGATAGGGCGTGCCGTCGGCCGAGAGGGCGCGGGCGTCGGGCGGCAAGTCATCCGAGCCGCCGTACTCGAAGCGGGGCAGCACGGTGAGTTTGAGTTGGCGCGCCAGGGCGGCATGCTGGGCCATGAAGTTGAAATGGCTGGCCGGGTCCTCGTCACGATCGGTGGCATATTCCTGCCCGTCAATAATCTGGCGCAAGGGCTGGCGATAGCGCGTCGTGGGGAACATGACGATGCTATTCCGCTGGGCGTGGCCGTTCCATGCCAAGGCGCCGGGCGCGATGGCATTCAGGCCGTAAAAGATGGCATTGACATGGGTGGAGAATTCAACATTGTCGGCCGGCGTCGGCTCGTCGGATTCGACCCAGGCATAGCGCTGCAGGTGGGCGGGCACCGTGTGGTTGGGGCGCACCCGCGCGAGCGTGTACATTTGATAGAGCGAGATGCTGATGACCAGCGGCTTGTGGCTGAAGGGTGCATTGCGTTTGCCCGGATCGGCGATGCCGACGAAGAAGCCGCGCCGCACCGCATCATCGCCCGCCCAGACCAGGAAGCGCGCGTGGTGCGTGCCGCGGCTGAGCGGGAACATCTGTTGCTCGGCAAAGAAGCGCGGCTCGGGCTGGCCCAAGGTATGGCCGGTGTGCAGGGCGGGCGCATAGGTGCCGTTGCCCAGGACCAGGGCGAAGGTGCGCGGGACGTCCTCGGGGTATTGAATTTCGATCATATACGGCATGTTCCACTTGAGGCGCGAGCCAACAACATAGCCAAAAAAGCCGCGGTCGTGGTTGATGACGCGCGCCGGGCCGTCCGAGAAATTCGTGATAATCGAGCCGGAGAGCCGTTCACTGATGATCTGGTCGCCCAAGGCCGTGTCGATGCGCCCGTCTTCAAAGACATGATAGTCATTGGACAGGCCACAGGCGATGGCATCGTTGGGCACGCTGCGGCCGAGGTAGCTTGGGTCGGTAGTCCATTCGAGGGCCGGCAGCACGACGACATGGCGGATTTCGCGCCAGAGCACATTGGGATCGGTGCCGATCGTCAAATAGATCAGGTAATTGCCCAGATACTTGGGGCGCAGGACGAGTTCGCGCATGTCGCGGCCGGTGCTGACGAGGCGGCCGCTCTCAATGTCATACACGTCATAATCCAAGTCAACCGGGGCATTGGACACGCCGGCGGCGGGCGCGGTCAGGACGCGGGCGTGGAGGGTGTCGCCGAGAAAGATGACGCCGCTGGGATGGTCGAGCGTGGCCGTGTAGATGTGGGCGTTGGTCAGCAGGCCGCGATAGATGATGCGGCCGGTGCGGGCCTCGAAGATGGTTTCGCGGGCGCCGGTCTGCATGTGCGGATACATGGCGTCGAAGTAGGCGCCATAGCCGCAGGCGATATAATATTCGGCCGGCAAGATTTTGACGCGCATGGAGCGTGACAGCGTTTGGCCGGTGCTCCAGAAGGTGGCATTGGTCAGGGACAGCATGGCGAACTCGATGAAATTGGTGGTCAGCAGCCGGACGTAGGGCGCGGTGATGCGGTCGTCGCGGTCGGGCGTGGTCTGCAGATCGGCATTCAGATAGGTGCGCCCGCTGTCGGCACTGATCTTGACCGAGAAGCACAAATCGTCATAGTTTTGGCCGGACGTGCGGATGCCATAATACTGGGTTTCGCCGGCGCGCTGGTTGACGCGCACCTTGTCGGGTTGGGCCTGCCAGTGGAGCCGGTCCGGGGTGGCGGCGCGGCCGGGCACGGCGGGACAAGACGCGTATTCACGGGCGATGGGGCATGAAGGTTATGAGGAGGCGCGGGCGGCGGCGGGTGCGGCGTAGACCGAGCCGCCATGGGCGTCATGGGCAACAATCACGGGAAAATTGACGACCGTCAGGCAATAGATGGCTTCCGTGCCCAAGTCGGCGTAGGCCGCGACGGTGCAGGTACGGATGCAGGTGCGCAGATACGCGCCGGCGCCACCGATGGCGGCAAAGTAGACGGCGCGGCACTGCTGCAACGCGGCGCTGACGGCCGGGCCGCGCGCGCCTTTGCCAATCAGCGCGCGCGCGCCGGCTGCCAGAAGCGCCGGGGTGTACGGATCCAGGCGGCCGGCCGTGGTCGGGCCGGCGGCGCCGATGACCATGCCGGGCCGGGCCGGGGTCGGGCCGGTATAATACACCGTCGCATCCGTCAAGGCCACCGGCAAAGGCCGGCCGGCATGGAGCGTGTCGACCAGGCGCCGGTGGGCGGCATCGCGGGCGGTCAACATCGGGCCGGACAGCAGGCACGCATCGCCGGCGCGCAATGCCAGCACATCAGCGGCGGACAACGGCAGGCGCAACGGGCGGGCTTCCATCAAAGCTCCCGGCCGACGGCTACAGCCACCGCCCGCGCTTTCTGCATCAGCGCGGCAAACGCATCCGGCGTCAAAGATTGCGAACCGTCCGACCATGCCTCATGCGGGTTGGGATGCACTTCAATCATCAGGCCATCCGCGCCGGCCGCGATGGCCGCCAAGGCCATTGCCTCGACATATTCGGCATGGCCGGTGCCGTGGCTCGGGTCAACCACCACCGGCAAATGGCTTTCGCGTTTCAAGACCGCCACCGCGCTCAAATCGAGGGTGTTGCGCGTCGCGCTCTCAAACGTGCGGATGCCGCGCTCGCACAAAATTACGTTCATGTTGCCTTGGGCCATGATGTACTCGGCCGACAGCAGCCACTCGGCAATCGTGTTGGCCAAGCCGCGCTTGAGCAGGACCGGCTTGCGCGCTTGCCCGACCGCCTTGAGCAAATCGTAATTCTGCATGTTGCGCGCGCCGATTTGAATGATGTCGGTGTAGGAGGCGACCAAGTCGAGCACGCTCTCTTTCATCACTTCGGTGTCGATCGGCAAGCCGCTCTGCGTCCGCGCCGCCGCCAGCATTTTCAGGCCTTCTTCTTCGAGACCTTGGAAGGCATATGGCGATGAGCGCGGCTTGTACGCGCCGCCGCGCGGGACGCTGGCACCGGCGGTCTTGACGGCCATGGCCGTCTCGCAAATTTGATCGAGTCCCTCGACCGAGCACGGCCCGGCAATGACCTGAATGCGCGGGCCGCCAAAGACGACGGCGGGACTCACCTGCACCAGTGTTTTTTCCTTGTGCAGCTCTTTGCCGGCCAGCTTGTAGGGCTTCAGAATCGGGATGACGCTCTCAACCCCCGGCGACGTCTCGAGCATTTGCAGGCGCGCTTTGCCGCGCTCATCGCCAATGGCGCCGATGACCGTGCGCTCGACGCCATAAATCGGGTGCGCCTTGTAGCCCAGGCGCTCGATCTCGTGCATGACATCTTCAATCTCGCGGCGCGCCGCGCCTTCTTGCATGACAATAATCATAGGGGAGCCAGCAGGTTGATCAACGGATCTAAGGTTAAAACAAAGGCACCGGCACTTCCGGCAGCGCCGGCGCGAGAATCGTGCCATTGGGGGCCACGCGCCAGACGGTGTCGACGTACCACTTGCCGCGCTTGACAAGGTCCAATTGCAATGCCACATCCGTGCTGCCGAATTGGCGGGTGGTGATCGTCATGCGCACGCGCACCACTGCCGTTGTCGCATCGCGCAGCTCAGCAGGTTCGATGACAAACGTGGTCGCGTCCGCCAGATTGCGGTGATACTGGGCCAGCAGCAGGTTGTTCGAGTAGACCTGCTGCAGCGCCGGTGTGCAATAGGGCAGGACGCGTGCGTAGCTCTTGGCCGCGAGCGCCTCGGTGCAACACGCGACCACCGCATCGGGCGTCGGTGCGCTGCAGCCGGCCAGCATGAGCATGCCCAGCAGACCTGCCCTGAAGGCACGCCGCCCGGAAAGCACCCAGCACGTTGTCATCGCAGACCGTTCCACGCTAGTATTGTAGCGGTTTCGCGCCGGCATGTCAAAGCGCAACGGCGGCGAGCCGATAATGGGTTCAAGGAATGCGAATATCGAATATCGAACAAGGAATGTCCAATAATGAAGTTCTGTACAGATACTTCGACCTTCGATATTCCTTGTTCGATATTCGATATTCATCAGCGGGTTCTGGGAAAAATGGTTTTGCCGCAAAATCATTTCGTGCAAAATGAATTGTCGCAATTCGTTTTTATTGAGTGTTCAATATTGGGTATTCATCATCTCTATCTGTAGACCCCCACGATCCCGCCGCTGGCGCATACGCGTCAACTTAGCGAGTGTATCTGTCTTAGAAACGGCTTGCGCCTCTTGCTCATGAGCGCGTTTGCTACTGTTCAGCGTCCTTGTAGCCGCCCGCGGTGAGGGCGGTTTCTGCAGCCGCGGTCAGCGCCCGCGGCTACAATTGGCATGAAACCAAGTATGCGCATTCATTAGTAAGTTGACGTGCATGCGCCGCTGGCGGGATCGACGGGGAGCAACAGCACAAGTAAACCGCCGTGTCTGAGTCTGCCAGCGGACTTGACAACGCCATGGAAAAGCTGTCTAATCTTGTAAGCATACATGAACCTCACCCCCGCGGAGCCAGTTGCCATGAAGAATTTGCTTGTGACCCTTATCGGTGTCGGGCTGCTGGTCAGCGTCCTGCTGGTTGCGCGCGAACGCGTGACCTTGCGCCAGGAGCTGTCCGGGTTGCATCAGACGACGTACACGCTGGCGCAACAGGTGCAGGCGTTGACCGTCATGTTAACGGCGCAAAACACCCGGCAGGAAGAGGCGGTGGCGCGGCTCGCAACGCTGGCCGGCGATGTCAGCGGCGTGCAGGAGCTCATGCGCGAGCGCAACGGCACAGGCGATCAGCCGGCCGCGGTAGCGCCGGCCAGCGGTGTGGTGGTGACGCGCAAAGATATGCGGACGGGTGATGTCGCGCCGGCGGGCGCGGGCGCGACCGGGCTTGTCACCACCGCCGTGCCGGCGGGCGGCGGGCCGCAGTACACCAGCGATTTGCGGATCTGGCCGAATGCCGTCAGTCGCGCCAATTCCGACGAATGGATTGTGCAAAACCATGATAGCATTCGCCGGATGGAGCCGCGCTTGCTGGTGATCAACTTCACCAGTGGTGGCGCGACCGCGCGGCTGCGCGACCAAGTCCGCCAGCTTGTCAGCGCCTTGCGCAAGAGCTCGCAGTATCATGGCTATCGCAGCGGCACTGCGCCGGCATTTCTCGAATACCAAGTGTTCAAGGTGGTCAACTCGCGCGACATTCCGCTGAAACAAGGCAGTCGCGTTTTCGATTACGGCGCCTTGTTTGGTGAACGGTACGCGCGGCTGTGGGGCATGACCGATCCGGACAACACGTCGCGCAAGCTGCGCTTGGATGAACTGGTTGAGCGTGGCTATGTCCATGAAGTCGTGTTCTTTTTTGACCCGGTCGACCAGTACCAATGCTTCGAGTGCGTCGAGATGAAACCGCGCTATGACGCGCAATTCAAGCGGATCAGCAACACGTGGTGCCAGGCCGGCAATGGGGGCGATGGCGACCAGCCGTGGATCGGGCGCAGCGTGCGGATCAACGCTTTGAACGCCATGCGCGGCATTGGCTGCGGCTTCGAAAATCTCGGGCATTCCTTCGAAGGCATGGCCAATGCCGATGCGATTCCGTATTTCACGCGCTACTTCAGGGAGTATGCCATGCTGGATCTGGAGACGCGCTACGGCCTGCCGTTCAACTCGTTCTACGCGATGCCGATCGGCAAGCAGTTGATCAACTATCCCAATCGCTCAACCGCCGTCATTACCTGGCACGGCCAGGATTATTGCCTGACGAATTATGTGGCCGCCGGCGGCAATGTCCATTTTCCGCCGAATGCGCGCATGCATTACGACCAGGACAACGACCAGCCGGTGGCCAGCACGATTGAGGATTGGCGCTGCGGCAGCGAGCCGGGCGGCAAAGACCATGTGATCAATTACAGTGCGCGAATGATGGAGCGCTATCGCAAGGATGCGCCTGATTGCATGGGCGCCTGGCTGATTTACTGGCGGCAGAACATGCCTGGGCTGGACAACAAGTCCAAGGATGACGCCGGCAAGCCGATGAAGAATTGGTGGCCGTTCTTGTTCTACTGATGTGGCAGATATAGTCGTGCGGTCTTTTCACGACTCACGACCGGCGTGCGCCGCGCGCGCGATGGCGCTTCACACCAAGTCTAGTAATATGCGCGGTTTTTCAGCAGAATCAACTGTCAATGCATCACACTACTCTGACCTAGCACTACTCTGTCACGAAGAAGAATTTCCGCGGGAGGGTCGCCGGCCCGGCGACCGTGCTGGTTGTAGCCGCAATCGCCGATCGCGGTCCACTTTGCGCCGGCTGCATCAAAGCACCGGGATCATCGATCCCGGCCAAAGCGGGCGGCACGGGCGTGCCGTATTCCCCTCCACGCCATCGCTGACACTTCTCTCAAACTGCAAATATTACGCCACAGATTAACGCGGAATTTTACAGATCACCAAGCCTTTCACTCTGAAGCCTCAAACAACGTTGCCGCTGAATCTGCGAGCATCTGCGTGAATCTGTGGCGCAACGCGCTGGCGCTGTTGCTGGATATCAAATACCGGCAGTTCCAATCATCCATCCCTTCCGTGAATGTCAAGTGTTCACGCCTGACCCTACTCTGCCAAATGCAATAATCAACGCATGACCCCGTTTGCCCCCGTGATCATTGCCGGTGTCCTCGATGCGCGTGATTTGCTGGGCGTTGTTGTAGGTAAAGGCGCGCTCAACCAGTGGCGTTTCATCGTACTTACGCGCCAGCGCCAGCACGAGGCGCTGCTCGCTGTCATAGCTATTGACCTGATAGGCGACGCGACTGCCGTCATTCCAATAGGTATTGGTCGCCAATTTGCCGTTGGCGTTGTAGCCGTAGACGGCACTCACATGTGATTGCGAGTGTGCAACGCAAACAGGACGGTCAAGTTGATCATAGGCGTTGCTGATGGTCTGCGCAGTACCGTTGATGGTGTAGTCGGCGC
>JAPLST010000217.1 GCA_026398485.1 bacterium
GTAATTTTTTTTGCTGCAAAAAGAAATACTATTCTGCTTGTGCATCCTGCGTTGGTTTTGCTATACTATACGACTAGCCTCAAGGAGCAACGATGAACAACGTGAAAATTATTTACTGGCAGGATGGCGCCCAGTGGCTTGGCTATTTGCAAGAATATCCCGAATACATGACGCAAGGAAGCGATCTCCATGATTTGCAGGAACATTTGCAGGATATTTGGCATGAAATCCAAGCGGGCACTCTTCCTGGCGCACGCAAAATGATGGAATTGGCGATGCCATGAAGCGCACCGACACAGAAATCAACGAGCATTTGGCGCGTCACATCCTGCGAAAATTAACTGAAGAATAAGCGCCGCCGCTGCCCCGGGAACGCCGATCGCCCGATCGGCTAAAAGCGCCGTCACAGATTTCATCCGCAGATGGCGCAGATGCTGCAGCACAGAACTTATGGCCACGAAGGCACGAAGACACGAAGAAAACGCAGCACAACACTTTGCCGTTTTTGCTGCGTGAAGAGCGGAAGCAGCCTCTGCCCGGGAACGCCGATCGCCTGATCGGCTGATCGGCTCATCGAGCCACATCTAATTTGTTTTGCTGCAAAAGAAATTACCGAATGCCGGGCTGCAACTGCGCGGCGCATGCGAGCAGTGCCGGTTCGGCGGCGGCACTGACCGGCGTGAGCATGTCCGGAAACCAGCGGCAGGAGCCGTCGGCACCGTACCCGCCCTGCTGCTTTGCCCATGCGGTCGGGAAATAACCGTAATAGCCGTTAGCATAGCCGGCAATCATGACCGGCTGTGGCTGTCGCGCGGTTTTGATGGCGCGGCCAATGTCGTTGTAGAGCTCGAATGGCGCGGCGAAGATGCGCAGCTCGCCCAGTGCCAGCGCAGTCAGCTCGACCGTCAGTGTGCGCGGCACCGCGGGGTGGTCGAGTGCGGCTTGCAGCGCAGCGGCCCATGCCAGCATCGCCAGCGCACACACCTGATCAACCTGGTCGGCCCCTGTGTCGCGTTCATTCTCGAATTGTTGGCGCAACGCCGCAAGTTCCGCCGTTGTGGGTGGCGGGTCGAGTGCCACATCGAACATGGTGCTGGCCGCCGCCAGACGCGTTGATGCCATGACCGGCGCCTGCGCCAGCGCGCTCGTGCCGGCTGCGGCGAGCAGCGCGCCCACCTGCGCGACATCGTCAAAATCGCCCTTGCCCCAGCCCTTGCTGCGATTCAGTTCCGGATCAATATCGCCACACGCGCCTTGCACATACAAGCAAACGCCGCCGGCGTGCTGCTCGACGGCGCGCATGCACGCGCCCGGCACATCGCCTGAAAACAACAGATTGCGCGGGCCGAGTACGACGGCATGCACGGCATAGTTCACCACGGTCGCCACGCGCTGCTGCTGTGCATTCTCCAGCGCAAGCACGCGCAGCTCATCATCCACAGCGCGGCTGACATCCTGACGATTGAAGCCGATGCCCGCCACGCGCGTTGCGCCCTGCCGCAACGTCACCGGTTCAAGATGCGCCGGCATGGGCGCGACCATTTGGATAATTGATTGCATGGCGGCGGCGTTCCATGCATCATCGACATGGCCCATGATGCCGCGAAACGGATAGCACGACGGGCCGGAATGCGTGTGCGTGCAGGCGATGACGACCCGCGCCGGCGTGGCACCCAGCAGCGCTGCTAGTTCCGCACGCGCCGCGGTGACTAGTGTTGCGTGCAGGCCAATCAGTTCGCACACGACCAAAAGGATGCGCGTCGCGCCGTCATCCAGCAGCAGGGCGCGGGCACACAGGGCGTCATGCACGCCGAGCGCTGGCGTCAGGCGCCCGGCATAGCCGGTCATCCACTGGCCTGCGTGCGGCATGAGTTCCACGCGTGCGGCCGCGGCGCGGAGGGTGCGGGTGGGCATCATGCGTGGCTTCCTGTGATGAGTGTCTACCACACGAAAATCCCCCGTTCCGCGACACGTCGCGGAACCGCCCCCTTTACGAAAGGGGGACTTGAAGCGCTGCATTGCCGCGCCTGCGCTGCCGGCAGGACTACGTCTGCGATGAAAAGTTGCCGGAACCAGATCATGCGTGGCCTGGCGCGATCTCGCGCACGGCGGCGATGTGGTCAATGACTTTGCGGATGGCCGACGCAATTGCCTGCATGGCGGACTCGTCCGCCAGCAGCAGCGTGTGAAACAGCCAGACCGTGTCGCGCACAACCTCCTCGCAGACCGGGCATCCTCGCAGACCGGGCAATGCACGGCGGTGTAATCCGGCACGCCGCCATAATATGGGCACGACAGCGGGCAGCCGGCCGGCCCTGGTTGCGCGCGCTCGGTGAAGAGCGGATTGCGATACAAGGGGCGATCATAGCCGATGCTGCACGGCACGCCCTCGGCGCACACGGCAGCGATGAACTGCTCTTTGCTGACGCGCAGGCCGGCGCAATCGAGGCGGAACGGGTAGAAATGATAGCCGCGCCGGGTCATGCGCGGTTCCGGCTGCATGATTGTGATGCCGGACAGGTCGTGCAAGCCGTCATCGAGCAGCGCGGCATTGCGTGCGCGGCGCGCGGTCTGCTCCGGCAGGCGCGTCAGTTGGGCCGACAGCAGCGCGGCCTGAAACTCGGTCAGGCGCAGATTGCTGCCGAGCAGATGATGCTC
>JAPLST010000159.1:0-2805 GCA_026398485.1 bacterium
ATCAGCAGAATTGGTTGTTTGCGCTGGTGCTGACCGTCTTGGGCGTGGTGACGGCCGGCGCGCCGCCCGGCGCCGCGGCAGTGCTGGTGCTTGCTGCCAATTGGTGCGCGATTGCCTTTGCGTTCATGGTCAACAATATTGCCGATGCGCAGGATGACCGCCGCACGGCGGAAAAATGTTGCGCCAATCCGGTCAGCCTGCAGACGCTGCCACCCACGGCGGCAGGATGCGCCGCGGGCATGCTGGCCGCCATCAGTCTGGGATTGTATGCAATGGTGGGTGCGCGGGCGACGCTTGCCGGCCTTGGCTGCATTCTACTCGGTGTTGTCTATTCCTGGCGGCGGGTGCGCGTGAAAAGCATCGCGGTGCTGGATGTCGTCAGTCATGCGCTGATGCTGGGCGTGCTGCCGTATTGGGCGGCGGTGTGGGCCTGTGCGCCGCAGGCACGACCGGCAGGCTGGCTGTCGCTGCTGATCGCCGTCACGAGCGCCTATGGGCAATTGTACAATCAAGTGCGCGACATTGACGACGACCGGCACGCCGGCCTGCGCACCAGCGCCTTGCTGCTTGGCGTGCAGCACACCTGGTGTTTGCTGGTGGCGCTGCTGTGCGTCATCGCGGCCGGCGTGGCGTATGCGCTCGCCACCGGGCTGGCGCCGGCGTGGTTGCGGGTGCCCGCCAGTAGTGCCGGCGTGATCGCCATCGCCTATTTATGGCGGCAACGCCAGCAACCCTCACGAGTGCTGGCGGATCGCTTTCATATAATTATGCTCGTGCTGGTAGCGGCCAGCGCGCTGGGATGGTGGGTAGCGTCGTGAACGAGCGCGCCGGATTGAAGCGGCGCGTCATAGAGAAAAATGCAGCGCAACCTGTGCCGCGGTCAGCGCCCACGGCCACAATTGGCATGACACATAGTAAGCGCATTCATTAGTAGGTCAGCTGCCTATTGAGGCGCTTGCTGGCTGGAGTGATTTGTTGGGTCGCTCATTTTCCATGACTCACCCTCAAAATCCTGCCGTCGTCCTTGGCAATCTCAGCTATGGCAACACCACCGGCCGACCCCTTTGGTAGAGAACCCTCAACGGTCCAGATACCGTTTGTGCCAAGCTGCGACCGATACGGCTTTTCTTCCGCGATATTCTTCGCGCCATAAATCGGCTCCCAAACAGCGACTGCAATCTTAATGGCAGTCTTGGCGTCGGGCACGTAACCGTCCTTTGGTTTATAATTATGCTTTGTGATTTCGGCAGCGAACACGAAGACGACGGTAAGCGCCACTGTAACGACAATGATGTGTGTTCTCACGCTCGTGCCGTGGTCGGGGAGCCAAGCGCACGCTTACTTGCAGAGCTTGTAGGCCGCCGAATTCTTGGTCATCTTCACGTTCACATCCTGGGATCCGCTGTGACTCTCGCTGCCCACCTGCAATGAGCCGTTGACGGTGGTGGTCGTCTTGACCGTGCCGTTGCTCTGCACATATTCCTTCATTTGACCGTACTCGCTGGTGTCGGTCATCAAGCCACCCGCGCTGGCTTTCTTGATCAGGTACATGAAGCGCAAGACTTGCTGGCCTTCTTTGTTGGTTTTGAGCAACATTTTGAACGAGCCGAAATTGGGGATCGCATGATGACCCGAGCTCAGAATGCCGGCCTGCCGCGCGGCATACCAGTCCGGAAACTTGACCGTCATGCTGGTGCCTTTCTTGTTCAACTTGCACTGCTGGTACGCCGGTGTGAAGGACTGCGTTTGGCTGTCCGCGCGCATGCGCCCGATGGTGTTGCCCGACAGGATCACCGGGCTGTACGGATCCAAGCTGGTCAGGGTCGTGGGGCATTCACCCGCCACCGCCCAGCCTTGCTCGGCATCTTGCACGTCTTCGGATTTGTATTTATACTTGCCGCTAGCGGATTTCATGGTCATGTCGTAGGCCGACGATTTGGTAAGCATGGGCTGGTCGCCCACGGTAATGGCCGGCGTCGGTTGCCGCAGTTCCGTCAGCGCCGCGGCAAGCATGACCATCGTCAACACCAATACCAGAAGCAGTGCTATTGCATGCGTTTTCATAGCAGTCTCTCGAATAGCGGGTTATCGTTAAGCATATACCTAATAGTATAGCAAAAATGTGTGCAGGCAGTCAAGCATTGCGCCGATTGTTTGAACGTCTGCCATCAGAAAACTGCCGAGACTCCCGCGATCCCGCCGGCGGCAGGATCATGGCTATGAAAATGAATTGCCGCACTTCATTTTGCACTAAATGTCATTTCTTTTGCTGTCACTTCTTCGTGTTTTTGTGACCCCGGTTGTGAATATTCTGCCTGGAACGCCAATCTCCTAAGCAGACACCAATCAGGCGATTGGCGTTCCCGGGGCCGGATCTCGGACTTCTGATCTCGGACCTCGTCGGCCATCCCTCATTCAACTTGGATATTCGATGTTTTTTGTTCGCTATTCGACATTCGCATTCCTTCACTTCGCGCAGCAGAGCTTGTATTTCTTGCCGCTGCCGCAGGGGCAGGCGGCATTGCGCGCCGGCGCGCCGGGCGCGGACAGCGTGCGGTGCTCTTGTGTGGCCAGCAGCTGCATGATGTTCGCCGGCGCTTGCTGGCGCGCCAATAAATCGGCCATGACGCGCAGATGCGGCGCCGTGTGCGCATAAAATTTCTTGTAGCCGGCACATAAATAATTCAAATTGCTGTGGCCGGCAGCCGTTGGTAGAAAGCGATGCTTGGGACAACCGCCGTGGCACAGGCGCAGCCAGGCGCAGGCGCGGCATTCGGCCGGCAAGGTGTCGTATTTGTCGCGGCC
>JAPLST010000159.1:2846-11079 GCA_026398485.1 bacterium
GGCGATACTCTGGATACATGAAATGATCGCAGGCGTAGACATCGCCGTTATGCTCGATGATCATGGCATTGCCGCAATACCGGGCGCTGACGCACACGCCCGGCCCGACGCCCACCATGTTACCGAGCGTCACGTCGAAATGCTGGACATAGGTGGCGCCGACATCGCGGCGCACCCATTCGTCAAAGATGGCGCACAGGAATGAGCCGAAGGCCGCCGCGCCGACGCAATAGTCCGGCACGGCGCGCGCCTCGTGGCGGGCGCACAGGCGCGGCGGGCCCGCCAGCGTCAAGCCGGCCTGCGTGTCGTGCACGCCGGGCAGGCGCTCGACCAGCGGAATGAACTGCATGAACTGCACGCCCAATTCTTTCAAGCAACGGTAGACCCGCTGCGGATGGGCGGCATTGGCGGCGTTGACCACGGTCAGGGCATTAAACGCGACCTTGTGCCGGCGCATGCGCTCGATGGCCTGCACGACGTGCGCAAAACTGCCGTGGCCCGCGTGATCGACGCGATAGCGGTCATGCAACTCCTGCGGGCCGTCAATGCTGATGCCGACCAGGAAATCATGCTGGCGCAGAAAATCGCACCAAGCGTCATCGAGCAGCAGGCCGTTGGTTTGCAGCGCATTGGTGATGCGCCTGCCGTTGGCATATTTTTGCTGCAAGGCGACGGCCTGCTGGAAAAAGGCCACGCCCAGCAAGGTTGGCTCGCCGCCCTGCCATGCGAAATTCACTTCAGCCGTGTCGTGCGCCGCGAGGTACTGGCGCGTGAAGGCATCCAGCACGTCGGGCGGCATGCACCCGCGCGTGCCGGCGGGAAACATGCGCTGCTTCTCGAGGTAAAAGCAGTACGTGCAGGCCAGATTGCAGGCCGGCCCGGCCGGCTTGGCCATTATGTGAAAGGGAGGCGCGGCGGGGTCAAGAGTCATTGGTCATTGGTCAATGGTCAAGTAACATTTCAAGGCAAGGCAGAAAATGAAAAATGAGCGATGAACATTGGCAGTTGCTACCCGGCTTGGGCATGGGTCACGCACGGGCGGCCCAGAGAATGCCGCGCTGCATGATCGTGCGCACCGCCGGAATGTCGAAGTCCGTGGCGATGTGGCCGAGCGATGAATAAAACACGCGGCCCTTGCCGTACGGGCGCGTCCAGACGACCGGCATCACCACGCCCTTGATCCAATCCATGCCCTCGTGCGCGCCGCTGAAGGTCGTCGTCGCCAGCACATTGTTGCCCGGGTCGGTGTGCATGTAGTATTGTTCAGACGTGATCGTGAAATCGGCAATGCCCTTGACCAGCGGATCGTTGGGTTTGATTATGTTGACCGTGTAGGGGATGATCCCGCCCGGATGCCCGACGAACTGGCCGCCGGTCATGAATTGATAGCCGCAATTGACGCGGAAGGCGTCGCCCATACCGCCGTGCCAGCCGGCGATGCCGACGCCGCCGCGCACCGCCTCGAGCAGGCCTTTTTCCTGTTCGCCGCTGATCGTGCCCATCGTCCAGCAGGGGACAATCACGCTCAACGCTTGCATCAGCGCGGCATCGCAATAGGCATCCATGTTGTCGGTGACGGTGACCTCGAAGCCCTGCTCTTTCAGCCAGGGAATGAAGACGTCGACACATTGTTTGGGCTGATGACCGTCCCAGCCGCCCCAGACTACCAGTGCTTTACGCATACGTTTTCCTTGTGTAAGGTGGTTATGATACGAACATTATTTGGCGATGGTGGCATGCTGCCAGAGCACATCGAAATAGCTGCGCAGCGAATTGGCCACGGTGCGGTCGTTGATCAAGACGGCCTGCGGGATTTTGTCCCAGATGATGATCGCGACGTTGTCGGCGAAAATATTGAGGACGGCGTGCGAGGCGCCGCTTTTACGGATGTAGCGCTTTTCGGAGTAGGACTGCGCGTGCTGCTTGCGGTGCCGGCGCGTGATCAGGCGGATGGGTATGCCGCGTTCACGGACTTGCTCGGTGAACCAGGCGGCGACGTCCGGCATGTGTTGCGCAAACTGGCCCTCGGAATCCAGCACATAATTTGGCTGGCCGGCGGCAATGATCTGCTCGAACACCAATTTGACTTCATTGGCGCCGTAGAGCAGGCGCAGCTTCTGGCTGGCATAAAAGTCGCGGATGGTGCTCTGGATCAGGTGGCCGGCGATCTCGCGCATGCCGCCCTCGGGATCTTCCGGGATGATCACATGCGCCTTGCGCGCGCTCGGCCCGATGAACGTCTCGTGGGCCGGCCGCACAAACTGGCTCCATTGATCCAAGATTGATTGCGCGTCGCGTTGGCGCTCGGCAATGTCGCGCGCCATGCGCCGCGCCAGGCGCACATCCGCCGGCGTCTCGACGTAAATGCGCATGGTCATCATCCGGCACAGTTCGTCGTCGAGCAACGCGAAAATGCCCTCGATGATGATCACATCCTTGGGATGCACGGTGGTGGCGCCGCTGCGCAGGTGGTCGGCGAACGAATAGTTGGGCATGGGCACCGCGCGCCGGGCCAGCAAGGCGCGCACATGGCGGCGCAACAGCGGCCAGTCGATCGCGTTGGGATTGTCAAAATTGACGCGGCTGCGTTCTTCCGGCGTCAAATGGTGCAGGTCGCGATAATAGCTGTCGACCGAAATGACCAGCACTTTCTCGCGGCCGAGCTGTTCGGCGATGCTGTACGCCAGCGAGGTTTTGCCGGAGCCACTGCCGCCGGCGATGCCAAACAAAAGAGTTTTCATAGTCAAACAACCACGGTGATTTGGTGAGTGCCACTGCTGAACAATGGCAGGACGTTGCCGGTGATGCGGGTGCCATCCACGCTGATGCTGCGCGCGCCGACGCCGCGGCCGGCGCTGTTATCCAGAGTGATGTCATAGCGCGCGCCGCGGAAGGTGCGGAGGACGCGGGCGTGCGGAATGGCCTTGGGCAGGCACGGCGCGATGATCAAGCCGCGATAGCCGCGCCGCGCGCCGAGAATGTATTCAAGCAGCAGCATGGCGAACCACGCCGCCGTGCCGGTGCGCCACGGATAGCCGGCTTTGCCATAAATGAAGTCGCAGGTGGCATAGGTGTTGTTGAACGAAAATGGTTCGGCTTCGGAACGCGCAATGGGATTGCGCGGATTGTCGGGCGTGACTTTGACGAAGGTTTCCCAGGCCTGCTCGGCGCGGCCCAGCAGGCAATCGGCAATGCCCTTGAAACCGGCCGCATGGTTGTAGCAACCGCCGTTCTCGACGTAGCCGGGCATGGAATTCGACATGCGGCCGACGCGCGGATCATAGGCGGAGAAGCCCGGCGCGCAGATGCGGTAGCCGACGTCGCAGGCCAGCAATTCATCGACGGCCTGCATGCACAGGCGGGCGCGCTCCGGCGGCGCGATGCGCGCAAGGATCGCCCAGCTTTGCGTGTTCAGGAATATCCGGCCTTCCTTGTTGGCATGCGAGCCGATGCGGTAGCCGTCTTCGCAAAACGTGCGCACGTACCAGCGGCCATCCCAGGCCACCTCGTTGATCTGGCGCGCGAAGCGATCGTAGATGGCGCGGGCCTCGCGGGCCAGCGCGGCGTCGCCAATCTGTTGGGCCAGCTCCTCGAGTTCGAGCGCGCCGTGGCAGAGTTGCTGCGAGACCATCACGCTTTCGCGCGCGCCGGCGGCGGCGGTCGCTTCAAGGCCGTCGTTCCAGTCGGCGTGATGTTGCAGGCACAAGCCGTGTTTGCCCGTGTCGCCGGCGAGAAAGCGCAGGGCGCGCACGGCGTGGTCGAGCACCGTGCCGCACTCATTGCTGTCGAGATAGGGGACTGGCTGCTCGAGCAGCGCGAAATCGCCGCTCTCCTTGATCAGCCACGGCACGCTCATCAAAATCCACGCCGGCTTGTCAGAATACTGCAGGCGATTGAACGGGCGAAACCCGTGCGGGACGCAGCCGTTGGCGTATTGCGAGGCCAGCGCGCGCAGCAGGTTGGCGCGTGCGGCGGGATAGTCGGCCATGGCCAGGGCACAATCCAGTTGGAGATTGTCGCGGAAGCCGCTCTTGTTGATGAGGTAGGCGTAGTGTTGTTTCTTGACAAAAATATTGATGAGCGCGTCGTAATTGGGAAAGCCGGTTTCGACGCGGTACATGGCGGCGCGTTCCATTTCGCGGGCGTGCTGCTCGTCGCAGCGCGCGTCAATGCGCGCAGGGGTCAGGTCGCGCCGCAACTGCAGGACATCGTCCGGGCTGGCCGCCTGGCCGAGCGCGAAATCAACGCGGCCGGTTGCGCGCGGGGCAAGCGTGAGCCGGACTTGCACAACGCCGGCGCAATCGGGCCCGAAGCCGGGCCGGTTGTCGCAGTTCCAGCCCCACAGGATGCGCGGCGTGCCCAATGCAAATTCGCTGCGCGTGAAATGATCGCGGTAACCATTGCCGCCGACGAAGCCGTTCAGCGCAACCAGATAGCCGTTGAAACGATTGGTCGGCACATGCCGGTTGCGATTGGTGATGAAGACGCCGCCGAGCTCCGGCATGACGACGGCGTAATTGTCTTTGCTGACGTATGCGCCATCGCGATCACAACCGGTGAGTTGAAACATGGCATAGGCGAAGAGCGAGACATGGCGGGGTGTGTCCGCCAGATTTTCGAGGGAGACGGTCCACAGTTCGGCGCAATAATCATGCGGGACAAAGACGCGCTGGGTCGCGCGCAGGTCCGCGCAAGTGCCCTGAATCTCGGTTTTGGCGGCATAGTAGCGGCAGGTCACCTGTGCGACTGCCTGCGGCGCCGGCGCGCCGCCCGGGCAGAACACCACGCCATTGTCGTCATCGCGCACATACAGGTATTTGGCGTCATAGCCGACCAGCTGGCAGGTGCACCCCTGGCCGTCGCGCACCCACACCGGCCCGTCGCCGATGTTGGTGATTTCGGCATAGACTTCGTGTTCGCCAATCGCATTATAATGCAGATTCACCCATTTGCGCGGCGGCTCGTGCTCCAGCACAAAGCAGTGGGCATCGTGGTCAAAGTGGCCGTACTGTTCCAAAGAAGACATGGCGGTCAGCGCGGGTGATTCAGGGTTGTTCCGGTGCGGCATCGCCCTGTTCCGTTTGCAGTTTGCGGAGTTCGTCGCGCAAGTGGGCGGCGTCTTCATAGCGTTCCTCGTCGAGCGCTTTCTGGAGGGCCTCCTGCGCGGCAGCCAGGCGTTCCGCCGGCGTTGTGCCGGCCGCCTCTTGTGTCTCGCGCGCCATCTCGACGCCGGCCTCGTCCATCACGGCGCGCGCGACGCAGATCGGCGCATTATTGCGCAAGGCGATGGCGATGGCATCCGACGGCCGCGCATCCAGGTGGAAATTATCGCCGCTGGCATTGACCAGCCAGATATCGGCGAAGAAGGTGTGCTCGACCAATTTGGTGATGACAATCCGGCGCATCTCGCCGCGCAGCGCGTCGACAATGTTTTTGAACGTGTCGTGGGTCATCGGCCGCTCGACCGGCGTGGGATTCAAGATCAGCGAGATGGCCTGCGCTTCGGCCGGGCCGACGATAATCGGCAAACAGCGATTGCTGTCGTCTTCTTTCAAGACGATGACAAAGCCGCCCGATTGCTGGGCGGGCGCAAAGCCGACCACACTGACATTGATCAGATCGGATGCGTGCATGACGGCTCCGGGGTTGCGGCGACAAGGTCTGCGGGCGGGACAATGCAGCGGCCCTGCGCGCCGCGCAGCGCCATGGCCAGCTCGTCAAACGTGGGCGCGGCCATGGCGAAGGCGGTGGCTTGGCGGCCGATGTCTTCGAGAAAATGAGCGTCGGACGTGCGCACGAACGGGATGGCCGGCGGCACGCGCCCGCGCCAGGCGCTGTCCTGCGCGCGCGGCGAAAGATCGCAGGCATCCAGCGTGACCTGCGCCGGCCACATGCCCAGCTGCGAGAACAAACTGTTGATCGGCCGGTCAATGTGCGAGGCGATGACCAGGCCGCCGCGGGCATGCACCTCGTCGTCCAGCGCATCCAGCGCCAGATCCGTCGTGCCCACCAGCAGCCGCTCTTCGAAGCCCAGCACCTGCTCGTCCGCATCCACAATCGGCTGATCGCCGAACAATTCGGGATTGTTCTGGACCGGCGCCAAGTGCTGGTGGATGAACGCGCCAAAGGTCATCGCCGTCGCTAATTCCGCGAACAGGCAGACAACGTGGATTTCCTCGGCGGTCGTGACTTCGGCGCCAAACACGGGCGTCACGCCGCGGATGCGCGCAGCCGCGGCGGCGAAGGCCGGGCAATTGGCGGTCGTGTTGTGATCGGTCAGGGCAATCATGGCGAGCTGGCGGGCCGTGGCGGCCGCGATAATGCGCCGGGGCGAGCTCTCCAAGCTGCCGCACGGCGAGAGGCACGAATGGACTTGCAAATCGGCACGGTAGACCGTCATGTCAGGCGGAACGCACGCCCAATGCGTACAGCCGGCCGGCGACGGTGAACGAGCTTTCGGCGGTCGTCAGGACGGTCACGTTGTTGTCGCGCGCGGCCGTCAGCACGTCGCTGTCCGGCACGCGCCCGTGGGTGATGATCACGGCCGCCAAGCCGACCAAGCCGGCGACCGCGACGACATTGCGGTGGACTTGGACCGTGATCAGCACATTGCCCGGCTGGGCATTGCCGACCACATCGCTGAGCAGATCGGCGGCATACGCGCCAGTGACCGCGCTATCCTGCAGCTCACTGACAACCGTGAGTTCCAACGCGCTGACGATTTCGTTGACAGTCATAGTATACCTTCGGGCTAAAAGCAAGCAAACATCAACTATGGTTTAGTATAACAAATCATCCGCGGACGTGCCACTGCACCACGCCAGCAGAAAAAGCGCCGGCGCCATGATCCCGATAATGTGAAAATCCAGATCCAGCAACATGTGCGCCACGATCGCGATGGCGGCGGCCACACTCATGAGCTGCAACATGTCCGGCGCATCCGCCGCCCGGCGCACCCGCCGCAGGCCGGCCAGCAGCGGCACGCCCAGCGCGCCCAGGCAGCCCAGCGCGCCCAGCAGGCCGTAATCCGTCCACATGTTCAGCACCATGTTGTGCGCGAGCTGCGTGTCTTCGGCACCCGGCCGGCGATAGGCCGTGTAATTGCGCGTGAAGCCGTCGCTGCCCCAGCCGCACAGCGGATGGCGCGCGATCATGCGCGTGGCTGCGCGCCAGTAATCCAGCCGTGCCGCGCCGGTCGCCTGCAACCGTTCCGGCAGGCGTTCACCATAGCCCCACAGCAGCATGCCGCCCGCCATGACCAGCGCCGCCATGCAGACGGCGATGCACCCGCGCCGGCGCACCAGTCCCCGCCGCCACGCCAGCAGCATTGCGCCGCAGACCGCCGCGCTGGTCAGGCCAATGGACGCCTTCGAGCGCGTCAGCGCCAGCGTCACGCAGGCCAGCGCCAGGATCAGCAGCGCAAAGGCGCGCACGATCCGCGCCGGCTGCGTCCACCAGAAACCAAGGCACAGCGGGATGATCATGATCAGAAAGCCGCCCAAGGCGTTGGGATAGACAAACGTGCCGAAAACACGCGTGCTGAGCAGTTTCTTCAATTCGAGGGCGGCGCCGGCATCACCGCGCGTCGCCAGCCAGTTCGAGTAACTGGCAAACGTCGCATGCCCGGAGAGCTTGGCCTGCAAGGCGCGCATCTGGGCAAAGCCGCCGAAATACTGGTCCATCGCGCTCAGGCAGACAAAACTGGTGGCGACCAGCAGGGCAAACGTCGCCAGGGTTTGCGCGCGGCGCGTCGTCAGAAACGTCAGGGCCGTGACATACCACACGGCATACAACACCAGCTGCACGCGCATCTGGTTCTGCAACCACTCGCGCGGCAGGGCGTGGTCGGCCAGCAGAATTCCAAGGATGAGCGCCAGCCAGCCCAGCAAGGCTGGCTTTGCGGACGGCAGGCGGCGGTGTGCGCGCAACGCCAGCACAATGGCGCCCAATGCCACGCCGCCCAGCGCCAGCAAGGTATACCAGGCAAACCGGTTGGGATACGACATGAAGATCCATTCCCAGAACCCATTCGGCGTGCCCATGATGGCATCTGTGTCGCGCACCTGGGTGTTGCCGAATTTCAGCGGTGCCACAAACAAAAACAAGCTTGCCAGGCAAGCGCCAAGCGTGAAGACCACGCGCGTCAGGCAGAAGCCGCCGCCGCCGCTGCCGTCCCCCTTTGGGCAAAATCCCTCCCCCGCCAAGCCGGGTGCTCTACCGCCGCTGGCGGTAC
>JAPLST010000159.1:11088-11531 GCA_026398485.1 bacterium
CGCCAGAGAGATGGGGGTTGGGGGATTTTCTGCACATGCTTATTTGTCATTTTTCATCGGCTGCTTGGAGTCCCGCCAACGGCGGGATCATCGGTCAATCTCAAATCTCGAATTTCAAATCTCAAATCTCAAATCTTCACCTGAACCCCGGGCAATGAACGCATAGCAAAAAAGCGAGTGCTGAATGCTGCGCAGACACTCATCATGCATCACTCATCATTCATCATTTTTCCAGAACCCTACATCGCAACCTGCTCCCACAGCACATCCGTGCCGGCAAAGACCGGGCCTTCGTGGCAGACGCGTTCCATGCCGCGCACGGTCGGCACCACACAGCCCATGCAGACGCCCATGCCGCAGCCCATGTAGGCCTCGAGGCAGACCCACAACGGCGCGGCGTGTGCGGCGCAGACACGCGCGACGGCCGCCAGCATCGCCACCGG
>JAPLST010000159.1:11572-25487 GCA_026398485.1 bacterium
ACACCGGCCGGCGCTCGGCGTGCAGCAACGGCGCCAGCGCGTCGGTGACAAAGCCCTTCAGGCCGCACGAGCCATCGTCCGTGGTGAGCGTCAGCGTGACCTGCGCGTGCCGCGTGAATTCGTCCACCAGCACAAGATCGTCCGCTTGGCGCGCGCCCAGAATGACGGAGCAGGGCTGCGCCGCGCGTTCAACCAAAAAAAACAACGGCGGAATGCCGATGCCGCCGCCAACCACATAACACGGCCCGGCCGGCAGCGCAAAACCGTTGCCGCACGGGCCCAGTACGCGCACCGCATGCCCGGCAGGATACTGCGCAAATGCGCGCGTGCCCGGCCCGACCGCTTTGTACACGACTGTCAGCAGCCCGGTCGCGGGCGCGGCGGCCGCAATGCTCAGCGGCTTGTTCAACAGCGTCGCGCCGCCCGTTGCCAGTTCGATGAACTGACCGGGCACGGCCTGCGTGGCAATTTCCGGCGCCTGCAACACCAGCCGGTAATTCTGCCCGCCCAGATGCTGCTGCGCCTGCACACGCGCCGTCGTCCACGTCATTGAATATACTCCAGCAAGCGATCCACATTGAAATATTTCAAGTAGGTCTGCTGCACCATCTCGATCTTCTGCGTTTCACTGGGCATGATCTTGACCATCATGTCGTGCAAGACCGAGGCGACCCGGTACGTATCCTCGGCACAGGCAATGACGGGAATGCGCGTGCGCTTGATGACTTGCAGCACGCTGCGCCGCGGACGCACGCCGCCAGTCAAGACCAAGCCGGCAATAATATGTTCGTGATCCTGGGTCGTCATGGCCAGGGACACGGCCGTCAAGACCAGGTCGTCGCGGTCACCGGGCGTCACCACCAGGCAGTTCTTGTTGAAATAATGCAAGGCTCGATGCGGCGTCATCGCGCCGATGACAATCTCCTGCACCGGATTGTCGACCGCATCTGCGCCGTTTAACAGGTCACCTTCAAGGGCGTCGAGCACATGCCGAAAGGACGGGCGCAGCAAGGTGGGCCGCTCCGGGATCACGCCCAGCAGCGGCAGGCCGGCGCGGTCCAGGGCGCGCTGCATGTAGCGTGTTATCTCATCGATGCGTTCCAACTCGATTTTGTTCAGCAGCACGCCGATGATCGGCACGCCATGTTTTTCGAAGACGGCGCGATTGAGCGCGATTTCATCAAACGGCCGGCCAATCCCGCCGCAAGCGACAATGATCGTCGGCGCCTGCAGCAGCTCGGCCACGCGCGCATTGCCCAAGTCGAACACCGAGCCGACGCCGGCATGGCCGGTGCCTTCGATCGCGACCATGTCGCTGGTCGTGGCCACGCGCGCAAAACAGTCACAGACGCTGCGCTCGAGCGCCTGCGGGTCGGGATTCTCAAGGTAGCGTCGCGTGAAATGCCGGTCGACCGCGATCGGGCTCATGTCGCGCAAATCGCTGGCGCAGCCGTACACATCGCGCATCAGGACGGCATCGGCATCAATGCGATGGCCCTCGACCTCGACGTAACGCTGGCCCACCGGCTTGATAAAACCAAGCCGCTGCACCCGCGCGCGCAGCACGGCCATCAAGCCGATGCAGGCGGTTGTCTTGCCGTCGTTCTGGCGGGTGGCCGCGACATAGATGCGCGGCACCGTTGGACGTGAAGTAGTCATGGGTGAATAGTATAGCAAAACGGGCTGATCGTGTTACCGGATTTGGGGATTCAGGGTTCAGGGTTCTGGAAAAATGATGAATGATGAGTGTAAGCGCAGCATTCAGCACTCGATCTTTTTCTTGTTCTGCGTTTATTGCTCGGGGTTCGGGGATGCGAATATCGAATATCCAATAATTTGTTCGCGGCGAACAAATTAATAAATGATCAATGCTTAAAATCATAAAACATCGTGTCTCCAAGGCCGTCGTCAATGCCGTGCAGCGCGCGCCACAATATTCGCGGGCGCACCATCAGAAACCAGTCGCCAAAATGGTCGAACTTGCGGCATGAGGTGGTGATGCGCGTGCGCCATAAAGTGCCAAAACGCTTGTGCTGCATCCGGCCGTGCGCCTTCAGCCGCTTGGCAAAATCCACATCTTCGGCGATGCGCCACTGTTCATTGAACCCGCCAATGGCCTCAAAATCCCGCCGGTAGCACCAGAACAAGCCGGCCGACATGCCCCACGGCAGCAAGCTCAAGATCAACAAGCCACTGAGAATAATGCCCGCGGAAAAGCGTTCGGGCACGATCGGCACGCCACCGCCGATATACCGGCCGGTCGACAATGCCCGGTCGATTTCACTCAGCATATTGTGCGACATGATACTGTCCGCGTCAATCGTCACGAGCATGTCGCCGCGGGCGTGGCGCGCGCCAGTGTTGCGAATCATGGCCAGATTGCGCCGGTCGTCATGGACAATAAGCGCACCGTGCTGCACGGCAATGGCATCGGTCGCGTCCGTGCAGCGATTGAGCACGACAATGACCTCGACGTGGCCGGGATAGGCCGCGGCGGCGGCCGCGATCGAAGCAAGGCACGCGCCGATGCGGGCGCTCTCATTGTGCGCCGGAATGATGATGGAAAATTTCATGGCATCATCATTCTTTCGCCGCGAAAGAATTACTGCCAGATGCGGTCCGCCAAGGTCGGCGCGCCCAGGGGCGGCGGTTCGTAGTAATCTTCAATAATGATGTTGTTGTCCACAATGATGCGGCCGGTCGAGCGCTGCAGCACCGTCACCGAGACCCGCCAATCAGACAGCGCGCGAATCTCGTTGCGCAGGGACGTCGCCAGTTGCTGCTGGTAGTACAAGACATCAAAGGTGGTGGACTGGCCGACCTTGAATTTTTCCTCTTCGGCGCTGAGCTGCTCGCGCGACAGGCGCGTGGCTTCGCGCGTGGCATCAATGCGTTTGCGGTTGGTCTCGACGCCGCGCAGCGCGATGCGCACACCGATGGCAACATTTTGCTGCGCTTGCTCGACGCCCAACTCGGCCTGGCGTTCGGCATAGCGCGCCTGACGGAAGGTGGCGACCGGCTCCAAATACAAGATCGGCATCGAAAATTCCACGCCCAAAGTCCAGTTCGGATGCCGTCCGCTGTATTGATCATCGTAGGCATGGCCATAGTCGCCGCCGGTGCCATCCAAGCCCAGCCCGCCAAGCAGGTTCACCGTTGGCAGCAGATTATTTTTGGCGACTTTCAAGGTCTCGCGCGTGTTTTTCAAGCTGAGTTGCGCGATTTCAATGACCTGCTGATTCTGCAACGCGAGTTGGATGAAATACGGTTCATCCGAGGGAATGTCAAACACATCCGGCTTTTCAAGCGGAATCAGGCGGTGCTGCACGGTGCGCAGCGCCCTGGGCAGCATCAAATCGTCCATTTTCAGATTGATCAGCAGGCGCAAGGCGTCTTCCGCGTCACGCACGGCATTCAACGACACCAACAATTGCTCTTCGTCCGTGGCAATCTGGGCTTGGGCCTTGGTTACGTCCAGCGGCGCCAACATGCCCACTTTGACCTTGGCCTCGTTGACTTTCAACAATTCGTAGGCCAGCTCCAGCGTATACTGTTGTGCGGCGGCCTCCTCGCGGAAATAGTAGAGCACCCAATAGGCGCGCGTCACTGTCAGGATGATATCCTGCACAGCCGCTTCCAGCTGGACTTGCGCCGCGCGCCATGAGTTGCGCGCAATGCGGATCGGCGCCATGTTGACCCCCAGGCCGAAGCCGTTCAGGATCGGCACGGAAATCGTCGCCTGGTTGTAGGAATTGGCGGACGGGTTGAACATCCCGCCGCCGGGATTGACGCGCGTCTGGTTCTGGCCCATGCCAAACGTGTATTGCATGCCGGTCATGAACTTGCCGGCGACTTGGCCGCCAAAATCGAGTGTGTCACTGCGGGTATTGCCGATCTTGTCCTCGGTGGCGCCATTGGCGTAGGTCTTCTGAAACGGGCGCGGCGACAGGCTGCCGTTCCATTGGAAATTCATGCTGTATTGCGGATCAAACGCGCTCCAGGCAAAGCGCACGCCCTCGGCCGCGCTGGGCGGATTGTAGCGGTCAATGGTCAGGCCGAGATTGTATTCGAGTGCCATGGCAAGGCATTCGTTGAGCGTCAAATAGATGTTCGATTCCGGCACTTTCCACGTGGTAATGTGCGCGTCCAGCTTGGCCACCAGATTGGAAATCGGCTCAAGTACTTCGCCGGGCAGCAGGGAATCAATGGTGGCGGAGGGCGAAAGGGACAGCGCCGCACAAGCCGTCGATGCCAGATAAACAGTGCCGATGATGCCGCCGGCGCAGTGGCCTTTCCAGTACGTAATGTTCATGCATGCAAATGCGCACAATGGGCGACCGACGCACCTGGCGTGGCAGACCCACTGCTTGCATTACCGTAATTGTCTACGTGACCGAAAATCCAAACCGCTACTAACCGCAAGCTACTATAGCAAATGGGGGTGGCATTTGTCAAATGGCGGCGGAAATGGCCTGCAATTCCGGTATAAGAACGGGAGCCGCATTCCCGTGCGGCGATCCTGCCACGGGAGCCGCCGGCGTAGAGTGCGCCGACAGGTAGGGCGGTCAGGCCCTTGACCGCCGCAGTCGTCGCTGCGCCAGCAGCAACGGCGGTCAAGGCCTGACCGCCCTACCTCATCCTCCGGCCACGCCCACGCAGGACCAACAACAGATTTGGCTACGTCAGGTTCGCATCTTCCCCTAATATCGGATTTTAGGGAAATACCGCTGAAATTCCGATATTGAGGAAAAACAACCGCCGGGCTGGCGCAGTGCCGTCGCTGCCGGAACTGGAAGGATGGGGCAGCGGCAGCCGCAGCATCCGCGGCGTGCATCCCGCGCCGCTGCATCTGCTCTTCCACTGAAAACCGAGCACCAAAAACCGAAAACCGCAAATGCCGGTATTTGCCCAGTGTTTTCTCATGTTTTCCGCATTCACCGACCGGAATCTCAGTACTTATGGAAGCCAAAAGGTGTAAAACACCCGATTGCGCCGGCCACGCAACCTCACTATAATGACAAAATATCACTGTTGGTGCTTCTGAAACGATATTTTTAACCTCCATGTGGGGGCTGGCACATCTTGGTCCTCCTTGGTGATAATGGTGATGAGTGTGCTGTCGTGTTTCCTCAACACACGGCCACAGCGCCACTCCCACATGGCTATTTTATTGGAGAGACATGGCTCATCATGAGCGTCACAATCGCGAATCGCTTCTGCCGCTAATATTGATTATCGGCGGCGTGCCGCTGGCAATTGGTGCTGGCTATATCGGCTGGGCAGAAACGGAAAGCCTTCTGTTTACGCTGATCAGCGCCGGCCTGCCATTGCTGTTCGTGCTCGCTGGGTTGTTTTCGTTGAAGTGACGAACGGCCTGGCATCTGTCGCATAAGAATTACAATAGTCAGTGGAACGCCGGCTGGCTTTTTCTCTCCATATTTGCAGAACCTTAGCATCCCGCCGGCGCACGCGCGTCAACCGACTGGCGTACTTGCTTGCACACCAAATGGCTACGCATCTGAAGTAGGGCAGGCTACCCAGCCTGTCACTGCTGAATCTCTTGGCCTTGCGACTAATTATGAGGGAGTGTCGCGCTGAGGAACGGAGATGGCAGGCTGGGTAGCTGCCCTACGCGCATGGATCATTCCTTGTTGAAAATACGCGCCGGTTCTGGTATACTATGCTTTCTGTACTTAACCAGATTATGGTTGTAGCTATGAACCGACCCACGGTCTCAATGTTGCTCTGGACGGCGCTGCTGGCAATGCTGTCCGTGATGCTTGCGCCGGCCTGCACGCCCCAGCTGAAAGTGGTGGGGGACAAGGACAAGCCGATCCCGATCAACGCGGAAATCAAGATTCACATTTACCAGCATGCCGCCGGCGTGGTGGATCAACTGCAGGACGGCCTTGAAGAACCGGCCGAGGAGCCGGAGGCCGAACCGTCGGCACGGCTGGAGCGCGCCCTGTGGCGGGTGGTGCGCGGCATCGGCGTCCAGACTGCCTGCGCGGCCGAGCCAGCGGCGGGTGCGGCATGGCAAGCGGCCTTTGATGCCATGCAGCGGGCGTATCGCAGCGCCTTGCCATTGTTGCGCAGCGGCGCACTGGGCGAAAATCGCGAGGGCTATGTGACGGTGATCAACAAGAACACCGCGGCAACTGCGGCTGAACGCGCCACCGCCGCTAAATGTGCCGACGAGCTGAACCAAGCCCGGCGCGCGTTCTATGCGCTGGATGCCGTGCACCAAGGCGTCGCGCTGGCCGGATTGCAGGCCACGTATGCCAAGGCCTTTCGCGAAAGCAAGAAGGTGCGGGGCATCTGGGTGGAAATTGTGCGTAACGGCCAGTGGGTCTGGGAGAAAAATTGACATGTACATCATGGTCGTGAATTGCGGCAGCTCGAGTTTGAAATTCCAGTTGATGGCCGTGCCCGGCGAAGAGGTTATCGCCAAGGGCACGGTTGACCGGATCGGGCAAAACGTCGCGGCCCAGTTTTTGTATGCCACGCATGGCCGGCAACACGCCCCGGCGCCGATGGTTGCCCACGATCATACCGAGGCAGTCAAGTATGTGATTGAGGCCCTGACCAGCGGCGCGACGGCCGTGCTGCGCGCCAAGGAGGACATTGCCGCCTTTGGCCACCGCGTCGTGCATGGCGGCGAGCAATTCACGGCATCGGTGATCATTGACGAGGCGGTGCTGCGGTGCATCGAAGAGTGTTGCGCGCTGGCGCCGCTGCACAATCCCGCCAATCTGGCCGGCATTCGCGCCTGCCAGCAGGCTTTGCCGACGGCGCCGAACATCGCCGTCTTTGACACCGCGTTTCATCAGACCATGCCGCCGCAGGCGTATCATTACGCCCTGCCATACGAATATTACCAACGCGACCGCATCCGCCGCTACGGCTTTCATGGCACCAGCCACCGCTATGTGACCGAAACCTATGCCGCGCTGATGCAGCAGCCCGCCAGCGCGGTCAACGTGGTCACCTGTCATCTGGGCAACGGCTCGTCGCTGACGGCGGTGCTGCAGGGCCACTCGGTGGACACCAGCATGGGTTTCACGCCGTTGCAGGGCGTGATCATGGGCACGCGCTGCGGCGACATTGATCCGGCGGTCGTCTTTCACTTGATGACCAATGACGGCTTGACCGCCGAGACGATCAATGCAGTGCTCAACAAGAAGAGCGGCTTGCTCGGCTTTACCGGCATCAGCAGCGATATGCGCGACGTGCAAACCGCGGCGGCCCAAGGCAACCAGCGCGCGCTCCTGGCGCTCGACATGTGGGCCTATGGCATCGCCAAGTACATTGCCGCTTATGTCGCCATTCTGCCGCGGACGGACGCGGTTATTTTCACGGCCGGCATCGGCGAAAACTCGAGTGAGGCGCGCGCCTTGATCTGCGCCAAAGCGCCCGGCCTGGGCTTGGCACTCGATGCCGACGCCAATGCCAGCCGCGGCGCCGCGCGCAAAATCAGCGCGCCCGGCTCGCGCATCCCGGTCTGGGTGATCCCCACCAATGAGGAATTGGAAATCGCCCGCGAAACCTACGAATTAATCGCCTGAATCGGCCAACCCCACTATGCTATCCACATGAATGACACGTTCAATGAAATGCCGCCGCCGCCGCCGCCGCCACCCCTTCCGGCCGTCGTGCCGGCCGCCCCTGCGCCGAAACGCTCGACCAAAGGCCACTGGATTGCCATTATCGTCTTGCTGCTGCTGCTGGGTGTGAGTGTGGTGCTCAATCTTGGCCTGGCGGTCGCATCGCTGGTCGGCGTGGCCGCGCTCTCCGTCGGCGACACTGACACCAGCAACGTGCATTTCAGCGAGGAAGTCTTGCGCGGCAGCGGGCGCAAGAAAGTCGTCAAGCTGGAACTGTACGGGGTCATCACGTTTCAAGGCGAAAGCAGCGTCTTCTTCCAGCAGGAAAGCCTGGCGACGCGGATGTTGAACGAAATTGAGGCGGCCCGCCAGGACGATGATGTCATCGCCATCCTGGTGGTGGTCGACAGCCCGGGCGGCGGCGTGACGGCCAGCGATGTCATCTACAATGCGTTGCTGCGTTTTCGCGAGAGCAACCCCAAACGCAAAGTGGTCGTCTTGATGCGCGACGTGGCGGCCTCCGGCGGCTATTACATCAGTGCGGCGGCCGATAAAATTGTCGCGCACCGCACGACCATTACCGGCTCGATCGGCGTCTTGATCTCCAGCGCGAATTTCAAGGGACTGGGCGACAAGCTGGGCGTCAAGGATGTCACGATCAAGTCCGGCAAGAACAAGGACATCCTCAATCCGCTGCGCGACGTCACGGCTGAAGAAACCAATTTGTTGCAACTGGTTGTCAATGACATGTACGATCGTTTTGTGTCGATCGTTGCACGCGGGCGCGGCATCGAAATGGCGGCGGTGCGCAAGCTCGCGGATGGCCGCATTTACACCGCGCCGCAGGCGCTCGAGCTGCAATTGATTGACCAAATCGGCTACGAGGAAGACGCCATCAAGCTGGTCAAGGAATTGACCGCCGAGAAGAAATTCCGCCTGATCCGCTACAAAAAGACGCGCTCACTCACGGAATTGTTCGGCGCCAATGCCGGCGCAGCGCTGCGCCTGCCCTTGCCGGAACGCTGGCAGGCGCGCTGGCCCGCCGTGCAATATCTGTGGCAACCGGAGCTGTGACGCCGATGACGAGCAGACAATGCAGCCTGGTGGCAAGCTTGCCGACTGTGCCGCGCGCCTGGTACACATGACCAACTATGCGGCCGGATACGCCGTCACCTTTGATTCAATCAAGGGATCGGTGGCCATGACCGGCACGATTGTGCAGCAGCCGCCCTTCACCTTTCGCCGCGAACTGCACCTCGAAGAGCTGAACAGCGGCACGACCAAGCGCGAGTGCAGCGTGTGCAATGGCACCAATGGCTGGCAAATCGAGTATGCGCCCAATGGTCGCGCCGCCAATGTCAGCCGCTGGGGCGTGACGGCGATGGATGAGTTGTGCGCCGTTTTCATGCGCAATGCGCAACTGCTGCTGGTGACGCCGGATCGCACCAGCACGTATGCGGCCTTGCGCCAGGACGTCACGTTCGACGCGGTGAACGCACTCGACGGCGGCTATGAATTCCGCGGGCGTGATCGCAGCGACACGCCGGCCCATCAGGAATTGCTGCGCGTGGCCGGCGCGTTTGGCCCGCAGGGCCTCAGTAATTACCTGGCGCGCAGCGTGCGCTTGGTCGTTGACCGGCACGGCCTGCCGCAGGAACTCAGCCGCGAGAATCTGCTGGGCCGCGTCATCGAGCGCGCACACCTGACCAATGTGGTTGTCAACCAGCCGTTGCCGCCCGCGCTGTTTGCGTATCAGCCGCCGGCCGACGTGCTGGTTTTCGACCTGGAGCGCGCCATGGAAACGGAGCCGATTCATGTGGCGCATCCCTTGCGCGACAAGCCCGGCCCGGCGTTTTCCGTCGCGTATTTGAGTGGCAAGGCGCTCGAGATCAAGCCGGGCGGCGACGTGATTGTCCTGACGTTCTTCACCAGTTGGAGTGACAACTGCCGCGGCTATCTGCCGCTGATTGAGCAAGCCTATCGGGCCTACGCCAATCGCGGCGTCAAGTTTGTGACGGTCACCGACGAGAAGCAGCAAACGACGCTCAAACAATTGATCAGCAGTGCGCGCCTGACCATGCCGGTGTATCTTGATCACGGTGGCGTGGTCGCCAAGACCTATAAGATCAACATCGTGCCCAAGACGCTGATTATCAACCGGCGCGGAATTGTGTGCGATGTGCTGGAAGGCAATGCGCGCGGCGTCGCGCGCGAGCTGGACGCGGCCATCACCGCCGCCCTGGCCGAGCCCGTTGCCAACAGCCGCTAAGCACAAAGCGCCACGTGTCCAGTATTCGGTGATCGGTATTCGGTTTTCGGTGGCGCATGCCCCGCGCGGAGCGCGTGGCGTACATGGTCGTTAAATTCTCGTGCGCCACGATAATTTATGGCTGCAGAGGTGCAGAAGCGGAAATGCAGCCAGCGCTCGGTATCTCCGCCCGTAGCCGCCGCACGGTGTGCGGCGCGCAGCACATCACAAATTCTCGTGCGACACGATAATTTATGGTTGCAGAGATACAGAAACGGAAATGCAGCCAGCGGTTGGAATCTCCGCCCGTAGCCGACGCACGGTGTGCGGCGCGCAGCACATCACGCGGAACGCCGTTCCGCGGCTACATCTGCGCAGAGATCTTCGCCGCCACGGCGTGTCAGCGCTGCGACAAGGGTATCTGCTGTGCGGCACAGACAGCTTTCAAGGCCGTGGCCGCCGTGGCGAACAAGCCCGGGCCAGGAAAACCTTGGAACTGGCCGGCGACCGACAAATGCGGTTCGAGGGAGAGGTAGCCGCGATAGCCGCCGGCATAGGCATCACGCAAAATTTCCGGTATGTGGCCGTCACCCTGGCCGGCCGGCACAACCGTACCGTCGCTCATCTGCGCATCCTTGATGTGAATATGCACCACAAATGGCTTGAGCAGATGCCATGCGGGCAGCGGGCCGTCTTTGGCCACCACAAACTTGGCAACATCAAAGACTGCCTTCAGTTTTGGTGAATTGACGGTGCGCAGCAGATCCAGGCATTCGGTCGGATGTTCGCCAAAAATGTTGGCCTCGTTCTCATGCACGAGCATGGGCGTGTGCGCGGCGGCATAGTCGGCTTTGGCACGCATGCGACGCATGACCTCATCGCGATGCTTGGTGAGCAACTCGCGGTGCGATTCGCCCTGGGCGGGATAATAGCTGAAAATGCGCACAAAGGGCGCATGGAAGAATTCAGCCAGCGCGACTGCGTGTTTGAAGCGCTCGAAATGCGGCGCGAACGGTTCGTCGATGCGAATCTTGCCGATGGGCGAGCCGATGCTGACGACGGACATGCCATTGGCAGCCAGCGCATCCTTTATGCGCGCCTGCAGGGCATCATCAAAATCCAGCACATTAATGCCGTCAACGCCGCGCAGCTCGATGGCGCGCACGCCGTTGCCCAAGCAGTATTCAATCTGGGCGTCGAGCGCGGGGGCAATCTCGTCGGCGAATGCGGCTAGGCGGAGCATAAAGTGGTGGTGAGATACTTGAAGCTCTTTTGCAGCGAATCAAACGGGTCACCCGGGCAGGTGTCTTGCTCGACGCAGAACCACTGGCAACCAGACTTCTCGGCGGCGGCGATGATGCGTTGCCAGTCGAGATTGCCATAGCCGATTTCGGCGAAGGCGATTTTGTTGTCGCTGGTGATGACGTAATCTTTCAGGTGCAGAATCGGCAACCGGTTCTTCAGATACGCACACCACGCGACCGGGTCACCGCCGCCATGTTGCACCCAGTGCGTGTCGGGCTCGCCTTGCAGATAGCGCGGGTCCGTTTCCTCGAAGATGACTTGCAGCGCGGGCTTGCCGCCGACGCGCTTGAACTCGATGTGATGGTTGTGATAGCACAAGACGCAGCCGTTGTCGTACAGCACTTTGCCGGCCGCATTCAGTTTGTGGGCCAGTTCCTTCACGTTCTCCAACGTGTCGCAAGGATAGCCGCCGGGGTACGGATACGCGGTAATGGCGCAGCCATAGGCTTTCAGCAGTTTGACGACGGCGAGCGGCTGGTCGAGAATCAGGTTGCTGTCCTCGTGCGTGGCGCAGCAGACCAGGCCGTTGTCGTTGAGCATGCCGACCAGCGTCGCCGGCTCAATCGGGCCGAGGCCGCTCAATTGCACGGCGTGGTAGCCGATCGCTTTCAGCTTTTTGAGTGATGCGGCGATATCGGCCGGCGTTTTGCAGAAATCGCGAATGGTGTACATTTGGGCGGCAATCTGGGAGGGTTTCATAAGCAGTTTTCAGTTTTCGGTTTACGGTTTTCAGTGAACATTAAAGATAACTATGCTTTGTTGAATGAGCCGGCGAGGTCGGCGGCTGCTTTGGGCGCGGCGGCTTTGGTGAGGGTCGAGGTGGCAATCAGCTCCTGCAATTTCCGGGCATAGGCGGCGGCATCCAGCGGCAGCGTGACGGTGCGGTCGGTGAACGCCGAATAGAGCATGGCGTTGGCAAGCGTGACCGAATGGATGCCTTCTTCGGCCGGAGCGACCAAGGGCGTGCCATCCAGAATCGCATTGACGAAATTCTGCAGGATCTCGACATGCTGGCCGCCGCTGTCGTGGGCGGGGATCTGCACCTGCCAGACTTCCGGGGTGCCGAACAGGCTGGGGTCGCTCATGCAGAAATTCTTGACGGATGCGACGGTGCGGTGGAAGGTGATCGTGCCGTTTTCGACCACGACTTTGCCGCGGTCACCGGTGATTTCAAGGCGGTTGGTGCCGGGCGTCTCGCCGGTGGTGGTGACGAACAAGCCGGTCGCGCCATTGGCATATTCGAGATAGGCGGTCACGTCATCTTCAACTTCAATGGCGTGATACTTGCCAAAAAAGCAATGGGCGCGGACTTTGGCGGGCATGCCGCACAGCCACTGCAGCAGGTCGAGATTGTGCGGGCATTGATTGAGCAGGACGCCGCCGCCTTCGCCGCCCCAGGTGGCGCGCCAGGCGGACGAGTTGTAATACGCCTGAGTGCGGAACCAATTGGTGATCAGCCAATTGACGCGGCGCAGTTCACCGAGTTCGCCCTGCTGGATCAGCGCGCGGACTTTGGCGTAATGCGGATCGGTGCGCTGGTTGAACATGGCGGCGAAGACTTGCGTGGGGCTGGTATGCGCGGCGATCAGCTTCTGCGCATCGGCGACATGCACGGAGATCGGTTTTTCGACCAAGACATGCAGGCCGTTCTGCAACGCGTCAATGCCGATGGTCGTGTGCGCGTAATGGGGCGTGACGACCAGCACCGCGTCGACCACGCCGGCGCGGATCAGCGCGGCACTGTCCGTGAAGTGCGCGCAATCGGGGTAGGCCGCCAGCTTGGCCGGGTCGATGTCGCAGACGGCCGTGACCGTCACGCGCTGGACTTTTTTATCAAGCAGATTGCGCAGGTGGAAGGCGCCCATCGAGCCGACGCCGATGATGCCGAGACGAACAGTAGTCATACCAAGGGGAGCAAGAGCTAAAAAAATCAGCGGACGATACCGCGCTCGCTGCGGTCAATAAAGTCAGCCATCTGGAGTGCGGGCGGGCAGGCGGCCAGTTCGGCGCGAATGCGCACGACGGCCTCGCGCGCCTTGAGCTGCTGGCGGAAGATCAGGCGATAGGCTTCCTTGACGGCGGTGATGGTGGCGTCATCCATGCCCATACGCTTGAGCTTGACGAGATTGAGGCCGACACTGGCGGCGGGATTACCGTCAGCAATGCAGAACGGGACAATGTCCTGCACAATCTTGGTGCAGGCGCCGACCATGGCCATCCGGCCAATCCGGCAAAACTGATGCACGCCGGCCATGCCACCCAGGACGGCGTGATCCTCGATGGTGACATCGCCGGCCAAGGTTGCCAGATTTGACAGGATGACATGATTGCCGATGACGCACTTGTGGGCAACGTGGCAATAGGCCATGATCAGGTTGTGGTCGCCGATTTCGGTGGCGTCACCGTCATTGGTGGCGGTGTTGATCGTGACGAATTCGCGAAACACATTGTGATTGCCGATGCGCAGATAGCAGGTGCCGCCGCTGTATTTCAGGTCCTGCGTTTTTTGGCCGAGCGCGGCCATCGGGAAAATCTCACAGTGCTCGCCGATGGTCGTGTGGCCGTCAATGACGGCATGCGCCATGACGCGTGTGCCGGCGCCGATGCGCACATGCGGGCCGATGACCGCGAACGGCCCGACCTCGACATCCGGCGCGAGCTCGGCCTGGGGCGCGATCACCGCGCTGGCATGAATCGCGGCCATGCTCATGTCAACGCGGGCGGGTCGGCGGTGGCAAAGGCGCCGACGGCTTCCGGG
>JAPLST010000159.1:25553-30825 GCA_026398485.1 bacterium
GGCTTCCGAGACGACCGCGCCATTGACACTGGCCGTGGCTTTGGCTTTGCCGGTGGTGCTGCGCATGCGGATCAGATCGACGCGCAACACGAGCTGGTCGCCGGGCACGACCGGCTTGCGGAATTTGACCTGGTCGATCGTCATGAAGAAGGGGATTTTTCCTTTGTAGGCGGGATTGGCCAGGACGACGATGGCGGCGGCCTGGGCCATGGCCTCGACAATCAAGACGCCCGGCATCACGGGTGCACCGGGGAAATGGCCGGCGAAAAACCATTCGTTGATGGTCACGTTCTTGGTGGCGATGACATACGTGGCGCAATCGGTCTCGTTGACTTTGTCAATCAACAAAAAGGGGGCGCGGTGCGGCAGGATTGCCTGGATCTGACGGATGTCGAAGGTGTGTATTTCGTGGGCGGTGTGCATGGCAACTACTGTTCGCGTGTGGGTTAGGCGATGCCGGCTGCGGCGCACAATGCGCGCGCCAAGGCAACATTCAAGGTGTGGCCGGAACGAATCGAAATGACATGCGCATGCACGCGCCGGCCGGTCAAGGTCAAGTCGCCGATCAAGTCCATGATCTTGTGGCGCACAAATTCGTCGGGATAGCGCAGCCCGTCCTTGGTGAGGATGGCCTGGTCGGTGATGACGACGGCGTTGTCGAGGCTGCCGCCCTTGATCAGGCCGGCTTTCAGCAACTGCTCGAGTTCGCTGTAGAGCGCAAAGGTGCGCGCCGGCGCGAGTTCCGCGACGAAGGTTGCATCGTTGATGGGGAACTCGCGGAACTGCGGCTTGATCGCAGGATGATGATAGCTGAGCGTGTACGAAATGCGAAAATCGTCCGCGGGCAGGGCGCACAGGGCCATGCCATTGCCCTCGACGGCGAGCGGCGCGGTGATCGACAGCAGCGGCTGGTCGGCGTCCTGCTCGACCCGCCCGGCGGCCTGCAGGATTTTGACAAACGGGCGGGCCGAGCCGTCCGTCAGCGGTGTTTCGGGCGCGTTCACCTCGACAATGACATTATCCAGGCCGAGACATTGGATGGAGGCGAGAATATGCTCGACGGTCTGGATCATGGCCGGGCCGTTGCCGAGGGTCGTGCTGCGCTGGGTGTCCACGACGCTGGCGATGCGGGCCGGGATTTCAGGCTTGTCCGGCAAATCCACGCGGCGGAAACGGACGCCGGTATTGACCGCGGCCGGCACAAAACGCAAGGTCGTGATGCGGCCGGTGTGCAAGCCGATCCCGGCCAGTGCTTGCGGGGTGGCTATGGTTGCCTGGCAGGCCATGTTCAGCGCGCGCCGTGATCGAGGCGGGCGGTGAGCTCGGCCACGCGCTGTTCCAGCGCCTTGATCGTGCGGGCCAGTTCGGGCAGGCGCACCACGACGCTCTCACGCTTCTTGTACGTCATGTGGGGCGTGGCTGGCGAACCAATGTAGAAGCCCGCTTCCTTCAGTTCCTTGGTGACGCCGCACTGCGCGCCAATTATGATGTTGTCATGAATCTTGATGTGCCCGACCATCCCGGACTGGCCGGCCATGATGACGTGGTTGCCGATTTTGGCCGAGCCGCTCAAGCCGGCCTGCGCGCAAATGACGCTGTCCTCGCCGACTTCGCAGTTGTGCGCGATCTGCACCAGATTGTCAATCTTCGTGCCGCGCCGGATGATGGTGCGGTCAAAGCGGGCGCGGTCAATCGTCGCATTGGCGCCGATCTCGACATCGTCTTCCAGGATGACCGTGCCGATCTGCGGGATCTTCACGTGCTTGCCGTCAATCTGCTCGTAGCCAAAACCATCCGTGCCGATTGCCGCGCCGATATGAATGATGACGCGCTGGCCGATCGTGCAGCGCTCGCGGATGGTGACGCGCGGATACAAAAAGCAATCGTTGCCCACGCGGGTGCAATGCCCAATGTAGCAAAACGCGCCGATGACCACGTTGTCGCCGATGGTCGCGCCGGGCTCAATCACGGCATAGGGCTGGACGGAGACGTTGCGGCCCAGGACGGCATCCGGCGCAACTATCGCGCTGGGATGCACGCTGGGCGCGTAGGTGATCGGCGGCGGGGCCAGGGCGCTGGTCAGCACATGGAATGCATCGCGCGGATTGCGCACGCGGATTTGCGGCATGCGCGCGGTCGTCTGCAAGTCGGCCCGGATCAGGACCGCGGCCGCGCGCGACTGCTGCAAGGCGTCGAGGTATTTGGCATCAACGACAAAGGTCAGGTCGCCCGGCTCGGCCTCATGGACGCCGCGCACATTATGCACGCGCACGGCGCCATCGCCGACCACCTCGGCCTGCAACAACTGGGCAATTTCGGCAACGGAAATATCCACGCGAAGTTCCTCGGCTAGTACAATGGCGCGGCGCTACTGGACGCGCGTCGGCACTTTACGCTGCAACTTGTCCTTTTCCTTTTCGAAGTCCGCATTCAGCAATTGCGTCACCCGTTCGGTCAAGTCCGTGACTTGCGCGGCGTTCAGGTACAAAATCGGCTTGACATCCAGAATCATGGTCAGGTGCTGATCGCGGCCCAATTGCTCGATGATCGCCCGGATTTTGTTGGCGATGCGCTTTAGATCCACGCTTTGGCGTTCGAGGATTTCTTCGCGCGACTGGGTCTGGAAATCCATCAGTTCCTGACGCTTGCGGTTGTACTCGGGCAGGCGCGCCTTGCGCTGCTCTTCGGACATGACGCTGAGCTCCTCTTCCAGCTTGCGAATGGCCCCCAGGCGCTGCTGGCCTTCCTCCTCTTTGAGATCGATCTTGGAACGCGCTTCGCGATCAATCTCCTTGAATTCAAGCGCGCCTTGCAGCACCAACTCGGTGTCGACCGAGGCAATCACAAGGGGCCCGGCGGGCGCCGTCACGGGTGCCGTTGCAGGTGTCGGCCCGGCGGCGCGACAGAGACAGGCCGCGAGCGTCAAGCCGCCGGCTAAAAACCAAGATGCACGGGTGATCATAAATGTGCTCATTCAAGGGTTGGTTAGATGCTGGGTATTGTAGCAGAACAGGCGTTGGATGTCAACCATCAACTGACTGCCCCTGCCCCATCAAACTGACTGGACGATAGCGGCGAGTGCGCCGGCATGGCGCTCGAGGGCGGCCACCAGCGCGAATTGCGCGCGGGCCCGCTCGAGATTGTGGCCGGGCCGATGAATCTTGAAGTAGGTGTCGCCCTTGAGGTGGTCGGTCAGGAAGCGCATGCCCTGCTCAAGGGTGATGACTTTTGCGGCTTGCGCCAGCAGCGCGCATTCCGCCGCCGCGAGTTGCGCGCCGGCGCCGTCACGGAAGCCGCGCACGAGCTGCGCAAACACCTCGAGATTCAGGCCGACGTTGCGCGGATCGGGCTCGTCTTCCGCGCCGATGCGCGCGGTGGCGCGCACACAATCGCCAAAATCGTGCAGGGCCAGGCCGGGCATAACCGTGTCCAAGTCAATGACACAGCGCGCGTCGCCGGTGTGGTCGTCGAAGAGAATATTGTCGAGTTTGGTGTCGTTGTGCGTGACGCGCAGCGGCAGGCGGCCGGCCTTCACCAAATCAGCCAGGCTGTGCACATCAGCGTGGCGTTGCGCGACGAAGGCGAGTTCGGGCGCGACATGGGCCACGCGCCGCGCCGTGTCGGCCGCAACGGCTTGCTGCAATTGCGCCAGGCGCGCGGGCGTGTCGTGAAAATGGGGGATCGTCTCGTGCAACGGCGGCGCGGGCAGGTCGGCCAACAAGCTGATGAATTCGCCAAAAGCGCGCGCGGCGTGATAGGCCAGTTGTGGCGTCGGCGCGGCAATGACCGGATGCGCGTCGGCCACGGCATGATAGACGCGCCATACCGCACCGCCCGCGTCTTGACACCAGAAGGCACCGGCATGCGTGGGCACTTGCTCGAGCACATGCCGGCGCGGATCGAGGCCGCGTGCGCGATACTTTTTTTGCAGATGTGTGGTGACGCGTTCAATGTTTTCCATCACCAACGCGCCCTGGAGAAACACGGTCGGATTCAGCCGCTGCAGGATAAAGCGCGCGCCATCGGCGGCAATCAGCAAAAATGTGTCGTTGATATGCCCCGTGCCCCATGGCGCAAGCGACACGAGCGGGAGCGGCACATCAAACTGCGCGGCAATGTCGCGCGCGAGGTCAGACTTGGGGGTGCTCATACGACAGAACATGTCAGCGGTCAAGAAGCCAGGCCGGCCCGTTCGGCCCCGCGCTTTCTGTGCCGGCCGATGGCGTCTGCCGCGCGCATGGCCTGAACGACGTTTTCCGGGGAAATCAGGCCTGCTTCGTGATGGATGGCCTCCGCCGGCGCGCATGCTTTTTCCGCCGCCTTCATCAGGTTTTCGCGGCTGGTGTTGCGCACCCCGATGTCGGCCAGCGTGGTCGGCAAGCCGATCTCCTCGCAGAACGAGAACACGGTTGCCACTTCTTCCGGCGCCGCATCGGTGAGCTGCAGCCCGGCCAGCACGCCAAAGGCAACCTTTTCACCATGGTAGAACGCATGGGTTTCCGCCAAGGCGGTCAGGCCATTGTGCAGGGCATGTGCGGCTGCCAATCCGGCGCTTTCAAACCCGATGCCGCTCAATAAAATATTGGCCTCGATAATGTGCTGCAATGCCGGCGTGACAATGTGTTGCTCGCCGGCGATTTTCGCGGCCGCGCCATAGCGCAGCAGGGTTTCATAGCAGAGCTTGGCGATGGCGAGCCCCGCCATGGTGCTGTAGCCGCCGCACTCGTTCGCCGCATGCGTGCGCTCGCACGACCGGGCTTCGAACCAGCTGGCCGGAGCATCGCCCATGCCTGCAAAAAAGTCGAACAGGAAATTTGGCGATAATTTCCGCATCGACCAGAACAGCCGCTGGATTGCACCACCGCCGGATTCGCCCGTTGATAGGAGACGGACTCGAACACGCCGGCCGCGGTATACACCACCGCGCAGCCGCTGCACGGCGCGTCGGTCGAGGCGATCGTGGGAATAATGACCACCGGAATATGCGCCCGGTCGGCGGCTATTTTCGCCGTGTCAATGGTCTTTCCGCCACCCATGCCCACCAGCACATCGACATTTTTCTGTGCGATCAGGGAGGACAGCCGGGCGATTTCCTGTGCGCAGCACTCGCCGCGGAATGGCTCGACCAGGATGGCGTGCGTCCGCACATCCATACCGCCCTCTGGCAGAACCTTGTCACACACCGTGGGCGAGGCCAGGATCAGCCCCTGCGTGCCCAACCCATCAAGCAATGCGGGCAATTCGCCGAGCGCGCCGACGCCTTGGATATATT
>JAPLST010000159.1:30830-32156 GCA_026398485.1 bacterium
GGAAAACGGTTTTGGCGTACATGGCAACCGCGCGTCAGTTGTGAATGTAGACGGACGTGTTTTGCGTGATGATCCGTTTCACATGCAGCCGCCCCACCCCGGTGGAAAGAATCATCGTGTTGAGGTTGGGAATGTAGCGGTTGGACGTGCGCCAGCGCCCATCCTCGTACATGCCTACGCCACGAATCTCGTCCGCCGTGAGCGAGCCAATCGGGCCGCCCGGCGGATTGAGCGTGTACACCCCCGCCATCTCGTCCATGTACCCGTTGAGCAGCGGGGCGCCGACCGTGATCGGTGTCGCGATCATGCGCTTGGCGACGATGCTGCCAATGGAACCGCCGCTGAAGATGAAGACATTGTTATTGGTCACGGTGCCGGCCACGACGATGTCGCGCCGAACCGGCGTGCCGGTGAGCACATAGGAAAGATACGTGTTCTTCAGCCGCAGTGTCTTGATGGATTTGGCAAACAAAAGCGTGCCGTACAGGTCGCAATTGAAGCTGATCGTGTCCGCATCGCCGTCGCAGATGATCATGCCATACTGCGAGGCTGAGCCGGTAAAAGGGCTCCACGTCGGTCCGGCCAGCGGCACACCGGTGCCAAAGGTCGAGCCCGCGTTAAGCCGGATCGAAATGTTCTTCATGTTGGAGTTGGAGCAAATGACATAAAAATACTGCACCGCCGCGGCGTGCTGGCGGGTGTTGGGCGTGATGAGCAGGCTGCCCTTGGCGTCGCCGTTCAGCACCCAGATCAGCGCGTAGCCCGCGTCGGTGGTGCCATACACCGGGGTGTTCGTCGGCACCGGCGTGAACGACCAGTGCACGAAATTTGACGCGCTGTCAAAAATCGGATCGACCTTCGGCAGCACGCCCGACTGCACAATCAGCTGGCCGGCGCCCTTGTAGGTGGCCTGCCAATACGGCGTTTCCGCCCGCTGCACGCTGGCGCCCCACGCCGTGCCGGCCACCGCTGCTATGATGCTGCACCATGCTATCGTTTTCATTGTGGCTCCGTTCACTGGTTGATAAAGACCGAGGCACCCTCGGTGAGAATATGCGTTGCGGGAACTTTGATCTCCGGCCGGGCCGCGCCCACGATGTAGCAGGTCGGCGCCCATTGCGCCGCCGCTGTATTGAACCGGCCCACGCCGCACAAGGATTTTGCCTGGATCTTGCCGATCGTGCCGCTGGGCGGATACGTGTTGTACAGTGCCGTCAGCGCGGGCGTGAACATGGTGGTGTCGATGATCGGCGAGCAGCCCGCGAAAATCATCGTGTCCTGCATCGATTCGGTGGCTTTGAAGGTGCCGAGATCGCCCTCGCTGAC
>JAPLST010000252.1:0-816 GCA_026398485.1 bacterium
CTCCCTCCATTATGCAGCCAAGTACGGCGTCAAGATTGATGTGTTTGACGGCCATGCCGTGCTTGCGGGGAAAGCCCTTGACTTGAAACGACGGAAAATGGTACGCGCTTGTATCCCACTCATCTTCAGGAAACACTGGCGGCACTTCACCAGGAAACACAGACTGTTCCCCGTCAGCCTCCTGCCCCAGCACTACGCCGCGCAAGCCAGTCAGTTTCTGCCCATCCACTTCGCTGACGCCTTCCACCGCTTCCGTGCTTCGCATGGACGAAACAATCATCGTCATGATGCGCGCGTCGCCAGAAACGCCGGTTGCGTGCAATTCCGCCGTGGTCACCAAATCCCGCATAAGATGCGCAAGATTCGCATGTTGGTTTGGTGACGCGTGATCTGCCTTGGTCGCCACCAAAACCGTGCGCTCGATTGTCACAGGCCAGCCCAGCCGTTGCAGCACGTTTCGCGTCAACCAATTCGCCGCGCCATAGCGAAATGCCGCGATGATGTCCTCAATGCACAGGCGATGGTCATTGTGGGATGCCAGTCCCGCCTTGAGTATCTTGAACAAATCTATCAACACCACCTGCGCGTTTGCCCGGGTAAAATAGTCCTTGAAAAACGGTGCCACCACGGTGCGTTTGTATTGCTCGAACCGAGCCTCAAACATTTGATGCAGTGTCGCTGGCTTCTCGTCACGTTTGGACTTCACCGCGCCACCCGGCGGTAATGGACAAAACTCAAGCACGTCATGCCCTTCAAGCTCTGCGGGCATCAGAAAGCGGCCGGGTTGAAGGTACACCAAACCGCCAGCGCGCGTGC
>JAPLST010000252.1:851-10083 GCA_026398485.1 bacterium
GCGCAAGTACTCCTTGTATTGCGCGACCAATTCCGCTGCGCCGACGGGATTGAAAGGCGCATCAACGTTTGCACGCGCCACCGCCGCGCGCCAGTTCTGCGCATATGCGCGCCGCGCATCGGTCTCTGCATCTGCCAATAGTTTCGCCGACCATGTGCGAAAATCCATCGTCCGCAGCGGCACGTCCACAATCCACTCACCGGGGTAGTCTACCAACTCCAGTCGCACCTGCCGCCATGATCCATGCGGTTCATAGGTGCCGCCGCCAGTATGTTTCGTGCGCCGAAACGAGACCAGCAGATGGATTTCCGACGCCGTTGTGGTGGACGGTGGCCATTGCGGCGGGTTTTTGCGCAGCAGCACCAGGTTTTCCTCGTAGGGGAACGCCCGGATCCCCAGCGGCACTGGCACCAACTGCGTTTTTACTGGATATGTCTGCTTCTTCTTGGGAAAGTCGGGCATGCTCTCCCGTCGCCAATTGAGCAACTGGTTCACCAAGGCGGTAACGAACACCGTCTTGCCGCTGCCACTTATCCCCGTCACCGCTACGCGCACCGTTTTCATCGCCGTCACTTGTTGCCGATATTTCTTTTATGTTCTTTCGGCGTTTTTGCGTACTCATGGATTCCGCTGTGATTGCCAGTCAGCAGCCGCCACGACGGCACCGCCCACACGTTCTCGCGCAGGGCATGTACGCGCTGCCCGCGATAGACGACGATGCCACCCAGCCACTCGCGTCCAAGCGCCGCACCTATCTCCGCCAGTCGCGTCGCGTCCGTCGGCGCAACTTTGGCACTGGCTTTGATCTCGATCCCCAGCACCCCTCGGTCACTCCGCAACAGCAGGTCTACTTCCATACCCGAGCGTGTCCGGTAAAAATATGGCGTAACTTCCAACTGTAGCGTCCGGAGGTATTTGACAATCTCGCTGACCACGTAATTTTCAAACAGCGCACCCGCACTGATACCGTCTGCGCCGGTCGCTTGCCGCAGCATTCCTATGTCCGCCCAATACAACTTGGGCGTCTTCACCAAGGTGCTGGTGAGATTGCGGCTATAGGGCTGCAATAGAAATGCTTGATACGAAATGCGCAAATATTCCAAATAGCGGCGTGCCGTCTCGACGCTGACACTGGCATCCCGCGCTAACTCGGAGTAGGACAGCAACTGTCCACTGCGCGCCGCTGCCAACTGCTGAAACCGTCGAAAGGGCGCCAAATCTTGCAATCGGGCCAAGTCCGCCAAATCACGTTCCAAATAGGTCAGTTCGTAACTCCGCAACCAGTCGCGCCGACGCTGCTCGCTCAGTGGCAGCAGCGCGGGCATGCCGCCCCACGCCAGCAAGTACGCCTCGGCCTCTGCCACGTGCGCCGCCGTTGGCCCAAGCAGTACCTCGGGCTCGGCCCCACAGACTTTTGCCACGCTGCCCTTCTCCAAGATATCCGCCAACAGTGGCGGCACAAGTGCCGCAGCCGAAGATCCTGCCACCAGTTCGGTCAACAGCAGCGGCCACAACTCGTACACTGAAATCCGCCCGGCAAGCGTCTCGCGCACATTGCGCAACAATAAAATTTGGGCCGAGCCAAGCAACACGCTGAAATCAATTGCACGCTCGTCAAAGGCAAACTTCAACTTATCGAAGATGCCAGGCAACTTCTGCACTTCATCTAGTACGGCCGGACCAACGGTCTTGCCCCAGCCAAACGACGAGACTTCGTCCAGTTGCAGACGGTACTCAATCGCATCCAGATTCACATAGCGTAACGCGCGGTAACAACGCCTGGCGCTGGTGGTCTTGCCTGTTTGGCGCGCACCGGTGATGAGCACGAGGGTGCGTTCAGAGCTTTGCGGCAGGATCGCATCTAACCACCTTATATACTGTGTATTATCTTTCATAGTGTGTAATTATACAGATAATATGTTTTTTAGTCAAGGCCCCGGCACGCTGGCGTGAGAGCAGTGATCGGTTGTCAATATGCGCCCCAAAGCGGAAAGGGGAGCCGGGTGCCGAGGCAGATGGTCGAGGGAGGCTTGGGGTGCATGGTGCAATGGCACCTCTCGTCAATCGAAAGTAAGGTTGTCCTTTTGATTCCGTGGCGGCTTTGCCACGGTTGGTGGCGCCGACGTTAGTGCCGGCTCGGTTTCTTGATTGGCAACGGGCGCGGCACCGATGTTGAAATGCTTGGTGATCGCCTGCAACTGGTCGTCCAGCACATGGGCGTAGATTTGCGTGGTTTCGACCTTCGCATGGCCAGCATACCTGCTCACCGCCGCGATGTTCTGACTCTGCCTGAGAAGGTGTGTCAGCGCGGTGTGACGAAGCATATGAAGATGCACATGCCTACCACAAGTCCTTTCCACAACGTTGGCAATGCGGTTGAAACGGATTGCGATTTCCACGTCGTGGCCACCGTTGAGATTGGGGAAAATATAAGCAGAAATGCGCGGCTGACCATCAATGATGTCCTTGGCGGCATCGGGCAGCGGAAGCACCGTGACGCGGCGGGATTTCTCGGTGTGGCCGTCGCCAGACTGTAATGTGAGCGTGCCGCGATCCTTGTCGTATTGCGTCCATTTCAAATCGACAAACTGTGACTTGCGCAACCCCGTGAGGAGCAGGAACCGGATGCGTGCCATGTCGAATGTCCCGTCTTTGTTGTAATGCTTGTGCATCTCACTTGGCGACATGCCGGTCGGCGTCACGCCAACACCGCCTTTCCTCGACACACTCGGCGTCAGGCGATTGATGTCGGCCTCATGTGCTGCATTGACGAGAATATCGACCTGATCCAGCAAAAGATATTTAGGTGCAGTTGCCGCCGGCTTGCGAATCTCAATCCCCGCAGCGGGATTCTCCTTGATGTAGTGCCAGTGCTTGACCGCCAGGCGGAATGCGACTTTGATGGGTTTCAATTCATTCATCAAGGTGTTCCACGATTTAGTCGCGTAGCGTTGCGTGGCCCAATCCATGATGACCTTTGTGGTGATCCGCTCAAGAGGCAGCGTGCCCCAACGGGCTTTGTGCACAGCCATGAGGCGCGTGGCTTCCTTCAACCACGCCGGCGAATAGCCACCGATAGAGCCGGCCCAAAGCAAATATTCATCTGCAAGCCGGGAGAATGACACGCCATGTTCAGTCACGCCGTTCGGATCGCTGTGCTTCTTGGCATCCCACGTCTTGTGAAATTGCATGGCTTCTTCTTTGGTGGACCCTGCCTTGACCACCACCGGCTTTGTGCCGGTCTTGCCGCCTTTGTTGACGCGCATGTTGACCGACTTGCCGGCAAAGGCATTCAGCGTCCTGTCAAGATCTTCGACAGCGTGGAGGGTGACATTGCCGACGCTATAAATTATATCCCCGGATAAGACAATCCCCGTGTATTGGGAATTCTTGGGCGGTGGTTGCATGACGACAAGGCCGCCATTAGCTGCCGGCTGCAGCGTGAGATCGTGTGGCGTGAGTGCCTCAATCACCACGTTACGGATGTCCTCGCGGCCGACATAATGCCTGATGTAGTAGCCGGGCCTCCCGCGAACCTTGATGATGCGGGGTCCGAATTGGCCGCGTTTCTTGCAGCCTATTTGGTTACCATCTTTGAACAGCGCCATGTGATATATAGCTCATTGGTTATGCTGCGTGCCGGGATCGTTCAATGACGATCTCTGAAGTAAGAAGTATACCAAAAAGCGCTCAAAATGTCAAAAATTCTGTTCTCGTATTTGTACTCGTATGTTGTGGCAAAACGGGTCATTTTGGGGCTTCTCAGGTCATCAACTAAAACGCGCCGAGACGCCTGTATATACTGGACAAATGCGGTGTTTTCTGGGTGCATTTTTGACACGGCTAAAAAATTTCCCAAGCTGGACGTCGCCGGTTCGAATCCGGTCGCCCGCTCCACTTTCTAAACACAGCGAAACACCAGTACATACAGGCGTATCAGGCCGACATTGCTGAAAAAACAGACCACTCAGGCGCACACATCATGCGAGTGAAAGGGAGGCCGGACTGGTTTATTCACAAGGCTCGTATTGAATGGCGAGGCAGCGCAACGCCATCCCCATACCTATGTTTCAACATATTAATGTGAGCCGGTTGCTATGCCGCCCGGCGCAGTGCCCATAGTGCGCACACCAGCCCCAGCATCAGCGCGGGTTCTGGCAGCAGTCGTGTAATCGTCACTTTGTCACAGGCAGGTATACCTGCGGCGTTGGTGCCGGCCACGACAATAATGTTATCGCCAATGGCGAGTCCGATGTCGTCAGCCCGCCATGCCGTGGCGGCGGAAAACGCGGCGCAGGCGCCCGTCAGCCGGTTGGTCCAGGTCATCATGCCCGCGACATAGGCGTTATTCAAACCGCCGATGGCAGTGGTGGCGACACCATAATCCACCGTGACCGCCGCATTGGTCAGATCCACCGCCGGGGCGTCCTGATAGATTTCAATGACACCGTAGGGCGTCAAGTCCCTGCCGGCTAAGCCCGGGAAATCAGGCGCATAGCGGTAGACACGGAACACGGCATTCATGAATTGGTCGGTGCGGGCGGGATCAACCGGAATGGCATCACCCTGATGCAGGGGCTCCGTCGTCACGGGGCACAAGTAGCGCCAGACGGTCTGGCCGGCGGGGTTGACCTCGAAGAGATTGCCCTTGATGCCTTCGCAGATGAGCGTGTTGCCGTTGGGCTGGCGCTGGCAGCCTGAAATTTCGGCCGAGTAGAAATTCGTCGGCGGGCTGGCGGTATACAGCCAGACATTGGTGGGCGGGCCAAAGGCTGCGGCGGCCGCACGCGCGTACACGCCGGTGACATCGACGGGCGGCGCGATTTCATTGATGGTCGAATAGTTGCGGCCGATGCCGTTGTTGAAGATCAGAATGTTGCCAGCGCCGGGGCGGTTGGTTTCGATCCAATGGGTGTGATGCTGCTGATACAATATTTGATTGGCGCTCGTGCCGCGGTTATATTGCTGCGGATTGCCCCAGCGATACAGGATGTCGCCGCCCTTGTTGTAGCGCCCACCTGAATGGCTGGCGGCCTGCGCCATGGTGACTTGATGATCAATGACAAACAGTTCGCTATTGCCGCGAATGCTGAGGATGACCTGGTCCAACTGCGGATTGTGATCAATCGCGTTGACATGATTCCAGAATTGCGGGATTTTGATGCCGGTGCCGTTGACATCAATCAATTCAGGATGGTTGGCCACCACGCCGTAATTATTATTGGTGGGATCGTAATCCTGGATCATGTGATCCCACAGGTGCCATTCCCAGACGACAATGCCGCCATATGTGCCGGTCGGCGTCACTTCGACCAGGCTGTCTGGCAACATGTAGCCGCTCGAAACAATTTGAGCATCGAGCAGGTTGGTGTTGAAGCCTGCGGCGACAACCTCGGCGTACGTCTTTTTCTCGGCCACAAGAAGGAGGATGTTGCCGCTGGGCAAAACCTTAAAGTCGTGGTGATGAATGTAATTCGCGCTGTAATAATCAATGGCCCAGACCATGGTGCCGTTCCAATCGTATTCCTCGATGCGCCCGCCTTCGCCGCCGCCGGTCGAGGGCCCGCCGCTCTTGGTCATGCAGGCGCGGATCATGTGGCCGTTCTCGAGCAGATAGGCGCTGCGTCCCGGCTCGTACGAGCTGGCCCATTGATGCACCACCTGGCCGGCGTTGTTGATCAGATAGGTGTTGGTGAAGTGCATCGGAGCCATCAAGGTGTAGCCGTCAAAAGCATTGCTGGTATTGAGGAACATGCCGACGGTCTTGGCCACGCTGGTGACCACGCTGCTGACGGTGTAGGAGTACGTCAGGGTCGGCGCGCCGGTGGGCTCGACGGTTGCGGCGCCCGCGCTGTCGGTGGCGGTCAGGTAATAGCTGACGGCCGTGCCGGCGGTCTGCGCCGGCACTTGCGTGCCGTAGACGCCGTCGCCCGCGGCGCCGTCCTGGTGCACGCCGTCGTCATACATGGGCACGGATGTCCACGTGGCGTCGGCGACCAGCGTCTTGACCGAGATGTAGTCCAGGTCAATCCGATTTTCGGCGGCGCCGCCGGCAAACTGGAAGCGCAGGCTAAGGTTGCTGACCAATTCCGCCGATTGCAGATCGTAGTGGTACACTTGCCAACTGTGGCTGGTGCCGGTCAATTCGCTCAAGCGCGTGGCATAGCCACTGCCGGCATCAAGCTGGAACGTCCAGCCGGCCGTGCCGCTCAAGCCGGCGGCCCAAATCCAGAACTCAACAAAGCCGGCGGTGCCGCGCGCATCAATGGTCTGCGTGGCGGTGATCATGCTGTCGCCCAGATTGGCCGTGCCTTGTTTGAATTCCATGCCGTTGGTGTTGCCGCCGCCATAATTAGACCCGCTCCTTTGCTCAAACGGATTCGCACTGACAAATGCAATCGTCCACGGATTGTCGCACCCATCACCGGTCCACGGCTTGACGGCAGTGGTGCGCATGGTTTCGAGGAACGCGGTGTTGGTCTGACTGGCGCCGGCGCCGGTGCGATATAACAGTGTCGCCTGCACCACGCTGACATCGTCGGTGATGCAGGCCGTGACCCAGACTGGGTCGGCGGCGGTGGGCGCCGCCGGCGACATCGCGTTTGTCGGGCGTTCCGGCACGGCAATGCGCTCAATCAAAGAACCGGCCGCGTCATACACCAGCACGTCGTCTTCGGTGAGATACACATTGCCCTCGCTGTCAAGCGTCATCCCGTCGCATGCGACCGCGGCGAAAAAGGTTTTGGCCGCCAGCGTGCCGTCCGTGTTGATGGTGTAGCGGTACACAATACCGGCCCCCCAGTCGGCGATGTACAGCGAGGCGCCGTCGGGCGTGCCGACAAGACCGTTGGGCCGCACCATGTCGGAGACGACGCGGAGGACCGTGCTGCGATCCGCCATGAGATAATAAACGTCCTCGCCGCCTTGCACGTCGGGATGCCCGAAGAAGACCGGGTCGGTGAAATAGACGCCGCCGGCGCCGTCAATCCACAGGTCGTTGGGCTCGTTGAACCGCACGCCGCCGTAGGTGCTGGCGAGCGCCGTGACGACCAATTGCGTGCTGATCGAAACCAGCCGGCCATTGTCGCCTTCGCAGGCGAGCAGGTTGCCGGCGCGGTCAAACTCCAAGCCGTTGGCGCCGCCGGAATTGGTGCGGAAGACGGACAGTTGATTGGCCAATGACCACTTGTAAATCGTGTCGCCGGGGATATCACTGAAGAACACATTGCCGGTCGCATCGGCAGTCGGGCCTTCCGTGAAATGCAATCCACTGACCAGTTGCGTGAGCGTGGCGCCAGCCGCGACCACGCCTAGTGCAGCGCGCACCGGCCGGAAGCCGACGTGGAACCATGGGCCGGTCGGGTCGCCGGGGCCGCGGAAATAGCCGGGATCTCGGTTGGCCACGCGGCCATGACCGTAGTATTCCTCGCCGTTGAACCAATTGCCGCCGCGCAGGCCGCGATACGGTTTGCCATCCGGCATGGGCCCACCGGCAGCCGGGCCGGGCGGATTGGTCACAATGTGGTTGATCACGCAATTGGTGTAATAATCGCTTGTGTACCAGTCGTTGACCCATTCCCAAACATTGCCCGACATGTCATACAGGCCGAAGCAATTGGTGTTGCAGCGGGTCTGGTACGTTGTCTGACTGCCCGGCCAGTTGAAATTGGTCTTGACCTGCAACGCGCCGCTGTAAAAATCAACCGGGGTGGTCCAGGGATAGGAGCCGCTTTCGAACGGGTCGCCAGAGGCCGGCCAGTTGGCGAGCGCGCCGCTGGCATTGGTGTCATTGCCCCACGGGAAGATGGCGTACGGGCTGTACAGGCCGCCGCGCCCGGCGTATTCCCATTCGGCCTCAGTCGGCAGGCGGTAGCCGTTGTTGGTCAAAATGCACGCGCCGGTCGCAAGGTCATAACAGGGCATGACGCCGTCGCGCGTGCTGGCCCAGTTGCAATAGGCAATGGCGCCGAACCAGCGCACGCCGGTGACGGGATGCAGGTCGCGGTTGTCGCGAATGACAAACGCGCTACCGGTCCACTGGATTCGGCTGCTGGCGTCCGACGCGTAGGTGTCGCAGTAAATGTTCGTGCCGCCCACGCCATAGACATAATTCGAGCGCACTTCCACCAGGCCCAGCAACAAGGCGGCATTGAGATAATCCGCGTATTCACGGCAGGTCAGCAAGGTCGTTGCCATGTAAAACGAATCGAGATACACATTGTGGACGGGGATTTCGTCACTCGGATGCAACGGATCGATGAAACCATAATGATCGCCCATGGCGAACAGCCCGGCGGGGATGCGCGCGAATTGCGCCGTAAAGCCGGCAGTGGCAGCACCGCCGCGGACGCAGCGCACAAAATGATTGGTGGACTTGGCCTTGTAATCGGCAAGGCCGGACAGGAAATCAACCGACCAAGCGCTGTTGGTCAGGTTGACCAGCGTGGTGGACGACCAATAGTGCGCGGCGTTTGCGCCCGGGAAATAATTCGTGTCCAGCGACGGGTTCGCCAGCGTTTCGTCACTGAGCGAGCGCAGCTCCTTGATATTCGGCAGGCGCCAATCGCCGAGGCCGCCCAGCGTGAGATTCTCGGCATATTGCAGCGCCGCCGTCCAGTTCGTCGACACCGCCGCGGTTTGCTGCCACGTCAAGCCAGTGTTGAGATCGGCGACGGTGCCGTCGCCATTGTTGTGGAAACGGTGGGCCGGTGCGGAAGGTGCCGGCGCGCCGCGCACGCAGCGGACATGATAACGCGACGTGCCGCCAGCGCTGATGGTCTCGGTCTGCCAGTGCGGGCCGATGCCGCCGCCGGCATTCGCGGCCCAGACGTGCGTGGGATCCGCGGCTTGCATCTGGGACGACCACCAGTACTGCGCCGCGGACAGGGTGAACATGGACGTGTTCAATGCGGGATTGACCGTGCCGTGATTGAGAATGCTGAACAGCTCGTGGCTGGTCGGCAAGCGCCAGTCACTCTGCCCGCCGACACGATTCGTCAGGGCATACACCAGTGCGTTCGACCAGGTCATCTCGCCACCATCGGCGTTTTGCCAGACGAGGCCGGTCACGCTGTCGCTCACCGTGCCGTCGCCATTGTCGGCCAGTGACGGCGGGTTGATCGTGTAATTGCTGTCCTCACCAAATGTGCTGGTGAAATCCTGCGTCTGGCCCGTGTCGGGCAGCTTCAACATGCTCCACGCGGCGCGCGCGCGGCCGGCGTGCATTGCAATT
>JAPLST010000252.1:10152-14506 GCA_026398485.1 bacterium
CAACATTGCAACAAAACGCCCGCGGGCCATGCCGCGGCGCCGGACAAGCCATGCCAGGCCGGTCGCGAGCACAACCGGGCCGGCCGGTTCGGGAATGAGATTGACGACGTAGGAGAACGTCGTGCCGGGCGCACTGGCGGGATCTGTCGCGCTGTTGCTGAAGTCGTCCTGCGCGGTAATGTAGAAACGCACGGTGGTGCCAGTGATGAATGCGGGAATCACGCCGCCGTAGATGCTGTCGCCGTTGGCGCCGTCATTGTGACTGCCGTCATCCAGCATGGTGACACTGACATTGCTGCTGCCGGCATTGTAGACCAGCGTTGCGCTCGCGACGGCGCGCGCGTTGCTGATCACGGCCGTGACCCAGATGCTATCGACTGCCGTGGGCGGTTGCGGTGTATAGCCGGTGCCGCTGATGGTTGGCGCGGAGATGTACGCCGGCGTGCGGCCAGAAATCGTGCTGCCGGGCACGAGCGTGTGGCCGATCAATGCCAGATGATTGGTGGCATAGCGGCAGGCGCGCGCCAGTGCGTTGGCCATCGGCCAAGTGTCGCGCTTGTACTCGACCACGCCGTTGGTCGTGATCGGGCTGATGTATTCCCACACCACATTGCTCGCTTGCGCCACTTCAAACACATGCCCTTCCGCAGTCGAGCAAACCAGGATGTTGCTGTTGGCCATGCGTTGCACACTGCCGCCTATGTGACTGAAAAAACCTTGATTGGCCATCGAAAAGTATTTCCAGATCACTTGGCGGGACAACTGTTTTGTGCGCTTGTCTGTGTCGTGGCCCGGTGCCGCCCAGTTGCTATAGCCGGCGCTGGGCGGGCTGACATAATTGCTGGTGTTTGTGGCGCCTGCATTGATGAAGGGATTGACCTCGAAGATGTACGATTGCGGCGAGGTTTCAAACAAATCCTGACCATTGTTGAACACCATGAAATTGCCGGCGCCCGGCACGCCTTGCGGAATCCATTGCACCTGGCTGACGCCGCCAATCTGTTTGTTGCCGGTGGTCGAAGTCGTCCAGTTGAGATTGATCGACGGCGGATTACCTTGGCCATGCCGCGCCGGGTCGCCGAAGCGGTAGACGAAATCACCATTGGTGCCGGCCGCCAGCGCGATGCTCGCCGCCGGATTGCCGGCCGTGAATGTCTTGCCGTGATCAATCACATAAAACTCGCCGCCTTCCGCACTGATCACAATTTGATCCAGATTCGTGTTGTAGTCCAGCGAGGTGCAATGCAGCCAGTCCTTGGTCAGTGGCCGGCCCGGCAGATTCAAGTTCAGCCGTCCCGGATAATTCGCAATGGTCTTGCCAGATCCCACATAGTTGGACTTGCCCGCGTCAAAATCCTGGATGCCATGGTCGAAAAAGCACCACTCCCACACCACGGCGCCGGCCATGTCAATCTCAACAATCGCGTCCACTTGGGCATTGGTGTACGGCGCGCTGGCCGGATTGCAGCCCGCTGCAATGCATTGATTGGACGTGACCGTCTTGGCGGCAATATACAGCGTGGTGTTCGTCCCAAGCTTCTTGTTGTAGATCCGCAGGAAATCGTGGTGCGGCGCATAGGCCGCGCGAGTTTCCGTATACTGCCAGACATTCGAGCCAGACCAACTCACCTCGGCCAGGCTGCGGAATTCATCGGGTGTCAGTGACGTGGCATCCAGCACGTTGCCATTGTCGAGCAGTCGCGGATTGGCACCCAGCGGCCAGGTCTGGACAATGCACCCTTGCATGTCGATCAGATAGGTGACGCCGCGCGTGCCGAAAAACGTGTAGCCCGTTTGGGCCTTGGTCTTGTCCCAATAGACAACGTCGGTCGGGCCTTGCAGCCGTTCATAGGCGTGCAGCGAAGACGTGCAGGTGAAGAGCAATGCCGCAGACAGAACAAAATGTCGCATGGTGTTCATAATTGTCACGGGCTGGTGTAGGATGGCGTGCGGCCGGTGATCGTGCTGCCGGGTGTGAGTGTGCGGCCCGCCAGGGCGGGATGCGTCGCCGGATATCGATAGGCACGGAAGATCGAATTGTACATCGGCCAGTTGTCGCGCTTGAATTTGAGAATGCCGTCCGAGGTGATCGGATTGATGTATTCCCAGACCGGTTCGCCGTCGGGCGTGACCTCGACGATGTGCCCCTCGGTGTCGGCGCAGACCAGCGTGTTGGTGTTGGCCAGCCGCTGGGCGCTGCTGCCAATGTGGCTGGACATGCCGTGGCTTGCCTTGGAGGCATAGCTCCAGACAATCTGGCGCGACATTAACTTGGGCGCCTTGTCCGTGTCCGGGCCGGGCGGCGGCCAAAGATCATAGCCGGCATCCGGCGGATTGACATAATACCCCGTGTCGTTGGTGCTGGCGTTGAAAAACGCATTCAGCTCAAAAACATACGAGCCCTGCGTGTGCTCGAACATATTTTGTGCATTGTTGAACAACAGCAAATGGCCCGCGCCCGGCATGCCGACGGGAATCCAACTGACATGATGCGCGCCGCCGATCTGTTTGTTGCCCGTCGTGCTTTCGGTCCAGTTGGTCAGGATGGATGGGGGATTGCCCTGGCTATAGCGGGCCGGATCGCCGAAGCGGTAGAGAAAATCACCAGTGGGGCCGGCCGCCAGCGCCATGCTGCCACTCGGGTTGCCGGCAATGAAGGTGTTGCCGTGATCAATCACATACAATTCGCCGCCGACCGAATTGATAACAATCTGGTCGAGCGTCTGGTTGTAGTCAATCGAATTGCAATGCAGCCAGTCGCGCTGGACGGGCCGGCCGGGCAGATTCGCATTGAGCCGGCCGGGATAATTGGAAATGCTCTTGCCCGTGCCGACGTAGTTCGATTTGGTCGCATCGAAATCCTGGATCAAATGATCATAAAACCAATATTCCCAGACCATGTTGCCGGCCATGTCCACTTCCACGATTGCATCCATCTGGGCGTTGGTGTACAGTGCGCTGGCGGGATTGCAGCCGGCGGCGATGCACTGCGCATACGTGACGGTCTTGTTGGCGATATACAGGGTTGTGTTCGTCCCGAGCTTCGGATTGTAGATCCGCACGTAATCGTGATGCGGCAGGTAATTCGTGCGCGTCTCGGTGTAGGACCAGACGGTCAGCCCATCCCAGCTCTTCTCGGTGAAGCCGCCATAGCCGCTCGGATCGTCCTTTGAGGCATCGAGAATATTGCCGTTGTCCAGCAAATGCGGATTCGTGCCGATCGGCCAGGTGTGCACGACCCGGCCTTCCATGTCCAGCAGGTAGGTCGTGCCGCGGATACCAAACAGGGTATAGCCATTGCAGGTCTTGTTCGTATTCCAGTAGAGCAGCTCGGTCGGCCCCTGCAGCACCTCGTAGGCGGCCAGCCGCAGCGCCGCGCCCGCGAGCAACACCGGGATGATGTGACGAAACAAGCTCATCGTTGTCTTCTCATGGTTTGCGATCATCGGCGTAATGCCCGACAACCTTCAATTAAAGCACATTCAGGCCTGAGCCATTATGCGCACGTATTCTATTTTGACGCACGCAAATTACTTTTATTGTGCGAAACATTGCAGCACCTGCCTTTTCTTCAACAAGGCCAGTGCAGCACACGCCACAAGGCCCAGCATGCCTGGCTCGGGCACCACGTCGCGCACCAGCCGCACATAATTATACATCCGCACGGCGTCGCCTTGCGGCGCGCCGCTGTTGTAATAGCCGAAAGGAACATAGGTGTAGCCGGTGAGGCTGCCGCCCTTGGGGTCGCTGCGCTGGCAACCCGCACCATGAACATCCACCCATGCGCTGTTCATGTAGCCCATCGCGCGGCCGAAACAGACATAGGCGCCCGCCGCACCTGAATTGTTGGCGCGTGCATGCGTGGTGCCGGACCAGTACCAGGGATAATCAACTTGATTGGCTTCGTTGGAAATCGTGGTGCAACTGAAGATCGGGTCAATGGCAGCCGAACCAGATGTGTCAGGGCTGCGGCTATAATCCACGATGCTCTGGAGTTCCTTGGCATTCGGCAGATGCCAGTCGCTGTGGCCGAGATAGCTGGCGCTGTTCTTGGTCTGAACCCATGCCAGCGCGTTCGACCAATTCATGCCGACACCACTGTCGGCCTTGGCCCACATCAGGCCGGTGCCCAAATCGGTGATGGTCTGGTCGCCATTGTTCGTAAAGAGATTGAGACCATAACTTGTGTTGCCACGCACGCACTGCACAAAGAACGTCTTGCCTCCGCCACCCGGTGCGCTCAGGCCATAGCCCTTGATGCGCCCGTCGGCAAAATTGACGCCGAAGAGTTTGCCGCCTTCGCCCGTGTAATCCGGCGCGACATAGAGCGTGCTCGAGGCGTATTGCGAGTCGA
>JAPLST010000252.1:14534-18113 GCA_026398485.1 bacterium
TTGATGAATGGCGTCAGGCCGGACGTATCGCCGTACATCGTGGTCGGATCGGTGCCGCGAAAATCCATCAGCGAATACAGTTCTTTGATGGTGGGCAGGCGCCAGTCACTGTAGCCGCCGAAATTGGTGGAGTTGAGCACTGCGGGCCGCGTCTGCGCCTGTGCCCAGGTCAACTTGTCGGCGGCGCTGATCGTCTCGTCGCCGGTCGTGTCTGGGCTGCGTTGCCACGTCAGGCCCGTGTTGTTGTCGTAAACGGTCACACCATCGCCGCTGAGCGTGTAGCTTGATGGGCGGTTGTTGCACTGCGCGTCCTGGCCGTAGAATGCCTGGCCGAAACCGGGTGGCACGATTTCGGCCGTGTTGTTGTAACACTTGACTTGGCCGGTATCCACGACGACATACGCGCCGGTGTTGGTGGTCACGATGATATAGCCGGTGCGCGTCAGCGTGTTCGAGGCGGCCGCACCAAACACGGTCAGGCTCACGGCGTAACTGCCGGCGGCGTTGTAGGTGTGCGTCGGATTGCAGTTCGTGCTGGTGGCGCCATCCCCGAGATTCCAAAGCTGATTCACAATCGTGCCGGCCGAGGTGTTCGTGAACGTGACCGTCAGGGGCGGCATGCCATACGACGGCGTGCCAGTGAAATCGGCGGCCACGCCTGAACCAGCAACCACTTGAAACGCCTGCAGCCGGTTATACGTCAGATCGCCACCCGGCGTTGGGAACGTGACGGCAACATCTTTCAATCCGGCTGCTTCCGTGAGCGTAATGTTAAACTGCGCCGTCACCACATATTGGCTGACATGCGTCACAGCACTGCCGCTGATGCCGCCGATCTTGGCGCTGGTCGGCGGGATGGTGGCCGGCGGCACCGGCGGGACTGCGCTGGAACTGAGCGTGAACGTCACCGTCAGATTGTTCACGCCCTGTGTCGCGGACACGGGCGTGACGCTCAGGATGCCGTTCGTAACGGTCTGCGCCATGACCGCAGCTGCGGCCGATGCGGTCAGTACAGCAATCATCAATGTTTTCATCGGCGTGTTCCAATTGCGAATATTAATGGCACGTTTTACTGCGCGGCCCCGCCGGCGGCAGCATCGATGCCTTGGCGCGCGTAGATAACCGACAGCTCCGCACGGGCAAGCACGCGATCCTGCAGGACGGCCAGCAAAACCTCGCGATTGACTTGGGCCGGCGGCACGGTGAACTGCGGCGGCGCAGACAGCGCATAGATAGTGTACACATACCACTTGGTCTGGTCGGGCGCCACATGGTGCATGACGAGCGCATAGCTCTTGGTGCCTGCCGGCGCGTTGCGCCATTCCAGCGGCAACGTGGCGCTGGCGCCGCCACCGGTGAATTCCGGCGGCAGGGCCCCGCCACTGGCGACGGCCGGGCTGCGCAGCGTGAACGCCGTCGTGGCCGTGACGGGGAGTGCCGCCGCCGCAGTTACAGTTGCTGCAGTCGCCACGGGCATGGCCGCGCCCGCCACGCCAAACAGGAAATCCGTGTTCGGAATATCAGGCATGGCAATGGCCCGGGAATACAAGTACGCGCCCTTGCAGACGTATTTGGCGTCCAGATTGCGCAGTTTCAGCAGCGCTGTCTTTTGATTCGCCGTCAGCGTCCGAGCCACTTGGGCAAAGGCCATGGCATAATCGTATGAAATTTCCCCGTCCAGTTCGCCGTATTTCCTCGACAGGGCCAGCACCTTGTCCTTGTCCACGGACGCCTGTTTCATAAACTGGCGCAATGCGGTCGCGATGGCGCGCCGGGTCTTGACGATTTCGGCCAAGTCCGCCCGCTGCTGCTCCACCAGGCCGGTGACAAGCGCGCGCTGCGGCTCTGTAAGCGCGGCCAGAAATGCTTCGCCACTGTCGCCGGTGAGCGATGTGCTGATCGAGTAGTTGGCATTGCCCATGGCTGGGATGTCCTTCATGTAGAACGAGCCGAAGTACGTCGCGTGCCGCTCGGGGCAGAAATACACGTCGGCTTCCACGTTGCCGGCATACCAGCTGAACATCTCGCTGGCATAGGTCATGACCGCGACGTGGGCCGTGTGCGACATGCTTTTTTTGTCGACCTGGTCTTGGATCTCCGGCCAGGTGGCGGAATTGTTGAAGACCATTTTTGCCAGACTTGACTTCTGTGTGTCCGTCAGCGCGCGGACGATGCCGCCCAAGACCTCGGCCCGCCGGTAGCTGAGCCGCCCGTCGATTTCGTACAATTCGGTGGTGTACTTCATCACCGCCGCGCGGTTGAGGCCGGCACTGCCTGAAGGAATATTGCCTTCGAGTTGCCGGCAGAATGCCTGGATCAGCGGAAAACGCTTGTGCGCAAATTCGGTCAGCAACGGTTCTTGTTCCTTGGCCAGGGCGACAAGTTGCGCCTTTTGCTCGTCGGTCAGGATGGACAGGACATTGTTGGCCGCACGCGGCACGAAGGACGTGTTGTGCCCCAACTGATTGCTGTCCACATCGCGCATGTACTGGAAGCCGCAAAAATCCGCCACCTTGCCCGGCGGCAGAAATGTATTGCAACCCATGTTGCCCGTCAGAAAGGCCAGGCCGTCGAACGCGATTGTGTTGAGCTGCGCCCGATCCGAGATCGCCTGTTCAATCGAGTACTGCCCTTGCCCTTGACCGCGCGGCTCCTGGCCGCGCTGATCTTGGCCGCGTTGCGCCTGACGGTCGCCGCTTTGGCCGCGCTGATCCTCACCGCCCGGCGAACGCTGCTCCTGCCCGCGCTGGTCTTGGTTATCGCCGCCCTGGATGCGCGCATCCTCGCGATCCGGCGGGCGCTGGTCCCGGCCGCCGCCTTGCCCTGGTGGTGGCGCAAGGTCGCGCAGCTTGGCGGGGGCGAACCCGGCCGCCGTGATGGCAGCTCCCATGGCCGGGCCGCCGCGCAGGCCTGCCTTGCGGAATGCCTCATGAATGGCGCGGGCTTCGTCGGCCGTGAGCGAGGCCGCGTCGTACTTGGAAAGAATCGCCCGCACCTGCTCCTGCTGTGCGCCCGTGAGCGCCGCCGCTTGGCTCGGCTCATTCGCGCCGCGCGGTGGGCGCCGTTCGTCTGTTCGGGGTTCGCCCATCGGCTGCGCCGCCACCGGCATGGCCGCCGTCAGACTCAGACCTATCAGCATGATTGTCAATGTTTTCATACGCTACTCGTTGTGGGTCGTGTTATGAGGTGTCTGAATTATTCTACATTATCCATGCCGTTAATGACGCACATCCATCCCCGTTATTGTGTGGTAGATTGCGGCGCGCGACTTGGCAACCGGGATGCAAGCTCTGGCATGGATGCTCCGGGCGATAATCCTGAAACGTCGATCTGTTTGCGTTGGTGTTCCGCGCGATGTGCTGTGTGCCGCTAATGGTATATTCACAGTGTGCCAATAAATTTGATGTGAACACTTTCATCATTCTACAATCCTTACTCATCACTCGCTGCTTGTAGTCCCGTCAACGGCGGGATCAATCACTGCGATTGAAGATTGACGATCAACGATTTTTGTTCGCCGCGAACAAATTATTGGGTATTCCTTGTTGGATATTCGATATTCGCAGCCCCGAGCCCCGA
>JAPLST010000454.1 GCA_026398485.1 bacterium
ATTCACCTATGTGACAAGCCCGCGGACAGGGTTGCTGTCCACGGGCTTGTGTACTTCAATTAATGCTCTGCGCAGTTTATGCGGCGCGTTTCCGCAGCACTGCCAAGCCCAGCAAGCCAAGGCCCAGCGCCAGCGACGGCTCTGGCACCAACGGCATTGACCACAGCTTCTTGACCGAACCGCCTTGCATGACAAAGATCCGGCCGTTCAAGAAGGCCATGTCAGTACCGGCACCATCATTGGCCATGTTAAAGGGCAGATCAACCGAGGCAAGATAGGCACCATTGTCGGCGCGATACCGGTCGATCTTGGAATACTGCACCGGAACGCCACCTTGCAGTATCCGTGCCGGCATCACCCACAGTTCATTCAAGCCCAGCGGTGATTTCGAAGCGGGCACGTACTCGATCGCCGGGCCCGTGCGCACGTTTTGGTTGTCATTCAACCCGCCATTGGCCAACATCCACGGCGTGCAAATGGAAGCCGTGACGGTGGCCGCACCCGTCGCGTGCCGCAGCGCGTTCGACGCGCCCGTCACGCCCTGACCGTAATAGTAGATGGTGCCCGCGGGATCGGCAATCGCATCAACACCCCAGTAGGACGGGGTATCTTGGCTGCGGCCCACCGCATAATAGGTGAACGTCGCCTCGTTGCTGACAAAATAAGATTGGTAGTAGCGCGTGCCGCACCATTGGCCGTAAATCCAGGTGCCGGTCGCGGTCGTCTGGGGAATGATCGCCCACACGCCGGCCCAGCCGCCAGCATATTCGCCGCCAACCTTGTTGCCGATCTGCCACGTCAATGCGGAAGTGTCGAGCCGGCAATATTTGCGCCCATCACTCGTGGCGCCAAAACCGCCGCCGGCATACAAATAGCCACCGGCAACCATGCCGGCCGTGCCGTTGTCCGGCGTGTTTTGGTCCATGCCCGCCGGTGCGGCAATGCTGGTCCAAGCCGTGCCCAATGTGGCCGGATTGGTGGCTTGCGTGTACGGCAGCACATACGACGTGAATTCGCTGTTGTCCCAGCGCGACGCAAACAATTTGTTGTTCACCGGATCGGGCACCAGCCAACTGCGCGACGAATCGAGATTGCCCATCGTGCTCGCCATCGGCACGACATCCCAACCGTTGGTGACGGGATCCAAGGCGATGCTCCACGTCAGAAATATGTTTGTTGCATCAACGCTAGCGTACCCAGCCGCTTGCAAATACAAAATCACACCGGCATTGATTCCTTGCACGGTCAGTGTTTCGTCATAACCGGTGTCCTGCTCGGCCAGTTTGACGGCTGTGCTGACAGTCGCGCCGGTGTAGATCGCAATGCAGGCGTCCCATTCACCGCCCGCCGCATCTCGTGAACCCAAGGTGCTGATGGTCCATGAGCAGTTGGCCGGGCTGGTCCATTTGAACCAGACCGTGTTGGTGACATCGCCATAGACGCAGTTGGCTTCACCGACTTCCTTGGTTGCGTTAACGCAGTTATAGCCGCCCGCCGTGCCGGACGCGCCGGACAGGGTCGCCGCATTGACAAAGTTATCATTTGCCGGTGCGCCAGCCGCAGTCGCCGTCAGGGCAAATACACAGACTGCCAGAATGGCCAAACATCCGATGATCCATTGTGTTTTCATGCTGCTACTCCCGTATGGTGGTGAGGTGGTGATAAAAAATCGCGCGGTTTCCTGAAGCAGATCAGGAGCGCGCAATTCGTTAGTGAATAGTATAGCATATTTTGCCTCTGTTTGTCAAATTTGCAGGAATTTGGCTGAAATTCCGATGTAGGGGGGAAATGCGAACCTGACGCAGCCAAATCTGTTGTGGGTTCTGCGCGTGGTTGAGGTAGGGCGGTCAGGCCCTGACCGCCGGTGCTGCCTGCGCGCGCCCGCCGGTGACACAATGGCGCAGCGACGACCGCGGCGGTCAAGGGCCTGACCGCCCTACCTGTCTGCACGTTCTACGCCGGCGGCTACCGTGGCAGGATCGCCGCAAGGGAATGCGGCTCACTTTCTTATAGCGGAATTCCATGAACCGGGCCAATGCGCATTGACGCGCCGCCCTTGGTATGGTAGAATGCGGCGATGCGACGTTGGCTACAGACCCTTGCGAATCCCGGCTCACTGCGGCATGTCATCATGCATGTCGTCAGCACCTCGGCCCTGCGCGCGCTGGCCCTGCTGTTGCTGCTTGCGACCATGAAAGTGCTGAACCACCGCTTGGGCGCCGCCGGCTATGGCGCCTATGCCCTGGCCCAATCGTGGCTGGTGGTGCTGACGATTCCGGCGTTGCTGGGCCTTGATCAACTGGTCTTGCGCGAGAGCGCCGCACTGCGCGCGCATGGCCAGATGGACCGCCTGCACGCCCTTTTGCGCTGGGCCCGGCAGGTGGTGCTGATTTGCGCGGGGAGCATCACCGGCATTGCGCTGGTCGTGCTGGGCGCCTTGTTTCTGGCCGGCATGGGCGACCGTGAAACCTTGATTGCCTGCGCCATTGCTGTGACGGCCCTGCCGTGGCTGACACTGGCGTATGTGCGCCAAGGCGCGCTGCGCGGCCTGCATCATGTCACCCTCGGCTTCCTCCCGGAATTGGTGGTGACCCCGCTGCTGACATTCTTGGGCATCGTGCTCGCCACCGTGCTGCTGCAGCGCTGGTTCACCGCGCCCGTCGCCGTGTTGATCTCCGTGGCGGCGATTCTTCCGGCCTATTATCTGGGCAACTGGTTGCTGGCGCGGCATCTGCCGCCGGCAGCGGCCGGCGAGCGGCCAGGCAACCATGCGCCGTGGCTGCGTTGCGCCGTGCCGCTGATGCTGGTCAGCGCCATGTATGTGATCAACAGCCGGGCCGACATCTTGTTGCTCGGTTTCATCAAAGGCAAGCAGGCGGTAGGCTTGTACGAGCCGGCCCGCCGGCTTGCGGATTGCATCAGTTTGATGCTGGTCACCGTCAACGCCGCCATGGCGCCCAGCATCGCGCGCCTGCACGCCCAGCAAAACCATGCGCAATTGCAGCGCATGGTCACCTGGTCGGCGCGCGGCATCATGCTGGCCACCCTGCCCGCGACTATCGTTCTGATGGTTTTCAGCAAGCCGATTCTTGGTTGGGTGGCCGAAGACAGCCAAGCCGCACCGGTCTTGGTCCTGCTCTGCCTTGGGCAATTGATCAATGCCGCCGCCGGTTCCGTGGGCATGTTGCTGACCACCACCGGTTACGAACGCGACGCGGTGCTGGGCATCGGCATTGGCGCCGCCGTCAGTGTTGGCGCCAATCTTCTGCTGATTCCGTGGTGGGGGCCGCTGGGCGCCGCTTGGGCGTTCGTGCTCAGCATGCTCACCTGGAACGGCCTGCTGGCATGGTTTGTCTACCACCGGCTCAATCTGCATTCAACGTGCCTGGGCACACCTTTCTGGAAACGCACATGAACACTCCGGCCACTTCAGCCACGCAACCGGTCATCATTCTCGGCATGCACCGCTCCGGCACGAGCATGATCACGGATGTGCTCGAGGCCTGCGGCCTGTTTTGCGGCTGGCGCAAGGATCCCAATCAAGAGGCCTGGTTTTTCCTGACGATCAACGACTGGCTGCTGCAGCAATGCGGCGGCAGTTGGGAATCGCCGGCCGCCGTGCAGGCGATGTTGCACAACGTTGCCTTGCGCGAATTGCTGCGCGACTATGTCGCCTATTTGCTGCGCACGCTGCGGGTCGTGTCGTATCTCGGCCCGCGCCGTTTCCTGCGCTATGGCTCGCCCGTGCGCCTGACCGAACCATGGGGCTGGAAAGACCCGCGCAACACGTTCACACTGCCGCTCTGGCTCGACATCTTCCCCGGCGCGCGCGTGCTCAACATTCAGCGCCACGGCGTGGATGTCGTCCAAAGCCTGATGACCCGCCAGCACGATACGGTCGCCATTGGCGCGCGCTTGTTCGCGCAGCGCAAGCCGCTGTATTGGCTCGGCCTGCGCCAGCCAAGTTTTGCGTTGCATGTGCGCTGCACCTCGCCCGAAGGCTGTTTCGCAACGTGGGAAGAGTATTCCAACGAAGCGCAGCGCCATGTTGCCGCACTCGGCCCGCAAGCCCTCACCGTGCGCTTTGAGGATGTCTTGCAGTCGCCGCGCGAGCAGCTCACGCGCGTGCTTGAGTTTTGCGGTGTGCCAGCCCAACCGGCCTTGATCGAGCGCGCCTGTGCCGGGATGAACCCCGCCCGTGCCTGCGCCTACAAAAAAGATCCGGCTTTGTGCGCTTTTGCCACACGCATGGCCACACGCCTGCGTGCTTTTGGATACCAATGAGTGCGCTTTCTACTTTGCACATCCTTGTAGCCGCCCGCGGTGAGGGCGGCTTCTGCAGCCGCGGTCAGCGCCCGCGGCCACAACTGGAATGCAATCAAGCAAGCGCACTCATTAGTAGGTTACCGATAGAATCAGGCGCGGCGCCGCGCTTCTTTTTCTTCTGATTCCACACCGCAGACCAATTACTGATCGCTGAACACCGAACCCTGCTGCCCGTACGCCACGCGCTCCGCGCGGGGCATGCTGCGCTTCTGTTCCATGCACCATCGCGGCACGCTACTGTAAGGTTGCCGCGCTGAATATGTACCGGCGTTCCGTGCGCGGCGCCTTCCGCCGGAAGCGGCGCGCGGGCGCGCGGGCGCGCGGGCCGGATAGTTGACAACGCAACCATTGATATGCTATATTGGTTGCAGATGCAACTACCTCGCCGACCATCCCCCGCGCCGATTCCCGCCCGCGACCCGCAGCCGCCCTCGCTCGGCCGCCTGATTGCCGGCCTCGAGCGGCAGGGCCGGCGCCACTTTGACCGCGAACTTGCCGCCGGCGGCCTGGGCGCCAACACGCACCGCATCATCAGCATGCTGTATCATCGCGGCGGTTGCCAGCAGAATGCGTTGAGCGACGCGCTGGTGCTGGACAAGGCCACCATGAGCCGGGCGGTCAAGCGACTGCTGGATGCCGGTTATGTGCGCCGGCGGCGCGCGGCGTGCGACGGCCGCGCCTATCGTATTTTCCTGACACCCAAAGCCGTGCGGGTCATGCCGGCGATCCGCGAGGCCCGGCAGCTCTGGACGCGCATCCTGTCCGCCGGCTTCACCGCGCGCGAGAAAGCCAGCGCGGTGCGCCTGCTCGAGCGCATGCACCAGAACGCGCTCAACCATCGCCGTGAGCAGCAACCACAAGGGAAATCATGAAAGGACTGTTTATGCCGGTGCGCCTGCTGGCGGGCGTGATTCTGCGACAGCGCGGGGCGCGCGCATGGCTCGTGCTGGGCGCGGCCCTGGTGCTGGTGACGTTGGGCGGCGTGGCGGTGCGCGGCTGGCTGCGCAACGGGCGCGCGGAAGAAGTCCAGGCGCTGCGGCCCGTGCGCGGTCCGATCCGCATGACGATCGAGTGCAACGGGCGGGTGGTCTCGCACTTGGATGTGGCGATCAAGTGCAAGGCCAGCGGGCAGATTACGGCGGTGCCCTACGATGTCAGCGATGTCGTGACGCAAGGCGCATTGCTGGTGGAACTGGATCCGGTGGACGAGACCCGGCGCGTGCGGCAGGCGGCGGTGCGCACGGCCTCGGCCCAGGCGAAGCTGGCGCAGGCGCGGCAGGAGCTGACCATGGCCGTGGCGCAACTGACGCAGAACGAGCTGCGGGCGGGGTCGGACTTGGCGTCGGCCCGGGTGCGTGCCAAGGACGCCCGGGCCAAGGCCGAGCGCCTGACGACCTTGCTGCAGGAGGACCAGGTCAGCGAGGAACTGACCGAGACGGCGCACACGGTGGCGGCCGTGGCGGCGGCGGCCTTGACCAATGCCTTGGTGGGGATGGAGGAGTTGAAGATTGCGCGCGACGCGCTCGAGGTCAGGCGCCAGGACGTCGCGCTGGCCGAGGCGCAACTGCGTTCGGACGAGATTGACCACGAAATCACACAGCAACGCCTGAAGGAGACCAAGGTCTTTGCGCCGATGGACGGCGCCATCGCCGCGCGCAATGTGCAGATTGGCCAGATCATCTCGTCACCAATGAGCAGCGTCGGCGAGGGCACGACCTTGATGATGTTGTCGGATTTGTCGCGCATGTACGTGCTGGCCTCGGTCGACGAGAGCGACATCGGGCGCATCCAGGTGGGCCAGCGGGCGATGGTCTCCACCGATTCTTTTCCGGGGGATGAACTGACGGGCATCGTCACGCGCATTGCGACGGCGGGTTCCAGCGTTGCGGAAGTTGTCACGTTCGAAGTCAAGGTCGAAGTGGTGGACGAGCGCAAGCAGAAGCTGCGGCCGGAAATGACGGCCAATGTCTCGGTGCTGGCGGCGGCGCTGCAGAACGCGCTGCTGCTGCCGACCGAGGCGGTGGTGCGCAAGCGCGGGCGCGTCTACGCCCTGGTGCAGACGCCGGGCGGGGTCGAGCAGCGCGAGATTGAAGTCGGCATCGAGGACGGGACCGAGGTTGAGATCGTGCGCGGCCTGGACGAGCGCGACATGGTCGTCCTGCCGGGCAGCGCGGCGCAGAGCCGCTGGGCCAAGCTGCGCGCCGAACACAGCGAACGCATGCGCGGACGCATGACGGGCGGCGGCGGATTCTAACATGGGCGCCGGCATGCGGACATAACCATGGCAGCACCATCTGGTACGACGCCGGCCGCAGTGATTCGCGGCGAGAACTTGGTCAAGATTTATTGGCTGGGCGAGAACATGATTCGCGCTCTTGACGGGGTCGACTTCGAGATTTGTGCGGGCGAGAAAGTCGCCATCACCGGGCCGTCGGGCAGCGGCAAGTCCACCTTGATGCATATCATCGGTTGCCTTGACCTGCCCGACAGCGGGCGTTTGCTGCTGGGAGGCGAGGACGTTTCGACCTACTCGGAAAACCGCCTGGCCAGCGTGCGCAACCGGCGCATTGGCTTCGTGTTCCAGAGCTTTAATCTGCTGCCGCGGCTGACTGCGCTGGAAAACGTGGAGTTGCCGCTGCTGTACGCCGGCAATCACGACGCCAAGGACCGCGCCCGGCAGGCCTTGGAGACGGTTGGGCTGGGGCACCGACTGCACCACGAGCCCGCCCAGCTCTCGGGCGGCCAGCACCAGCGGGTGGCCATCGCGCGCGCCCTGGTCACCAATCCGGACATCATTTTGGCGGACGAGCCGACGGGCAATCTCGATTCGCGCGCCGGTGAGGAGGTCATGGCGCTGTTTGACACGCTCAACGCCCACGGCCGCACGATCGTGATTGTGACCCACGAACAGTTGGTGGCGCAGCATTGCCCGCGCCAGTTGCACATCCACGACGGCAAGATTCGCTGAGGCCCGCCCATGCTGTTCTGGACCATCGTCAAAGTCGCGCTCAAGAGCCTGCTGGCAAACAAGACCCGTTCGTTTCTGGCCGTGCTGGGCATCATCATTGGCGTGACGGCCGTGATCTCGATGCTGGCGGTCGGCGCGGGCGCGCAACAGCAGATCGTGGACCGCGTCAATTCGATGGGCTCCAACATGCTGAGCGTGCGGCCGAACTGGCGGCCGGCTGCGGGCGCGCGCGGCGGGTCAATGGAGCACTTGACGCTGGACGACCTGGACACCATCCTGAGTCTGCCCGGCATCTCGATGGTGGCGCCGTTGGTCTACGGCAACGCCCAGCTCAAATATTACAACAAGAACACGCCCACGGCGATTCTGGGCACCGCCCTGACGTATGCGAGCATCGCCAATCTGGAGCTCACGCACGGGCGCTTCTTCAGCGAGGGTGAAACTGAGCGCATGGCGCACGTGGCCGTGCTGGGCCCCGTCACGGCGACGGCGCTTTTCGGCGAAGGGGTCAACCCGGTGGACGAAGTCATCAAGATCAATGGCGCGGACTACAAGGTGGTGGGCGTGCTGAAGGCCAAGGGCTCGATGGGCCGCTGGAATCCGGATGACCGCGCCATCATTCCCTACACCACCGCGATGGACAAATTGCTGGGGATCACCGAGTTGCACGAAATCAACATCAACGTGGACAACCTCGCCGACATGAACAAAGTGGAGGATCAGGTGCTGGCGCTGCTCTACCGGCGCTACCGCATCCCGCTCGACGATGAGTCGGAGCGCTATCATGTGCATAACCAGTCCGAACTGATCGAGACGGCCAGCAGTGTCAGCCGCACGTTTGCGATCCTGCTGGGCACCGTGGCGAGCATCTCGCTGCTGGTCGGCGGCATTGGCATCATGAACATCATGCTGGTGACCGTGACCGAGCGCACGCGCGAGATCGGCATTCGCAAGGCCATTGGCGCCAAGCGCGGCGACATCCTGATGCAGCTCCTGCTGGAAGCCCTGATCATGAGTTGCTGGCTCATTGGCCGCATGACCAATTACATCACCCTCACCCAGCCCTCCAGCGTCATCCTGGCCTTGAGCGTCTCGATGGCGGTCGGCATCTTTTTTGGCTATTATCCGGCGCATCGCGCGGCCCGCTTGGCGCCTATCGACGCCCTGCGCTACGAGTAAGGAGCCGGGGCGGAAGTGGAAGGATGGAAGGGTGGATGAATGGATGAATGGGGCAGCGGCGGCGGGCGGAAGTGGAAGGATGGGGCAGCGGCGGGCGGAAGTGGAAGGATGGGGCAGCGGCAGAGGCGGTGTGGCCACGCCACGGCGGCCGGTATTCAGTATGCGGTATTCGGTATGCAGTGTAGAATCAGAAGAAAAAGCGCCGCGCCTGATTCTCTCGGCAACCTAAAACCTAAAACGTTTCAACCTAAAACAGCATCCGCGGCCCTTTGACAGCCAGCGCCTGTTTTGTGTACAATTTGTCTTTCGGTAATGAACAACTATTGAGGATGTTTATGTGGCTGTATCCATTGCTGACCATGAGCTTCTTCGGCGCGACGTTCGGCGTCGGGTTGGCCTATGCCTCGCGCAAGTTCGCGGTGAAGACCGACCCGCGCGTGCAAGAAGTGTTGGACGCGCTGCCGGGCGTCAACTGCGGCGGCTGCGGCTTTGCGGGCTGCGCCGGCTATGCCGAGGCGGTTGCGGCCGGCAACGTGGCGCCCACCCTGTGTTCGCCGGGCGGGCCGGATGTGGTGCACAAGCTGTGCGCGATTCTCGGCGTCAGTGCGGACATCAGTGAACGGCGCGTCGCCATGGTGCGCTGCGCCGGCGCGGCCACTGCCGTGCGCGACGCGGCCTATGCCGGCGTGCAAACCTGTGCCTTGGCCGCCTTGGTCGGCGAGGGCTTTTTGGCCTGCAAGAGTGGCTGCCTGCTGTATGGCGATTGTGTCCAAGCGTGCGCCTTTGACGCCATGGAATGGACACCGGGCAGGGTGCCCCGCGTGCGGGAAGACAAATGCACCGCCTGCCGCAAATGCATCGCCGTGTGCCCGAAAGCATTGATCACCGTGCGGCCGGAATCAAAGAATGTCCAGGTGGTCTGCCGCTCGCAGGATCGCGGCGCGATTGCCAAACAAAAATGCGCGCTGGCCTGCATTGCCTGCACAAAATGTGTCAAGACCTGCCCGGTGCAGGCGATCAGCATGGACGGCTACGTCGCCGTCATCGACAGTGCCGCCTGCACGCTCTGCGGCAAATGTGTCGAGGCCTGCCCAACCCATGCGATTCAGCAAGCCCATGCGGCCGCCTAACGCGATGCGTCTGCGCGATTTGAGTCATGTGCGGCGCGTGGTCGTCAAAATCGGCACCAGCACCCTGACGAAAACCAACGGCGATGTGGATGCCGCCTGGGTGCGCCAGTTTGCCGCGCAAGTCTGCGCGCTGCGCAAGCAGCGGATCGAGGTGATTGTCGTCTCCTCCGGCGCGATCGGCGCGGGCTGCTTTGTGCTGGGCTTGAAAAAACGCCCGGCTTCGCTGGCCGAGAAACAGGCGGCGGCCGCCGTCGGCCAAGCCCGTTTGATGCGCGTCTACAAAGATGCGTTCCGCCGCGTCAAGCTGCCCGTCGCGCAAATTCTGCTGACCTATGACGACCTTGACAGCAAGCTGCGCTGCAAGAATGCGCACAACACCCTGTCCGCCTTGCTGCACATGGATGTCGTCCCGATTATCAATGAAAATGACACCGTCGCCGTCGAAGAAATCAAATTTGGCGACAATGATCACCTCAGCGCCTTGACTGTCGAACTGATCAAGGCCGATCTCCTGCTGCTGCTAACCGACGTCGAGGGCGTCCTCACCACGACCGATGCCGGCCAACCGGCGCGCGTCATTCCGCGCATCACGCCCGAGACGTGGAGCGCGGTCTCGCGCCGTCATTGCCGGCGGCAGGACACCGCGCGTGCTCGAACGCATTCTGGCCGGCGAGCCGCTCGGCACCTTCTTCACCCCGTGACGGCACCGCGTCTTGATTACGTCAGCACGAATCGCACGCTGACCACGCCGGCGGCCGCGCCGGTTTTGTTTACCGAGGCTTTGTTCATGGGCCTCGCGCCGGATGGCGGCTTGTTCATGCCAACCTCCCTGCCGCAATTTTCCCCGGCCGACCTGGATGCCTTGCGCGGCGCATCGTATGCCGAGGTTGCCTGCCATGTTCTGCGACCGTTCTTGGCGGGCGTGCTCGACGATGCCACCCTGCGCGCGCTCACCCATGCCGCCTACAATTTTCCCGTCCCCATCGAGCAATTCGAACACGACACCTGGCTGCTGCGCCTCGATCAGGGCCCGACTGCCTCATTCAAGGATTTTGCCGCGCGGGGCATGGCCCGCGTCATGCACGCGCTCAAGCCCGCCGGCGCGCAGATCACCATTCTGGTCGCCACCTCGGGTGACACCGGCAGCGCCGTCGGCGAGGCCTGTCACGGTCTGGATGGCGTGCGCGTGGTCATTGTGTATCCGGCGCGCGAAGTCAGCCCGGTGCAAAAGCGCCAGCTCGACTGCATCGGCGGCAATGTCCAGGCGCTTGCGCTGGACGGCACGTTTGACGAGTGCCAGGCGCTGGTCAAGCGCGCCTTTCTCGATCCCGCCTTGGTACCCTTGCAGCTGACCTCGGCCAATTCCATCAATATTGGCCGGATCCTGCCGCAAACTGTGTATTATTTTTACGCATGGCTGCAGGCGGCGCAGGCGCACGAGCCGTTGCTGTTCTCGATTCCCGCCGGCAATTTCGGCAACGCGTTCGGCTGCGAACTGGCGCGCCGCATGGGCCTGCCAGTCGCACGCATGATCCTGGCCGTCAATGCCAACGACGAATTCCCGCGCTTTCTCGAGCACGGCGTGTACCAGCCGGTGGTGCCCTCGCGCGCCTGCCTCTCCAACGCCATGAACGTCGGCAATCCCAGCAATCTGGCGCGCTTTTTTGACAGCTATGGCGGCACGCTCGACCAGGCCGGCACCGTCCGGCGCCTGCCGGATCTTGCGGCCATGCGCCGCAACCTTTTTTCGGTTTCGATCAGCGACGCGGAGACGCTGCAGACCATGCGCGACGTCTATCGTCGCCATGCAATCCTGCTGGAGCCGCACGGCGCCGTCGGCGTGGCCGCATTGCGCCATTATTATGCCGGCAATCCGAAGACCCGCGCCGTCTGCCTCGCCACGGCACATCCCTCAAAATATGCCGAGCTCATTCGACAGGAATTGGCGGCGGAAGCGCCGTATCACCCGTCGTTACTGGCGCTCGAACAGCGCAGCGGCACGGCGCGTACGATCCCCAACGACTATCACTCTCTCCAAGAACACCTGCTGCATTATGAAACATGAATGGATCAAGGTATTTTCACCGGCGACGATTGGCAACATCGGTCCCGGCTTCGACGTGCTGGGTTTGGCAGTCAAAGGCTGGGGCGACACCGTTGAGGCGCGCCGCGCGCCCGCCGGCGTGGTCATCAGCGCCATTACGAGCGCGCAACCCCTCAGCAAAGACCCGCGCCGCAACACGGCCGGCATCGCCGCCAAGCTTATCCTGGATTTGCTGGGCGTCAAGGGCGGGCTTGAACTGAAACTAAGAAAAGGCCTGCCCATCGGCTCGGGCCTTGGCTCCAGCGCCGCCTCGGCCGCCGCCGGCGCCTTTGCCGCCAATTACTTGTACCACGGCGGGCTGACCAAAGAACAGCTCATTCTGCCGGCGACCAAAGCGGAGGAAACCGTCTCGGGCGGCTTCTTTGCCGATAATACCGCGCCCGCCTTGCTCGGCGGCGCAACGCTGACACGCTCGTGCGTGCCGCTCGATATTACCCGGATCGGTTCGATTCGCAAATTGCACATTGTGCTGGTGACGCCCAACATTGTGGTCTTGACGCGCCACGCGCGCCAGATTCTGCCGGCGAGCGTGCCCATGAAGGATTTTGTGTACAACATGGCCAACACGGCCCTGATCACCGCCGCCTTTGCGAAAAACGACTATTCCCTGTTCGCGCGCAGCTTGCACGATGTGGTCGTCGAGCCGGTGCGTGCACATTTGATCAAGGGCTTTGCCCAAGTCAAAGAAGCCGCCCTGCAGGCCGGCGCCGACGGCGTCGCCATTTCCGGCTCGGGCCCGACCGTCTTTGCCATCACCGACAACATCCGCAAAGCGCGCTTCATCGAGCAGCAAATGGTGATGGCCTTCATCGAACACGGCGTCAAATCGCGCAGCATTGTCACGTCGGTCGACGCGGAAGGCACGCGCCTGATTGACTAAAACGCGATGCGGAAATCGCGATAGGCGCCGCTGGGCACGACCGGCATGCTTTGCACGTCGGTGATGTAGTGCGCGTGCGGCCCGCCGCGGATCGCGCCCAACAGCTCGGCAATCTCCGCGGGCGCGCCTTCCACATACAGATGCACCGTGCCGTCGGGCATGTTCTTCACATAGCCCGTCACGGCATGGCCTTGCGCCAGGCGCAGGACGGTATAGCGGAACCCGACGCCCTGCACCTGTCCGTGATATTCCGCGGTATACGCCACCGGGGTTGTCGTCATACCCCATTATATCACGTTCAATTATAACGCGGCAAAAAATTACGGAATGGTTGAATGCATGGGCGCCCCACTGATCACCGCCGGCGGCGGGATCGGTGGACGCAGAGATTGGGAAAGGAATGCCGGCGAGCAGCTTTCTCCCGCACTCCACGGTTCGGCTGCGCCGAATGAACGGGGCGTGACGAACACCGGAGCCCGCATCCTAACCATTATAGCGGAATTTCAGAGAACGGGAGCAGCCGGCGTGCGCCCGCAGACAGGTAGGGCGGTCAGGCCCTTGACCGCCGTTGTCGTCGTTGCGCGCGCATGCCGGTAGGGCGGTCAGGCCCTTGACCGCCGCAGTCATCGT
>JAPLST010000029.1 GCA_026398485.1 bacterium
GGCGGCGACCGCGGTGGCGGCCCTGCGCGCGCTGGCCCGCCATGGCCCGCCCTCGGCCATCGTCATTGGCAGTGTCGTGCCGGACGTGACCGCGCTGGTGCAGGCGGCGGCGCGATCACTGTATCCGCGCGTGAAGATTGTCGTGCCGGGTTATCGTGATTTCACGCGGAGAATGTTGGTGGAAGTACGGCCACGGATCGAGCCAGGGGTGGATCGGCTGGCGAACGCGCTGGCGTTGCGTGAACTGCACGGGCTGCCGGCGTGCGCCATTGACGTGGGCACGGCGATCACGCTGGAAGTGGTGGATCGGCGCGGCGCATTTGTCGGCGGCGCGATTCTGCCGGGCGTGGCACTGCAATATGCGGCGCTGGCGCAAGGCACGGCGCAGGTGCGGGTGGCGCGGGGCAGAAATGGAGGGATGGGTGATTGGTCGTTGGTCAATGGTCATTGGTCATTGGCAGAAGCGCGTGCCATGAATGAAGCCTGCCGCGGGGTGATGCCCGGGCGGGACACGGCGGGCGCACTGGCGTTTGGCATTGAACGCGGCGTACAGTGGGCGTTGGCGGGGCTGGTGCAGGACGTGGCGTGCGCACTGGGCGAGCCGCTGCGCGGTGTGGTGGTGACAGGCGGCGGCGGCGGCGGCAGTGGCAAAAAAATCCCCCAACCCTCCCGCCGGATGGCGGGACGGCGCAAACGCCGCCAGGGGGACTGCAGCGGCAACGGCGGCGCTGAGCCATTGTGCGCATGGCTGTGCGCGCAGGGCGTGGCGGCGACGACAGACAGATTGCTGACGCTGCGCGGGCTGATGCTGATTGCAGATAAATCTTAGGTTTTCGGTTTGCAGTTTTCAGTTTTCGGTGCAGGCGAAGACCACCCACTTTGCCACTTTGCCACTTTGCCACTTTGCCACTTTGCCACTTTGCCACTTTGCCACTTTGCCACTTTGCCACCTTTGCCACTTTGCCACTTTGCCACTTTGCCACTTTGCCACTTTGCCACTTTGCCACTTTGCCACTTTGCCACTTTGCCACTTTGCCACTTTGCCACTTTGCCACTTTGCCACTTTGCTACCGGGCATAGTCCGGCGCGTGACCCGGCTTCCATTTGATATTACAGCCCATGCTGGGTTTTTGCGCGATGCTGACCGGTTGGTTGGCGAGGACGGCCGTCAAGGCGGCGCGCAGATCCTTGCCGCTGACCGGGACATTGTTGCCGGGCCGGCTGTCGTCGAGCTGACCGCGATAGACCAGCGTGCGCGCGGCGTCAAAGACAAAGAAGTCCGGCGTGCAGGCGGCGGAATAGGCTTTGGCGACGACTTGGCGCTCGTCGTAACAGAACGGAAACGAAAAGCCCAGTCGCGTTGCCATTTCTTTCAGCTTTTCCGGCGCGTCGTCGGGATGGGTCGTGGCGTCATTGGCGCTGATCGCGACCAAGGCGACACTTTTGCCGGCGTAATCCCGACCGAGCCGGGCGAGTTCCTCTTGGATGTGCACCACATAGGGACAATGCCGGCAGATGAACATAACGACCAGCGCATGGGCGCCTTTGAAGCTGTCCAAGGTGATGGTTTTGTTCGAGGTTACCTCGGGGAGCGCAAAGACCGGTGCGGGTGTGCCGAGCGCGAGCATGGTGGAAGGCGTGAGGGACATGGAAAACCCAATTTACAAATTACGATTTACAAGTGACAAATTTGTCCTGAACCTTGAACGCCATAGTGAAAAACGCAGTATCTGCGCTGACTTCAGCGTTCAGCGTTCCGACTTCATATTTTCCTCTCACTGCGTTGCATGCGAGAAGATGTCGCCGAGGCGGGTGGGGTCGAGTTGCACGCCGTTTAGTTCGGCGACGGCGCCGAGGGCTTTGCGGCTGTAGTCGGCCGGGCGCTGGTCGGCGATGTATTTTTTCATGGTGGCAAGAATGTTGCGCAAGGGGCGCCGCTGCTGCAGTTGATTGATCAGCGCGGTCAGTTCAGAGAGCACACCGGCCTTGAGCGAGGTATCGGCACTGACGGCGCGTTCGAGCAGGGCGGCGGCAGCGGTGGCATAGTATTGTTTGCGCGCGACCAAGGCGGCTTGGGCGCGGGCATCCTCGGACAGGGTGGCAGTCGGGACATTGCTGATGATCGCGCTGCAGAGCGTCCACCATTGGCTGACGGCACGGGCGGCGCGGCCGGCCTCGCGCTGCGCGCGCATGGAATCGCGCAGCATTTTCTGGAGGCGGCGGAGAGCGGCGTTCAGTTCGTCTTGGGCTTTTTGTTTTTCAACAAAAAAATCAGCTTCAGCGCCGGAATAAGTGAGCAAGTCGTACGACATGTCGACCAGATCGGACAGGTCAATGCAGACTGATTGCCAGGTTGAGGTGGCATAGGCATTGGAGACGCCAGGGATGGCGAGCGCGAGCGCGCGGGTGGCGGTGGCCCATTCGAGGTCGGCGGCGATGGCGGCAAAGAGCGCGTGTTCATCGGCGCGGGCGGCGTTGGCGGCGGATTCGAGCAGGAGCGCGCGCGCTTCGGCGGCATAGGCGGTTTGGGTGACGACGCGTTGGAAGCAGAGGGCGGCGTTGGCGTAGTCGCCGCCGGCGCGGTAGACTTTGCCGGCGAGGAAGCTGGCGGCAGGCGCGGCATGGACGCGCTCGCCGAGGTCGGCAATGTAGCGCATGGCGCGGGCGACGTCGCCTTGCTGCGCGCATTGTTCAGCCATGCGCAGGCGGATGGTGTCAATCTGGACGAGCGGCAGGGCTTCGGGCGCGATGCGCAATTCCTGGTAGCGATCGGCGTAGACCAGCGCCATGGGGAAGTCGGCGGCGACGAGCGCATTGCTGATGCCAAAGAGGAGGGCGCGCGCGAAGTTGGAGGCGACAGGCATGAGGGCGGCCGGGTCGCGCTTGTCGGTTTCGCGGAAGCAGACGAGGGCGCGCGCGAGGTCGTTCGAGGCCAGCGCGACAGCGGCCTGGGCGAGGTGAATGCGGGCGACGGCTTGTTCTTGCAAGCGCTGCAGGCGCGCGGTGGATTGCGAGACGACGGCGATGTGGGCGAAGGCCCGCAGCAGTTGGTCGATGCGGGCGGCGATGGCTTCGGCCTCGGTATCGAGACTGAGGGCGAAGGTCTCCTGGATGAGCGCGTCGGCGGCGCGATCTGTCTTGTGGTCGGCCAGCAGGGCCAAGCGGCGCTGCGCCTCCTTGGCGGCGGCGGTGGTGGGATACTGGTTGATCACCGTGTTGAACGTGGCGGCGGCGTTGTCAAACTGGAGGCGGACATCGAGGGCGATGGCGTTGTCGAGCAACGCTTGGGCGGCGCGTTCGAGGGTCTGGCCATAGGTATCGCGGCGCTGGCGCAGGCGCGCATCCACGTCGTGAATATTCTTGAAGGTGGGATATTGTTCGCGCAAGGTTTGCAACAGTTCAATTTCGCGCAGGACTTGGCCTTGGGCACAGGCGTTGGACGCCTGGTCGAGCAATTCCATGGATTTGATTTCGACGACGAAGGGATTGGCATGCTGCTCGATGGCGTCGAGCTGGGCGGTTTCGCGCGCGGTGGGGAAGCGTTCGCGCGCGCCGCGCACGATCCGCTGCGCCTTCTCAAACAACGAGCTGCGCAGGGCTTCGGCGGCGACGCGATGCAGGTCGCGCACCAGCACGTCGGCGTGCTCGTCAATAATGTTGCGGGCATCCAGCCGGCGGAAATCGGCGGCCGGGTTGAGCGGCACGTCGCCGCGCGGCGTGGCTTCAAAAACATAGCCATCACTGCGGATGAGAAACGCGCGCCGGCCGGAAAAGCCGGACTGGGCGGGCTCGGCCAGGCAGGTGAACTCGGCTTCGTCGGCGGTCGGCATGCTGAAGCGGTAGCCGGACCATTCGGGCGTGGTCGCCAGCGCCGGCTCGACGTGCCCGTAGCCATTGGAGACCAGCTCGGCCAGTGAGGCGAACTCGCCGACCAGATTGCTGTCGCGATCAAACGTGAGGGCCAGCTTGGCGTACGTTTGGGCCAAGGCGACATCGCGCAGCTGGGTGATGACGGCGGTTTCGTTGCGCTTGATGCGGATCTTGGCGGCATTGTTATACAGCCACCAGCCGGCCAGCAGGCCAATCACGACCATCCAGCCAAAGCCGACATAGACGGCCATGTGCGCGCGCCGCGCATCCAGCGCATGGCCGCCGCGCCGCCGCAAAATGCTGATGGCAATGAAGCCGAGCACGATCCCGGCCAGCCAGCCGAGGCCGAACAAAAGCGGGCCGAGGACACTCAGGATGAGCGCGACCAGCGGCAGCAGGCCGGCGCCTGGCGCTTGCGGCGTTTCCATCGGCGCAACGTAGGTGCTGGGCGTGTAGGCGCCACGTTGATCGGCGCCGCAGGCCGGGCAGAAGACGGTGCCGGGCGCGAGCGATTGGTGGCAACGCCA
>JAPLST010000227.1 GCA_026398485.1 bacterium
ACCAAAATAACATAATGGACGCGCAGATCTCTCGCAGATCGCATAGCGCAGCAGATTACCAGGTCAGTCGGAAAGCCATTGCGCAAACTCCGCCCTGACGCGTTCGTGGGGTATCCCCTTGCCCTCGTCCAGTTCGCGAAGCCCTTTCCGCACGCCCGCGATGATGTTGATGCGTTCCTGCACGTCATCCCAAGTGGCGCCCTCGGGAAGTTCCTCAATCGTGTGCAGTGCCAATTCCTTTGTTGTCATGTTGTTCGCTCCATTCGTGATTCTACTATCCCAGCAGCCCGGCCCGCTGGCTGCGGTGCTTATTGCATCCGCAATCCAATGGCAGTCAAGTCCGCAGTGCCGATATCGGCCCGCGCGATGCCAATGGCATACTCGTCAAACCCGCCAATGGAATAGGCGAAAAACAACACCGAACCTTCGGCGCAAATCCGATTGCCGAGGCGGTCGACATGCGCGTAGGGCGTGATATCCAGCGGTTTGAGCGCCGGCTTGTCCGCATTGAACAAGAACACGCGGCGCAGGCCGTCGCTCCACACCATCACTGCCAGCGGCGTGCCGCCTGTGATCCGCGGCGCGGCTACCACGGCCATATCAATGATTGTTTTGGGCGTGCATTCGCCCGGAATCCGCAGCAGGCGCTGCATGTTTTTCAGATTACCAGGATGCTTGTCAATGTTGGTCGCACACCAGACCCAATTGGTACCGACTGCGGCATCCAGCGCAAACACGCGCCCGTTTGTGGCATCGTAGACACAGGTGCTGCTGCACGTCTTGATCTTGGCGCATGTTGCCGTCGCACATTGCTCTTCCCGATACATGTCCGTTTGCACGCGCTCTGGACCGAATTGCCAGATTTGTACATCCGCACCGGACCCGTTGGCTTCCCGGTCGGTCATGATCAATTGCACATCATACGGATCGCGCCAGTGCAATGCGCCACCAATGTTGTTGGCAACGACCGGATGGCTCTTGTCGCCAAACACATGCCGCGGGTGTTCGGCATCCACGGCCGCACTGCCCACGGCCGGCCGCCCAAACGCATCCAGTGCGTAAAACGCATGATGGCGCCATGCCAGGTTTTGCGCGCTGGTCCCAAGAAAGCCCGCAACGTAAAAGGTGTTGTGATATTTTACCATGGTCGCGCCCTCGTCACCGCCGGCTTGGTGCGTCACGATCCCGCCCAGCGCCAGCTCCCAGCGGCCGGTTGCCACTGCATTGGCCGCGACGCGCCAGATGCTTTGGGTGCGGACGCTGCGCGCGTGTGAATCGAAGCCGATGCCACTGTAGGCCTGCAGATACACATAGCCGTCGTTGTCATAATTCTTGACCAAGGCGGTGCGCGCGTCAAACACAAGCCCGCGGCCCGCACCGCGATACCCCACGCCGTTGGTGACCAGCGCCGACTCCTGCCACGGCATGCTGCCGCGGAGATCAAACACGCCGGAATAATTGGTGAAGGTGCAGCCGTAGACATCTTCAACGATCACGCGCACTTGCGTGCCGGTCACGCTGGACGCGGGGAAAAACCAGCGGTACGGTGAATATAGCTGATAATTGTAATCAACGCAAATAGGCGCCCACGTCCCGTTTTGCAGGCGATAGTCCAGGCTGGTTTGGCGCGTGCCCTGCGGCAGGCCGCTGACACGCCAGGCGATGTTGGACAGCGCCGCATAGTGATACGAATACCGATCGCCGGCGGCCGGCGCGGTCACGGTAATCACCGGCGGCACGCTGTTGGTCGGCTTGGGCGAAAGACTGGCGCAAATGGACGCCGCGCGCAATTGGCGCGTGTTGGTGCTGGCGCCAAAGGTCACATACCATGTGCCTTCAAGCGTTTTGCCATAACTGCCGTTGGTGAGCACCCAGGTGAAGTTGCTGGCATTCGTCAATGCGTCGCAGGCATCGCTGGTGGAGTTAGGGCGCTTGACGCGCGGGAATAGATTCTTGCGTACGGCATGCACCACGGGCACCGGCGCGGTGACCTGCACGGCGAGTTGGGTTGTCCCCGGCGGCGCCTGGATTTGATAGGTAAACCAGCCGGCCAGATCACAACTTTGGGTCAGCACTTGGTCCGAACCGATGGGATAGGATGCGGTCCACCAATTCCAGCCGTAGGTGATCCAGTTGTTCAAGTGGCCGCGATACAGCCCTGGCGCTTGCGGAAAATGATTCCACCACCACATGCCAAAGCCATAGCGATTGTCGGCTTCGTCTTGCAAGCCCCATTCGGTGCCGGCAATCATCCGCGGCGCATTGGTCAAACTGTGCGGATAGTCCGGTTGAATCCAATTATCGGCATGACTCAACACCGGCCATGCATGGTAATAATCATAGCCCCGGCCGCTGTTCGTGCCATTCGGCGCCCAATGCACATTGCCCAATCCCACCGCCATATTGGTGGTGACTTTGCGGTAGCGCGTAAATGCAACAAATTCGTTGATGTTGGTGAACTGGTTCTGCGGATCATTCCAGTAGGCCGGCTCATTCGCTGGCGCGTACCCGATGGACCCCTGGTTGAAAAACCATTGCGCCAACATGTTTTCGCCAAAGCCATGGCCAATGGGATGTGCGCCATTGCCAGCCCGCTCGCAGTTCATGCCCAGCACGGTGAAGCAGCGCTCGTTGGTATAGGCCCGCGGGTCGGAGTTGCAGCGCGACGCGCCTTTGCCGATCATGACGGACTCGTAATAGCCGAAACTGTCATGCCAATCACCTGGGGAAAGTCCGCCGTGATACAGGTGATATAATCAGAAAGGTCCGTGAACCCGTTGCTGTTTTCCCCTGCAAAACGACTGCCCGCATGATTCCAATACGTGCTGTCGGTGTAGCGATGCTGATTGGATGCATTGACGGTTGCATGATAGGGAAACAAATCAACATTCGTGGTGTAGACCACCTGAATGTCAAGCATGTTGTCCGTGGTGCGCCGCCAGCCCTCCGATAACATGTCTATGCAAGCGTGCGGATCAAGATCGCCAAACGCTTGCCAGTAATATTTATTAAACGGCACGCCGTTCGTATACTCAAAAAAGGGCTCGTAATTAAGAAAGGCGAATTTGACCGGCAAACGCCCCGTGGGTCGCGCAGCATCAAGCGCTGGCGTATACGCGAGCGTGCAACAGGCAAAGACAAACAACCAGAGGAAGCGCGGTGCAATAACCATAATGTTAGTGTGCGGCAAGCGGTGAAAAAAGCAACATGGCGTCACGCGGCCATTAGGGTGAGAGTATAGTATAAGGCCCCGTGCATGTCAAACGAAACAGCTTCCTTACTGAAATTCCGATATAAGGAAAACATCCGCCGGCTTGGCGCAGTGCCGTTGCTGCTGGCTTGGATTGCTGCAGCATCCGCGGCGTGCCCCGCGGCCACAAAGGCAGAACTTGTGAGCAGTGATCAGTGATCGGTGGCCGGTGCGGCGCTGCGCTGAAAGAGTGGGAGCGGCCTCCGTGCTGGCTTGGCTAGTCCCGCCACTGGCGTGGACCGCGATTCTGCTTCTGCACCGATCACTGATTACAGAATATCGA
>JAPLST010000431.1:0-9145 GCA_026398485.1 bacterium
TGATTGCCACAGCCCAAAATGATAGACTATCAGCATGTCTATCGTCTGCGCCACATCTGCGGCTGCCGCGCATTCTTATCCGGCGACCGCCAACCTCCTTGCTTTGTCACCACCCTTTCCTGGCACGCTTGCCCAGGCCAGTAGTCGCAGCCAGCGCCGGATGTTGCAGGCCGCACCGCGCTAATAATGTGTCACCGAGACACTGCGCCATCTTAGCAAAACAGCAGCGCGGCACCAATACCAAAAATGGCAAGGTCAACGATGGCATGACTCAGGTAGCCAGGCCAGATCGAGCGATATCTGACATACAAGAGCGACCAGATCGCGCCGCCGAGAAAGACTCCGAGCGAACAGAACACCAAGGCCGGCCGGTGCAAGTAGACCGACATGGCCACGACATGGTGGACGGTGAAACAGGCGGCGGCGAGCAGTGCGGCCAGCACCGGCGGTAGGAACGACTCAGCCTGGCGCACGCAGAACCAGCGCCAGACGTATTCCTCGATAACTGAATTCACCAGAATCCAGTAGAGCGCCGCGCCACAGTAGCGCCACGGCGACGCCAAGCCAATTGCCGTCAGTTTCTGCAGCAGCATCGGGTGGTCAACCAGCGTGGCGCCCCATCGCAGATACGCGGCGATAATCACCAGCGCGATCAGGCCGCCCGTCAGGGCCGCCACAGCAAAGCCGCCCCGCCGCGCCGGCGAGAAGCTGAGCGGCTGTTGGTCTACCAGCAGGTGCCAAACCAGCGGCAGGCCGAACAGCCATAGCTTGCTGACGCCAAAGATGATGGTACCGAGCGCGGTTCCCGGCCACCAGAGCATGGCGGCGGCCGCACCCAGGCTGGGCGCGGGCACCAGCAGCAGCAAGGCCAGCGCGGCTTTTGGTTTGGCATGCATGGGCAGATTATAGCACAACCGGCGAAAAACGCTGGTCAGCAATCTCCGCGCCAATCCCGCCGGCGGCGGACCCGCGGGAGGTGTCTGCACGGAGCCGCGGAACGGCGTTCCGCGAGTGATGCTTCCTCGAATGCGCCGCACGCCGTGCGGCGGCTACGGGCAGAAACGCACACCGCGCGGCGCAGAGAACGCGGGGCATCCGACCCGCTGAAGGCAACGCCGCACGCACATGCGGCGTGGCAGGCAGCGCCGGCATGGCGCACTGTGGCCAGCGAAAGCGGCTGGAAGCCGCTTCTACGACAGCGGCAGCGGGTGCCAAAAATGCAGGGGTCTGCCCCGACATTCCGCCGGATTTTCCCGAAAAACCGGGGCGACTTGCTTTTTCAGAACGAATGTGGTATACTGTAGTGCGGTTTGGGAAAGTCGGCTTAACAATTATCAATTTGCATTGCGACACATGTTTTGTCCGTTGTACCATGTGGTTGCGGGATTCCGTCGTGGGGCGGGGCCGCGCGTGCTGCAAACGATAGTTGCGGAACAATGCTATGAATTCCCTGTTTGACCTGCGCAGAGTACTGTTGATCGCGCTGCTCCTGAGCGTGCCGCTGCTGGCTGAAGACGCGGCCGACGATGACGAGGTGGCGCTGACCAAGGACGTCAATCTGCTTGGCCAGGAAGCCAAGTTCAAGGCGGACTCGTTTAGCTTGCTGAAGAACGGCTCCTACGAATTCACCGGCAATGTCGAAGTGATCTACGGTGACGGCATCCTGCAAGCGGATGCGGCGACCTACGATCCCAATCTGAAGATTGTCGAAGCGCCGCAATGGGCGCATCTCAAATACCAGAACATCGACATCATTGGCGAGCATGTGATCTACAATTTGGGCAACGGCGGCGGCCAGTTTGAGAATGCCCACATGATTTATGATGCCGGGGCATTCAAATACCAAAATCGCTGGTACGAGCGCAAGTGGTATATTTATGGCAAGAAAGTGATCAAGGATCCGGGGGTCAACGCGTTTCACGTTGAGGACGGGCGCGCGACCACCTGCCCGCCGGAATATCAGCGGCCGTTGTATTACATTCAAGGCAAGCGCATTTCTGTGTTGCCGGGCAACAAGAATGATCCGGCCAGCGTGGCGCGGATTGTTGCGCAAAATTGTTTTTTGAAATTTGAGGAAGTGCCGATCATGTGGCTGCCGCAGATCAGCTATGAGTTGCGCGACCAGGACAACCAGTCGCCGATTCAAGTGATCGCGGGCTATACCTCGCAACAGGGCGGCTTTTTTGATGCCTATCTGGATGTCTTCCGCAATCAATTTCTGAAAGTGACGCCGCACTTGGGCTATTACTCGAAGCACGGCATCGCCTTTGGCGTGGACGGCGCGTACAACTACGCCTTCACCAATGTGACCACCTTTGCGGGCGCGTGGAAAACGTTTTTTCTTGAGGACAAGAGCCGCCAGTTTGTGCTGGGCGCGCAGAAAACCAACGACAAGACCAACAAGAAAGGGCAGGCCGGCATCAGCATGTTCCGCTATCGCTTTCTGTGGGAGCACGGCCAAACGTTTGGCCCGGGCGCCGGCTGGCTGAACGAGGGCACCTTGATGGGTGAAATGGATCTGCTCAGCGACATTGACCTTGTCCAGGATTTCTACTACGACGACTACAAGACGCACGGCCCGCGCGACACTTATCTTGACTTCACCAAGCCGCTCAACGAAGACAACGAAGTGTCGGTGTACATGGTCAAACAGATCAATGATTTTTACACGACCTACGAGCGCCTGCCGGAGCTGCGCCACATTTTCCGCAAGAGCCAGATCATGGACATTCCGGCCTTGGACGTGCCGGTGTTCTATGAGAGCCGGACGCGCGCCGGCTGGTACAAGTACCTTGAGAGCAACAATGTTGATGGCAACACCAGCTTTTCGGTGTGGAAGGCCTGGACGGACCAGAAGATTTCCGCGCCGAAGCGCTTTTTCGGGTTCTTCAATTTTGAGCCATTTTTGGGCGTCGCCAGCGAATTTGGCGGGGTCACCTCGTATGAGCGCGGGCGCGTCGACGGCACGGTCAGCAAGGGCCGGATTTTGACCTACACCCAGCGGCAGCCGGCGATTTTCTCGCTGTTTGACTACAATCGCTTCTCGCGCGTGCCGATCAACATGTTCTCGAAGCAGGACACCGGCGGCATGTTCCACATGGTGCCCTATACCGGTTTTGACACCAGCTTCAAGTTGGTGCGCACGTATGACATGGAGGGCACCTATGCCGGCCAGTTGATGCGCAAATATCTGAGCTCCGACAACGAGAAGCTGCGGCACATTATCGAGCCCAAGGGCCGGTTGCTGACCGGGGTTGGCTTCGGCACCGACAGCGGCGCGGTGCTGGGCTGGGATGAAGGCCTGCGGACGGCGTTCCAAGTGCAGCGCAACGGCCACAACGCCGACCTGCTGGATATCACCTTCATGCACAGCATCCGGATGCGCGGCGGCGACTTGTTTGATGACCAGACCATCGAGCGGCGCTATCGCTACTATGCCGGCCGCGGCTATATTGAATACGACAAGCTCGACACCTACACGCCGCGCCAAGCCATGGGCTTCAACGCCAATGCGGAACCGCTCGACTGGGTGCGGCTCGAGTCGGACTTTGTCTATGACATGGATAAAATCCGCGGTATTTCCCTGGTGAATTTGAATTCGCATGCCGACTTGAGCTGGGCGGTGCAGCGCGCGTTTGCCAGCCCGAATATGATCCGTTCGCTGCGCGGGCGCAAGGATGAGCTGAACGTGGATTTCGGGTATCGCTATGTGCATGACCAAGCCAGCGAGATCTCGGCCGGCGGCCGGATCTGGTTTGACGACTTCACGCCGCTACTCTCGCGCGAGTACCAGGACAAGGTCTGGGCGCGCGAATGGACGCGCGGCTGGGGTACGGGCGCCAGCGTGCGCTACGATACCAAATACCGCACGCTCCAGGAAGTCGAGTACACCGTCTACAAGAACTGGAAGAAGTGTCTTGACACGGCCATCACGTATCGTTATCGCGATGATAATGATTATGCCTTGATGGCCTCGTTCTGGCTGACGGCCTATCCGCAGATGAAAGTCGGCAACGCGAAGTAAGCAGCACGATGGGCAAGACCGCGCTGATCACCGGCATTGCCGGGCAGGACGGCTCGTATCTAAGCGAGCTGTTGCTGGAGCAAGGCTACCGGGTGGTCGGGATGGAACGGCTCTCGCCGGAAAGCTATTACGAGAACCTCGAGCATCTCAAGCCGCGCGTGACGCTGTATAGCGCCGATTTGACGGATCAACTTTCGCTGCTGAATTTGCTCGAAGAGACGCTGCCGGACGAAGTCTACAATTTGGCGTCATATTCCTATATCCCGCTGTCGTGGGACGAGCCGGTCATGGTGGGCGACTTGAACGGCTTGGGCGTGGCGCGCCTGCTGCAGGCCATTCGGCGGGTCAAACCGCAGGCGCGCTTTTACCAGGCGTCATCCTCGGAGATATTTGGCAAGCCGGATGACATGCCGCAGACTGAGCGCACGCCGTTTCGGCCGATGACGCCGTATGGCACGGCGAAATTATACGGCCACGGGATTGTCGGCAATTATCGCGAGCAATTCGGGGTGTACGCCTGCTCGGGCATCTTGTACAACCATGAATCGCCGCGGCGCGGGCGCGAATTTGTCACGCGCAAGATTACGCATGCCGTGGCGCGCATTGCCTTGGGTATGCAGGAAACCTTGACGCTGGGCGACCTGCGCGCACGGCGCGACTGGGGCTATGCCAAGGATTACGTGCGCGCCATGTGGCTGATGCTGCAGCAGGAGCAGGCCGACGATTATGTGATTGCCAGCGGCGTCACGCACAGCGTCGGCGAATGCGTCGAGGTGGCCTTCGCGCACGTGCAGCTGGATTGGCACGCGCATGTGGTGAGTGACCCGCAGCTGGCACGCCGTGCCGAGCTGACCCGCCTGGTGGGCGACGCCAGCAAAGCGCGCAAACAGCTGGGCTGGACGCCCACGGTCAGTTTTGAGGAGTTGATCCGCCTGATGGTGGATGCCGAGCTGGCGGCGTTGCGCAAAGCCGGTTAGTCCGTCAGCGGCGCTTGCTGCGCCGCACCGGCGCGCGGTGCATGCCCCAGCCCTGCGGGCAACCCAGCGCATACCACGCCAGCACGCCGGCGTACACCGCCGTCTTGCGCCGCAGTTTCCCCACCAATCCCAACGTCGCCGCCACCAGCAGGCCATACGCCGCAGTGTTGACGGCCAGGCGCGCCAGCGTCCCGGCGTACAGCAGCGTGCAGGCATCCGCGAACGCAACGGCACTTTATTGGCGGCGCGGCCCTGCAAATGGACGACGCGCACATGCGGGAAGTGCAGCACGCGCAGGCCCGCGGCCCGAATGCGCCGGCACCAGTCGGTTTCCTCCATGAAGAAAAAGTAGCGTTCGTCAAGGCCGCCGGCGCGCTCAATCGTCGTGCGCGGCACCAGCATCACGGCGCCCACCACACTTTCGACATCAAACGGCTCATCAACGCGCACGCCGGCCTGGGTCATGCGCCGCCACAAACTGCGATTGAGCAACTCGCTTGCCAGGGTCGGCGCGCGGCCGTACGACGTTTGGGCCGAGCCGTCTTCGCGCACCAAGGCGACCCCGGCCAGCCCCAGCGACGAATAGCGGCGGGCGGTGTCGAGCATGGCGCGCACGCTGCCCGGCGGCAGAATGATGTCGGAATTCAGCAGCAAATAGTACGGCGAAATGACGAAGGAAAACAAGCGGTTGAACGCGGCCGCAAAACCAAGATTGGTTGTGTTTTGCAGCCACTGCACGCCGGGAAACTGTTGCCGCAACTGGGCGGCGGGATTGTCGCGCGAGGCATTGTCAATCACGATGATCCGGGCCGGCATGCCCGCCAGCGCGGCCGGCACGGCGGCCAGCGCCTGGCGCAACTCGGCGGTGGTGTTGTAATTGAGAAAGGCGAGGGTCAGGTCGGTGCTCATGCGCGCGCGGGGGTGCAGGCCAAGGACTTAAGACAGCCAATGATGTCGCCACGCCGGGCGCAATCAAAGAGACGTTGCAGATAGGCTGCCAGCATCAGCGTTCCCAGTATTTGCGGTCAAGATTGCGATGCTGGGCGGCTTCGAGGACGTGTGGCTGCTGAATGTGCTCGCTGCCGGCGAGGTCGGCGATCGTGCGCGCCACACGCTGGATTTTGTCATAGGCCCTGGCCGAGAAGCCCAATTCATCCATGACCTGTTTCAGCACCTGCTGGGCATCCGCCGCCAAGGCGCACCATTTTTTGACGGCGGCGCTGGTCATGTGCGCATTGCAGCGCGTGGTGGTGCCTTGAAAGCGCGCGGTTTGGCGCGCACGCGCGGCCTGGACGCGCTCGCGAATGACCGCCGAACTGTCACCGCCGGCACGCGCCCGCAACGCCGTGTAAGTCACCGACGGCATTTCAACATGGATGTCAATCCGGTCCAGCAACGGCCCGCTCAATTTGGTGCGATACTTGGCGATGTACTGGGTGGTGCAGGTGCAGGCTTTGGTAGGATGGCCAAAGAAGCCGCACGGGCAGGGGTTCATGGCGGCGATCAGCATGAAGCGGGCGGGGAAGGTCAGCGTGCCGGCGGCGCGCGCAATGGTAACAAAGCCGTCTTCGAGCGGCTGGCGCAGGACTTCCAGCGCGCGCCGCGAAAACTCCGCGAATTCATCCAGAAACAAAATGCCGTTGTGGCTTAACGAGACTTCACCCGGATCAATGCTGATCCCGCCGCCGACCAGACCGGCATCCGAAATGGTGTGATGCGGCGCGCGAAAAGGCCGGGTCGCGACCAGCGGCATGGCGGCATTCAACAAACCACGAATGGAATGAATGCGGGTGGTCTCGATCGCTTCCTCAAGGGTCATGTCCGGCATGATCGTGGCGATCCGCCGCGCCAGCATCGTTTTGCCAGAACCGGGCGGGCCGATCAAAATCAGGTTATGTCCGCCGGCCACGGCGATTTCGGCCGCGCGTTTGGCCTGCTCCTGGCCATACACATCGCTCATGTCCAGATCACAGTGCTGGGCTTGGTGGAAGAGCGCCGCGCAATCAACCTGGACCGGCTCGAACTCTGTCGGGGTTTCCAGGATGCGCACGGCCTCGCCCAAACTGCCGGCGGCGTAGACGTCCAACTGCGGCACCAGCGCGGCCTCGAGCGCATTCTCGCGCGGCACGATCAGCCGGCGCACGCCCACGGCGCGGGCCGCCAGCGCGGCCGCCAGCGCGCCGCGCACCGGCCGTACCGTGCCGTCCAAGGCCAGCTCGCCGAGCAAGGCCGTCTGCCGGTCGTCCGGCGCGACCAGTTGGCGTGAGGCAATCAGAATGCCGATCGCCATCGCCAAGTCCACGATCGGCCCTTGTTTCTTGACATCCGCGGGCGCCAGATTGACCAACACGCGCTTGCGCGGAAACTCGAAGCCGGCATTGCGAAGGGACGCTTCGAGGCGCTCTTTGCTTTCTTTGACGGCCGTGTCGGGCAGGCCCACAATCACCGTGAAGGCCTCCTGCCCGGTGCTGCGCAGATCAATTTCCACCTCGACCAACTGGGCATCGACCCCGACCGGCGTGAAGGAATACGTCCGCGCCAGCATCCTAATTCCTTGTCTCCGCGCCGTGCGTCATAAGCCCGGCCTCAGTCCGCCTTCACCAGCACAATGGTCATGTCATCGAACATCGGCGCCGCCGCCGTGAATTTTTTGACGCGATGCACCATGCACTGCAGGGCATCCTGGGCGGCCATGCCGCAGACGTTTTTCAACAACTGAATCACCCGCGCGCGCCCAAACTCTTCACCGGCCGGACTGTGCGCCTCGGTCAGCCCATCGGTGTACAGTGCCAGCATTTCGCCGGCTTGCAACTGGTAGCATTCATCGCGCAGCACGCGCGAGAACGTCTCGTTGTCAACCATGCCGACGACCATCCCGTTGCCCTGGCTCAGCACGGTCGGCTCGCCATGTGGCGCGCAGCACAGCACCGGTTCGTGGCCGGCGCGCGCAAAGACAAACGCGCCGGTGGTGGTGTTGACCACGCCATAATTGGCGGTGACAAACATTTCGGCGGGGATCAAATTGATCAACTGGGCATTGACTGCGCGCAGGACGGCGCTGGGTGACAACTGCTGGGCCGCCAGGACGGCCATCAACGAGCGCGTCGTCGCCATCACCAGCCCGGCCGGAATCCCCTTGCCCGACACATCCGCCACCAACAGGCCGAGATGCTGGTCGTCCACCTCGACAAAATCATAATAATCACCGCCCAGCCGGTAGGCCGGCTGATAATGCACGGCAATCGAAAAATGCGGCGGCTGCGGAATATGCTGGGGCAGCAAATGGTTGACAATGACTTCCGCCGTGCGCAACTGGCTTTCCACCTGCTGCTGCTCGTTCAATTGCTTGAACATGATAAAATGACTGACCGTCACGCCGGCCATTTCCGAGAGCTGCTCCGCCAGATGCAAATCTTCCAGCGTAAATGCCGCCCGCTCCACCTTGTTGGCCAGCGCCAGCACGCCATAGACATTCTTCTCGGCCAGCAACGGCACCACCAGCATGCTCCAGCAATCACACACTTTGTAGCGCAGCCGCTCGCGCACGCCGGTCTCGTCAAAGAGCAGCGGGCGCTGTTGCGTGACGGCCTCGACAAACGGCGTCTCGCCCAAGGCAAAACGATTGGCGTGCAGAAACTCCTGCATTTTATGCGGGCTCGAAATCAGCGTGGCCATCAAGGCTTGCGGCACGTTGATCAGCGAGGGGAAGACGCCGATGACGGCCTCGCCGTTCACGCTGCGACTGTCCTTGTCATAGTGGAAAAACGCGGCGCTTTGGGCGCGCACACTGCGCGCGGTGTAGTCCGTGAACTGCTGGATGAACGAGTGCAAATCGAGATGATCCTTGAGCGACTCGCTGGCTTTGTTCATCAAGCCGAGGACGCAATCGTTGGTGGCCTGGATCCGCTGGCGGGTTTGCCGCAAGGCCTGCACTTTGCTCCGATAGGCCGCCAGCAACGCCAGAAAGCCGCACACCAGCAGCACCAGCACGACATGCACGATATCAATATCGTTCCACTGGAAATGCCGGACCAGCTTAACCAAGCTTTGCACGCAGGTAGTCCACCACGTTTTTGAATTCAAGGGCGTTGGCGTCATTGACCCGCGCCAGCGTTTCATGGGCATCCAGCATTACCTGCGCAAT
>JAPLST010000431.1:9205-10802 GCA_026398485.1 bacterium
AGCATTACCTGCGCAATCTCGACTTTCGCGCGGGCGCCCGGCGCCAGCGGCAGCAGCGCCGGCGCGGCCAGTCCGTCCCCGTTGGCAATTTCCAAAATAGAGCGCAAGCCCAAGGTCGCGAAAACGTCCAGCACATGCTGATGCACATTGAACAACGTGACGTGGCCAAGCCCGGCCCGGCGATACTCCATCGTCAAACTGGTGAGCGTGCCGACAAACGTGCTGTCCACCGCCACGCAGTCATCCATATCAATGAAGACGGTGGTGTGCTTGGCGGCCATCTGTGCGCGTACAAAGGCGCGCAAGTCAGCCGCTTGTTTAAACGTCGCCGTTCCTTGCACTTTGACATAACCGGTCGTTGCCGTTTCGGCCACGTCAAGCGCATCGGCGCGAGATTGTCCTGCACCAGAACTCATTGTAGTAACGTGTATTATAGCACAGCCGCGCGTTCCTGTAAAGCGACCTTGGCCTGTGCCCTCCGGCCTGCCACGCTCAAACACGGCGAACGCAAGCGCGCCCGCGGTTTGGGCGGGTGGATGTGTAGAGACCACCACGACCTCGCGTCGTGGGTGAATGAGATTGAGTAACACGGCGCGCCGGCGCCTTTTTTTCAATCTCTGCGTCCACCGAGGCAAGCTCGGTGGGGCGCCCAAGACCCGAATACGCAGAAACCCCCACGATCCCACCAGCGGGATCGGCGGGAGCACAACCGCCGGGTCTTGGTACAGCACCCGGCGGTTGCAAAAGCCAGCATGAAACGCAATACTAGGAGCATGAAGCTGAATTATTTGTTGTGCCCGACATCGGCGCACGCGTGGTGGGCTATCGTTTGCATGAGGGCATCAATGTCGTGGACGTGCATCCCAACTATGCCGGCCGCGTGTGCGCATTCACGCCGCCTTGCCAGACTGTCCCGTATGGCGGCGCCAAGCTGTGGGCCGCGCCGCAAGGCGGCGCCGGCTGGCCCGCCGCAGGCTGGCCACCCAATGCCTATTGGGAAAACGGTCGCGCCGGTTGTGCGTCCTTCAGCCCGCGCGGTCTGCAATTGTCAAGTCCGCCGGTGTCCACGTCCGTGTTGCAATTCACCCGGGCAATCCTGCTGGCACCAACCGGCAGCGCGGTGCTGGTACAGCAGCGCCTGCGTAATGTTTCGGCCACCTGCGTTACCAGCGCCATCTGGGCGATCAATCCAATGCCGTTGCCCTGCCAAGTCATCGCGCCAACCGGCCGGTACTACTGGGGTTCGGCGACCAATGCGTTTGTGGTGACCAACGGCGTGCTGTGGAAGTCGATCACCACCGACGACGGCAAGAAGCTGTACATCGCCGCCGATCAGCCCTGGTTGGCCGGCCTGCAATCAAATCTGCTCTGGCTGATGTGGGGCGATGCCTTTGACGCACGCACGGCGGCAACCAATGAAGCTTCCGTTGAAATATGGTATGGCGAAACGGAAGCCCATGGCTTTGTTGAATTGGAACTGCAAGGCCCGGCCGTCATCCTCAAGCCCGGCGCGCACACGGACTACCGCATGTATTGGCGGCTGGTGCGGTTGGCGCAGCCCACCCTGGCCGCCGCGCTCGACGCGGTGCGCGCCGCC
>JAPLST010000431.1:10842-37541 GCA_026398485.1 bacterium
GTGTAATTACTGGTGGCGATTATTCGGCAGCCGGCGGGGGCGGCGGTGCGTCGGCACCACCCTCGCACCCACCCTTGTCGCAGGCGCCCTTGCCGCACGGCGGCGCGCCATCCGGACGGCCACGTTTGCCGCGCGGGCCTTTCGGCATCTCGTCTTTGGTGAGCACGCCATCGCTGTTGGCGTCAAGCTTGGTGAACACTTCAGCCGGGCCTTTGAACTCATCTTTGCTGATTTTGCCATCGGCGTTCGTGTCCATCTCCTTGAAGCGCATTTCCGGCGGCGGGCCGGGGTGTTTCGGCGCTTCATCCTTGCTGATCACGCCATCCCCGTTCTTGTCCAGCTTGGTGAACACATCGGCTGGGCCGGGGAATTCATCCTTGCTGACTTGGCCATCACCATTCTTGTCCATGCGGGCAAAAAATGCACCCGGCTCGGGTTTGCCGCCGGCGGCACATTTCTTTGCGCACGGCTGGTCGGCGGCCATGCACAGGGCAGTCAGGCCCACAACGGCAAGGCCAAGACCGAGAGAGAGTTGAATCTTCATACGCTGCACTCCTTGTGGTTAGTTGTTATGCAACTAATGACGCCAGAGCCGCCGGATTATTGTGTGGTGTATTTCGCAACGAAACAAATGATGGCTGCCTGCTACCGGTGCTTCGCACAGCACCGACCACCTGCGCACTGTTTCCTGCGCACTGCTTCCTTGCGCAATCGGCGCGTTTTTGTTACACTTTCTTACTGTAATTGTTCACGTAGCGATCACCCTTTGAGGAGTATTCATGGCGAAGACGTATAAGATTGCCGCCATCGGCGGCGACGGCACCGGGCCGGAAGTGTTGCGTGAAGGCATCAAAGTGCTGACGGCTGTGGCGCCCAAATTCGGCGTCACGCTCGACTTCACCCATTTTGATTTTGGCGGCGAGCGCTATTTGCGCACCGGCGAAGCGCTGCCCGACAGTGCCGCGGCCGAAATGAGAAAATTCGACGCGATTTACCTGGGCGCGATCGGCCATCCGGACGTCAAGCCCGGCATCCTCGAAAAAGGCATTCTCCTGCGCTTGCGCTTTGAACTCGACCAGTACATCAATCTGCGCCCGGTCAAGTTGTATCCCGGCGTCGAGTGCCCGCTGAAAGGCAAAGGGCCGGCCGAAATTGACTATGTGGTCGTGCGCGAAAATTCCGGCGACCTGTACACCGGCACGGGCGGCGTGACGATGAAAGGCACGCCGCACGAAGTGGCCGTGCAAGCGGCCGTCTACTCGCGCTTTCAGGTGGATCGCTGCCTGAAGTTCGCCTTCGAATACACCCGCAAACGCAACAAGAAAAAGACCCTGGCGCTGTGCGGCAAGACCAACGTGCTGACCTATCTCTATGATTTGTGGGAGCGCGCCTTCCACGAGATGGGCGCGCAGCAATACCCCGAGATCACCCGCGAATATTATCATGTTGACGCCACCTGCATGTGGATGATCAAGAACCCGGAATGGTTTGATGTCATCGTGACCGGCAACATGTTCGGCGACATTATCACCGACTTGGGCGCGATCACCCAGGGCGGCATGGGCATTGCGGCCGGCGGCAACATCAATCCCGGGGGCGTTTCGATGTTTGAGTGCATCGGCGGCTCGGCCCCGAAGTACACCGGTAAGAATGTGATCAATCCGCTGGCGCAAATCGCCTCCGGCCAGATGATGATGGAAATTCTGGGAGAAACGGCGATGGCCAACAAGATCGAACAGGCGATCATGTGGGTGGTGGCCAGTAAATTGAAGAGTTTGAGCGCCGGCAAAATGGGCTTTTCGACGACCGAAGTCGGCGATCTCGTCGCGGCCAAGGCCGCGGAGTAACCACCCGGCATGCCGCATGGAGACGCTGCGTCACACAGTCATTCTTGGCGATGCGCGCGCAATGCCCGAGGTGGCGGATGCGTCGCTCCAGTTGGTGGTCACTTCGCCGCCGTATTGGCAGCTCAAAGATTACGGGACGCCCGGCCAGATCGGGTTTCATGACTCGTACGAGGAGTACATCAACAAGCTGGCGCAGGTCTGGCGCGAATGTTGGCGCGTGCTGCAGCCCGGCTGCCGCCTGTGCATTAATGTCGGCGACCAGTTTGCCCGCGCGGCCTATTACGGCCGCTACAAAATAATCCCGATCCACGCCGACATCATCCGCAGTTGCGAAGCGCTGGGCTTTGATTTCATGGGCTCGATCATCTGGCAAAAAGTCACGACCTGCAACACCAGCGGCGGCGCGGTCATCATGGGCTCGTTTCCCTATCCGCGCAACGGCATTGTCAAACTTGATTACGAGCACATCTTGCTGTTCAAAAAGCTCGGCAAGCTCAGCCGCAAGCGCGCGGCGGTCAGCCCGGCGATGAAGGCTGCCTCGCGCATGACGACCGCTGAGTGGAACCTATTTTTCTGCGGCCACTGGAATTTCCCGGGCGAAAAGCAATTTGCGCGGCTGGCCCCGTTTCCGCTCGAACTGCCGCGGCGGCTGATCCGCATGTTCAGTTTTGCGGGCGAGACGGTGCTCGACCCGTTTTTGGGCAGCGGCACCACCTGCGTCGCCGCGCACGAGCTGGGCCGCTCCTCGATCGGCTTTGAGCTGGACGAGACGGCGCTCGCGGTCATCCAACCACGCATGGCGTCGGCAATCGACATTGTCCGACGTGTGAAAACTGCGCCGGTGCGCCGCGCGCCAAAAGTGTTTCACGACCCGGTATGCCTGGCCCGCACGGTTGACCCGCGCGCGCGCCGCTACGGCTCAAAGATCAGCGCGCAGGACGTGCGTGCAAAAAAAACGAAACCATGACCACAACCACCCTTGACATTGCCCACGTGCAGGCCGTCTGCGCCATCAAGTCAAGGAACTCAACGCCGATGTCGCCCGAGGTGCATAAACGCAAATGCGAGCAGATGCTCACCTACCTGACGCGCTTGCGCCAGCATGAGCATATTGAAAGCGCACGTATGCCCGCTTTCTCACCCATGCCACGGAGTGGCTGAACATCCCATGAAGACCTATCGTGTAGTTATTGCCGGTGCGACCGGCGCCGTCGGCGCCGAAATGATCACCACCCTTGAACAGCGCAATTTCCCAGTGGCGTCCTTGCGCCTGCTGGCCTCCACCCGCTCGGTCGGCAAAAAATTGAAATTCAAGGGCACAGAACTTGTGGTTGAGGAACTGACCCACGCGGCGTTCCAGAACACCGACATCGTCCTGTCCAGCACCAGTGGCACGCTCAGCAAAGAGTTTAGCCCCAGCGCGGTCAAGGCCGGCGCAATTGTGGTGGACAACACTTCGGCCTATCGCATGGATCCGCAGGTGCCGCTGGTGGTGCCGGAAGTGAACCCGCAAGACGTTGCCACGCACCACGGCATCATTGCCAATCCCAATTGTTCGACCATTATCGCGCTGGTGCCGCTCTGGCCGCTGCACAAGGCCTTTGGCATCACGCGCTTTATCGCCTGCACGTATCAAGCCGTCAGCGGCGCGGGCGCATGGGGCATTTATGAGCTCGAGCAGCAAACCCGCGAGGTGCTGGCCGGCAAGCCGGCGACCAAGCAAAAGTTTCCGCACCCGATCGCCTTCAATGTCTTTTCGCACAACTCGAAAATCGGCGCCAATGGTTACAACGAGGAAGAGACCAAGATGCTGAACGAGACGCGCAAGATTTTCCATGACGCGCACATCATGATCAGCGCGACTTGCGTGCGCGTGCCGGTATTCCGCGCGCACTCGGAAGCGCTGCATGTCGAATTCTCCCAGGCCGTCACGCCCGCGCAGGTGCGCGCGACGCTGCGCCACGCGCCCGGCGTGCAGCTGGTCGAGAACGAGGCCGCCAATCATTTTCCCATGCCGCTCGAGGCGGCCGGGCAGGGCGACGTGCTGGTCGGCCGCATCCGCCAGGACACCGCCTTCACGCACGGCATCGCCCTGTTTGTCAGTGGCGATCAATTGCTGAAAGGCGCGGCGCTCAACGCCGTGCAAATCGCCGAACTGCTCGTTGGGAAACAACCATGACCAATGATGTTACAGTCTTGCTTGTGCAGCTTGAGGGCGTGGTGCGGAATCGCGGGCCACAGGTGCTGACCGGACTGGCCATTCTTGGCGCGTTCTGGATCGCCGGCCGCGTCGTTGCCAGCATCATCCGGAGCGCGGCCGCGCGCACTGACGAAGACAAACATGATGTCATTCTCCTGCTGGGGCGCGCGGCCCGCGCGGCAATCGTGATTGTCGGCGTGATCATGGCCTTGAGCAACATGGGCATCAATGTCAACGCCCTGATCACCGGTTTGGGCCTGAGCGGCTTTGCCCTCGGCTTTGCCCTGCGCGATGCGCTGTCCAATGTGCTGGCCGGCGTGCTGATCATCATGTATCGCCCGTTCAAACGCAATGATATTGTGAATATCACTGCGATTGAGGGCCGCGTCGTCAGCATTGATCTGCGCTACACCATTCTGGAAGCGGATCAGAAAACATATATGATTCCGAACACGACTATTTTCAACAACACGATCACCGTCATCCGGCGCGCCGGGCCATGATGCCCACCCTGTATGCCTGAACTGAACAACACGTTTTGCTGGTCGTTCTCGCAGGCCAAGGAGTTTGCCGAGTGCAAGCGGCGTTATTATCTGAACCGGCACGGCTCGTGGAAAGGCTGGGATGCGATGGCGCCGGCCGATGCGCGCGCGGCGTATCGCCTGAAACAGATGCGCAACAAATGGGCGTTGATCGGTGAAGCGGTCGACAAGGCCATTCTGGATGTGCTCAGCCGCATGGTGGTCAACGCGCCGATCTCGGAAGCCCAGGCGCTCGAGCGCGCCGCGCGCGAGCTGCGCACCGCATGGAAGCAGCACCAAACCGGGAAATGGCGCGAGGATCCCAAGCACCATGTCTGCATCCGCGAGCTGTACTACAATGAAATCACGGCCGAGCCGGGCATTGACCGCGATATGTGGGTCGAGCGCGTCAAAGGCCGGACGGACACCTGCGTCAAGAATTTCTTCACGCATGTGTTGCCGCAGCTGCGCGGCTTGGCGGCCGCCCAAGTGCTGCCGGTCGCACGCGTGCAGCAAGGCGATCCGGAACACTTCCACTTGGCGCGCGTCAAAATATATGCCATTCCGGATTATGCCTATCGCAAAGACAACTGCATCGTAATCCACGACTGGAAGACCGGCATGCGCCGTGATGAGCACGAGCGCCAGCTCGGCATTTACGGCCTGTGGGCCCACACCAAGCACGGGGTGCTGCCACCCGCCATTCAGTTGTATATCGAATACCTCGAGTCCGGCGAAACCCAGCCGGTCGGCTATGATGTCGGCAAGGCCAGCACCATGTGCGACTTCATTATGGAATCGGTCAATCAGATGCGCAAATATCTGGTTGACGGCGACATTGACAAAAATGAGCCGCTGCCGATTGAGGCATTCCCCAAGACGGATGATTTGGCGCGCTGCCGCAACTGTAATTACCGCGAGGCCTGCAACCGCAAATTCGTCGGCTTGGTCGACAATGAATAGCAGCACCGCACCCGGCGCCGCGCCGCGTCGCCGCCGCAGTTTCCTCAGCCGCCATCCGCGGCTCAAAAGCATTGCCTATACGGGCTACGGCCTGTTCTTTGTGCCGCTGTTTCTGTTGTCGTTGCCGCTGGTGCTGGTGCCAAAACGCTGGCTGTATCCTTGCGGCCGTCGCATGGCGCTGTGGTTTGTCTATCCGGCCGTGCGCGCCAAGATTGTGCGCAACCTGACCTATGCCTATGACGGGCGCTTTTCAACGCGGCGCATGGAGCACATTGCGCGCGCCGTCGCCATCAATGTCGTCTGGTCCGCGATTGATTGCTATTATATGTGGGTCTGGTGGTGGGGCTGGCGCTTGCCGCGTATTGTCGTACGCACCGAGGGCTGGCAGTTCATTGACGACGGCTTTGCGGCCGGCCACGGCGTGATCATCGCGACCATGCACTATGGCTGCTTCGAGATCATGCCGATCTGCTTTAGCAAGCGCGGCATGGTTAACGGCGGTGTGATTGCGCGCAAATTTCCCTCGCCGTTTCTCAACTGGCTGAACCGGCGCGCGCGCCTGCTGCACCAGATGGTCACGTTTTACGATCAAATCAAGGACGTCATCCGGGTCTTGCGCACCAATAATCCGATCGGCATCCTGCCTGACCTGCACGCGCGCAAACGCCTGGCCATTGCCAGCACGTTTTACGGCAAACCCACCTTAACCTTCGATATTCACGCGCGCCTCGCCCGCCAAATGCAATGCCCGATTGTACCGGCATTTCTGCAACGTCATGTGCGCCGGCCCTGGCAGTATACCCTGCTGTTCTACGAGCCCATCCGGGTGCCGCGCCACGCCGATGACGCCGGCCTGCACGCCTGCGTGCAGCAGCTCAACGATGTGTTTGAGTACCATCTCCGGCGCTATCCCAATGGCTGGATTTGGTTCCACAACAAATGGGCGCTGTGGTGAGAGCGGTGGAAGGGTGGAAGGGTGGAAGAATGGACGGCTGGATGGATGAGTGGATGAGCAGAAAAATCTGAAAATGGTGGCGTGCGCACTACCGCGCCATCCTTCGGCGGATGGCACTGCGCACTGAACCGCCGACAACTTCTGCACGTCTGCAACCATAAATTATCGTGGCGCATGAGAATTTAACGGCGTTCCGCGTGATGTGCTGCGCGCCGCATGCCATGCGGCGGCTACGGACAGAGATATCGACCGTTGTATGCATTTCCGCGCCCGCGATGTAGCCGCGGAACGGCGTTCCGCGTGATGTGCTGCACGCCGCACGCCGTGCGGCGGCTACGGGCAGAAAGAAGCAAGCACCGATCTTTCGGCTTCCAAACAACTGAAAACCGAAAACTGAAAACTGAAAACTTCTGTGTTTGCCGGCTCAGCGCTTCGGCGGCGCGGCCTCGCGGATCAGCGCACCGCAGTCGTCGCTCATGATCAGCAACGCGAACCGCTCGACCCGGTCCAGCTCGTCCGTGCTGAGTGAAGCGTAATCAAATTTGCCGCGCAGGTCCGTGTAACCATCCTTGTAAAATGTGATTGAACCATCCGTCATGCGTGCATACACCTTGACGTACACGGCGGGCAGCGGCGCATGCGTGGCGCGGCGGGTCACCTGCAGCATGCCGTAATTTTCGAGCAGCTGCACCTCGAGGGCATTGGCGTAATACACCTGCGTTCTGGCCAGCGGCCCGGCGGCAATTTCAAGCATGACGTTGCTGGTGCGGAACTGTTCCGGCACGTCGAAGCTGACGCGCGGCAGATTGGTGGCCAGCGGCAGCTCCACCGAATATTGCGGCGTGACGTAGGCGAACTGCCCGCCCTGCTGGCGCACAAACGGGCTGCGCGAGAACAGCAGCTCGATGTCCATCGGGTAATAATTCACGCGGCAGGCGTCCAGATTGCGATAGTCAAGCGTGACCGTGCGGCCTTCAAGCGTGACTTCGAGTGCGGGCTCGCCGGCGGCCAGCACGGTCTGGCGCTGCTCGCGATTCTGCGGGTCGCTGACCACCGCCGCGGCGCCGTCAAGTTCATCGAGTTGGGCGCGGGCATCCGCAAACAGCGCGCGCCAACGCGGCACCGGATAGGCCTGATACCGCGCGGTGATCGCGCGTGCCCGTTGCGTATCGCCGGCACAAAAGGCCAAGTACAAATCAATATAGTCTTACTGTAATTGTGCGGCCAGCGTGGCCCGGTGCTGCGGCACACAGCACAGAATATCCATCAGGCTTTGGTACTGGGCGAAGAAGCGGTCGTTGAGAATGCGCCGGCGCGGGCCAAGCTGCTGGGCGCGGGCATTGATCAGCGGCGCGTACTCAAGGTGTTCGTAGGCGCGCCGCTCGACCGGATCGAGCGTGAGCAGCGGCGAGACGAAATACGGCCCGCATTGTTCAGCCAAGGGCGCGTGCAGCAAATACTGCGACAAGGCGGCCGTGCGGTTGTGCAGCAGACTGTACGCCCAGAGCGTGTCGCTGTAAATGTGGCGCTCGTCGAGCAGGCGGATGATGGCATCAAACGCGGCTGGCTCTTGCATGCGAAACGCGATCTTGTTCAAGTCAAGCCGGTGCAGATTGTGCGTCTGCATGAACGCGAGCGCATTTTCGAGACTGCCATTCTGCGACACGAACTGCCATGAGCCCGTGTCAACGGCGCGGGGTTTGAACAGCACGGTGAGTGTCGCAGGTGCGGCACTGGCGATGCAGTGTTCGTTCTCGGCCACTTGCGCCGGCACATGGCGAAAGACACCCGTGGTGGGAAAATAAAAATAGTATTCAAAAGCAAAGGTGGCATTTGGTTCGAGCCGGAGCGGGATGCCACGCGTATAAAAGCCGTCTTGCAGCGGCAGTGCCCCGACGGGCAGTTGCAGCAGCACGTTGAGATTGCGGCGTTGGCCGGTGGGATTGCTCAGCGTGATCTTGGCGCCATACGGCGTGAAGGCCAGAAATTCATCGGTGACGAATTTCTCGATTTGTTCGTTGCCATTGAACGTGAAACGATCGAGCGGGTTGAACAAGCGCTGGCTGAGCAGCAACGGCGCGGCATTGGTGACAGGACTCGCCGTAATCTCCTTGTGGTACACAATCAACGGGCTGGCGGCAGTCAAGTCGAGCGTGGCGTCCTGCACGATGGACGTGTGCGCGCCGGCGCTGAACGGCAGGTCAAGCACCGCCAGCGCCAGCATCGCCTCGGTGAAGTTGCGCGCAGCATAGGCCAGATTGCATGAGAGAAACGGCGCGGTGCCGTCGTGCCGGGCATAGTCGTTCCAAAAGACATTGGCGGTGACCAGCGCGGCGTTCTGCGCCTTAATGCGGCGATGGTAATAATTGTTTTCGGCCCATTCCTCGGTCTTGTCGGGCGCGCGGTAGAGGGCGCGGACGCGCTGGCGATAGGCCAAGGCGCTGTCCTTGGCGAGGATCGCGTCAAGCCGGATGGACTTTCTACTTTCTTCTCTGGCACGCATCGCCGGCATGGCACTCGACGCCGGCGCCGTCACTGGCATGGCGCCGGACATGGCCATGGCGGAATCGGCGCCGGCTGCGGCGGACAGTTCGTAGTCGGCACTTTCGCCCAGCTTTTCATCGCTGTACAACATCTGACCGCGGCCGGCCATACCGGCGCTGCGTTCGAGCGCGCGGCCGCGCAGGGCGGTGTCGAACAAGCGGTTGAACTCGTCAGGATCGGGCGGCAGCAGGTCGCACAAATCCTGCACCGCGCGGCGCATGCGGGCCGGCGCGTCCGCGCCGCGTTGCGCCAGCAGAATGCACTCGGCGATGTTAAGTTGGCTGTACGCCCATGGCTGGCAGAACGCCGCCAGGTCTTCCTCCAGCAGCCAGCGGTCCATGAATGTCTTGTCCTTTTTGTTGCGCAAATAGGGCTTGACCACGGCATCAAAAAACGCCCGGTCTTTGTGATACAAAAAGAAATTCAGTTCATGGCAGGCGTATTTCGCATACAACACGCGCTGCGCTTCGTTGCTGAGTGAGGGCCAGGTCGTGATAAAACTGAATTCGCGCAACGTGGCATCACCGCTGAGTGTGGCCAAGAGTTGATAGGCTTTGCCGATCGTATCATAGCTTTCATATTCGGCGCCAGCCACGTCAGGAATGCGTGCGGTCTGGCCGGAGACCAGCACGGAAATCAGTTTTTGTTGTGCGAACGTGCCGGTCGGGTTGAGGCCATGAGCCAGGCGCAAGTCGCGCGTGGCCGGTGTGACGGGCGGCAGTGTGATCTGGCGACAGACCGTGTGCAGCGGGTCAATGGCCACGACATGCACTTGGCGATAGCCGGCCAGTTGCGCGCGCGGCAGGCTGATCACGCCCTGCGCATCCGGGCGCAGATTCAACCACACACGCGCCGGCGCCGCCAGAAAATCAAGGTTGTCGTAAATGCCCGGTACAACCATGGCGCGATGTCCTGCCGCGGCGGGTGCGGGTGCGGCGGCGAGTTCATCGCGGAGTCGCACGGGCTCTTCGCCGGCCGCGGCGCTCGCGATGGTTGTCTCGGTCTTGCTGATGCTCCATGGATTGAGCAGCAGGCCGGGGCGGGTCAACAATGTGCCAGGCGTGTGCGGCGTGCGGCGGCGATTGAGGATGTACTGGTATTCGTCGCCGACGGCGCGCTCGGCCAGGTAGCGTGCCTCGGGCCGCAGCGGGCGCAGGCCGATCAACGCGGGCGGTTGCAAACAGGCAAACTGTGCAAACGGATCAATGTCGGGCACGAAGCGCGCGGCAAAAACATGCACACGCACCCAGGCGTCCGTGCGGCTGAGCGTGATGCGCACCGCCTCACGGCCCGGTTCAAGCGCGGTGATTTGCAGCGGCGGATTGTCGTCGGCCTCGAGCAGGCGATTGGGCGAAAGCACCACGCCGTCTTGTTCGGTGCCGGCCGTGACCCGAATACCGACGTGCGCCGCCTGGTCTTTCACCAGCAATTCGTAATCGCCCGCATCAAGCGCGGGCGTGACGAGAAAGCCGTCGCGCACAACAATCTGGTCGGTGAGATCGGCCAGATACGCACCGTTGCGCAATGAAAACAGGCAGTAGGCATGGCGTGGTGCGGCCGGCACATCGTTCCACGGAATGCGCACCGGCACGCCCGCGCGGCCTTGCACCAGCGCCGGATAGCGATACCACGGCTGGTCGAGTTGCCATGTGGCATGTGTGCCGGTATTATTATTGACGGCGTCAACCCCGGTGATATCAACCAGCGCACCGAGTCGCACATCGCCATGCTCGTCGGTTTGCAGCATCGCCCCTGGCTTGCCGACGAAAAGACGATGCCGCAGCACCACGAAGATCGGCCGTTGTGGCCTGGCCTCGCCGTTCTTGCCGCGCAAGCTGAGCAAGTAGCCCTGCGCATCGCGGCTGAGCAGGAGTTGGTCGGTGGCGGTCGCATGATCGATGGTGTTGAGCGTGAACTGCGTGCTGGTAGCCAGGTCTTCGGGCTTGCCGGTGCTCAAGCTGGTCACGCGGGCTTTGAGCGTGACGCGCACGGACGACAAGCGCGGCGGCACGCGGAAATGATGCACCGCCTCGGCCGTGTCGCTGAGCGGGAAATCGGCGACGGCGCTACTGCTGACAATACCGTCGTGATCGGTGGACTCGACCACGAGCTGGACGTTCTCGAGCACGCCGACACTGATCGGCTGGCCGGCCACGGTGAGCACGGGCCGCACGACCAGCGCCGCCTGCGCGTCACGCAGCAACGCTTCGCGATCAATGTAAAAGCCGGCGCTGAGCTGGTACGTCTCGGCTTGGTGCTCAAAACTGGTCAAGGAACACAACGCGCCGTCGCGTAAAATGGCGGTGACACGGCCGGGACTGGTGCTGAACGGCACGATGACCACGCCGTCGGCATTGGCATGATATTCCTGGCCGGCCAGCCAGATGCTTGCATTGGTGCGGCGCTGGTTGGTGTCGTCCCAGATGAGAAAGGCGTGACCAGCCGGGCCGGGCCGCTGGATGCAGCGCAACCCGCCCTTGCGCACGACCGCGCGACTGCTCTTGCCGTTGCCAATGAACTCGACCACATACACGCCCGGCTTGGTCAGTTGTGGCAAGGCAAACGTGCGGCGCACGCGCCGCAGGGGCGGCTCGCTGTAGGTCAGCGTTTCCTCATGACTGGCCACGAGGCCGTCCAAATCAATGCCCGCTTCAATTTCTTCGCTGGTGGTTTTGTAATAGTTGAATGCGTTGATTTCGTAGGTCTTGACCACAAGTGTGCCGGCATTTTTGACAAACAGGTTGAGAGTCACGGGTGCGTCCGCGGCGAAAAATTGCTTGTTCTGCGGCGCGAATTGCAGATCCACGCGCTGCTTCAACGCCTCGTAGCGCGCCGGGCTCAGCAGCGAAAACCACTGCGCCATGTCGCCAATCCCATTGACGATTTTTGCCTCGGCGAACAATTCCTTGAGATAGTCGTCATCGATAAACGGGGCGAATTCCGTGCGACTGTCGGCGGTGCGCAGGAACTCCATCAAGTAGTCGCGCACGAGCGCTTCGTCGTTGCCGACCGGCGGCAGCATGATGAGCGCGCGAAAATCAGTGCCAAGATCGGCGCGGTCGCGCTGCAACGCGGGATTGTCACGGTTGAGATAATTGCCATAGCGCGGCAATTGCAAATACGCCATGAATAACGGCCGATCGTATTCGCCGGCCGCGCGCGCCAGATCCAACAGTTGGTACAACACCGTGGCCTTGAGCGAGTTGAACGCCGGCGAAAGTGTCTGGATAAAAGCCCACAAGCGTTGGGCGTGGGCGCGCTGGGCGGCCGGATCATTACGCAGATCAATATCGTCGCTGGGCGCCAAGCGGGCCAGATAGGCATTGACGAACGCGCGTTCCTCACGCAAGGCCGGCTTGAGCTTCAGGCATTCGTCGAGCTGCTGCAGCGTCAGCTTTGTATGAATGGGCAGCGTACCGAAGGGGCCGCTGTCGCGCACGGCCAGGTCTTTAATGATCAGCGCCGGCAGGCCGGGATAATCCGGCTGGGCAAGCCGGCGCAGAAAATCGTGCAACTGCACCGGATTCAATGCCGCCGCGTCAAGGTAGTCCAATCCCGCATCCGTGAAACCGCTAAGGTCATTATAGCGGGCGAGCGCTTTCGCGCGCAGCATTGCAAATGAAATAAATTTCTGGTCAAATGCAGTGGGTACTGTGTTGGTGCCGTCGAATACCTCGCGTGCGTGGCCGAGTGGCGGATTTAATTCATTGCGCAGGTAGGCCAAGGTTGCCTGCGGGTCGGCGCCGTACTGCAGCAGGGCCTGGCGATTGCGCATGATTTTAACCTTGGCGGTCGTGCCATGGCGTTTCACCCATTGGTCGAGCGTGGTCTGAAACAGCCCGGTAGCGCCCTGTTGCTGCGCCAAAAGACATTGGTAATAATAAAAGTCCTCGGTACCGGGAATGAGCTGTTCGAGCGTGGTGGCACGATTGGTGGCCAGGGCGAAGGTCTCATTAAAACCAAGCTCGTTATCGGCCATCACCACCGTCGACAGCAACACGCACGCGACAAGCACCAGCAGGCAATGATCACGAAACATACCAACCTCCCGAGGCATTAAAATAGACGATTGCTCCGCCTATTGTAACAAAAGCCGCTCGATTCAGCGGCGCGGCGGTTGTGGCGGCGCTTTGTACTGCTGCATGAGTTCCGCAGCATCCTGATAGAGCGTATTGGTGCTAATGGGTTGCGCGACCGGCGTCTTTGCTGAGGCAGGCCGGTTTTTGACCACATAGGTCGCACTGTTCAAAAACGTGCTTTCGGCATGGAACAGCGCGCGCCAGGTGCGCGTGAACGTGATGTCATTGGCGGCCAGGGATCGAACCTGCGTGTCATAGGTGCGCACCAATCCAACATAATTGCTGATCGCGCGCGCGGCCAGCGCAGCGTCCTTGCCGATGAGCGATTGTGCCGGCGCACACACCAGCACCGGCCAGTTGGTCGGAAAGCTCACCGGCGTCAGGCTCCGTTCGTCACTCACTGTCATGCCGGCCGACTCGATGATCTCGTGCAGTTTGCGCACGTCCGCGGGGGTGGCCACCGTGCCGGCCAGCGCGACGCTGCGGCGCGTGGTGTCCACCTCAATCGTCACATTCGACAGCGTGATGTTCTCGTGCGCAGCCTCGCTGCGAATATGTCCTTCGAACACCGTGTGCCAACTTCGCCGCATCTGCCCCATTGAGACCGCTGCCGCGCCGGCAGCGCACATTAGCAATGCGAGCAGCACCCGCAAGCATGTCGTTTTCATGGCGTTTTCGTGGTGGTGACATTCTGCGTGGAAGCGGCGGTACTGACGGGCGGCACCGGCGTGGATGCCGGCACCGGCGCTGGCGGCACGGCCGGCGGCGATCTTTTTGCAGTCTGGGCCTCTTTGCGCGCACGCAGTGCCTGCAACTGCTTGATGGTTTCGTCAATCCAGAACACGCCGCTTTCCTCAAGCTCCATTTCGACGGCGGTGATCTGGTCGACCAAGCGATCAAGCCGGTGGCGCACTTGGTTTTGGCCGCGGCGCAGTGAAGGCGCCATGACGTTGTATTGCGCAATGAGCTTGTCATACTCGCGCAGCAGTTGCTCGAAGTGCGCGCGTTCCTGTTGGGACAGGTTCTTGTTGCTGAGATGGCTGCGCAAGCGCCGCCATTGCCCGGGGTAGTGCCGCACGACAACCTCATCGGCTATTTTGTCCGGATCGGCGAGTTGCGATGACATGACAATCTCGTGCAACAGTTTTTGCTCCCACGGGGTGCCGACACTGCCACTGATCCAGGCGCGATGATTGCGCGCATCGAACACGAGCGTGACATGGGCCATGTCCACGCCGTGGCGCACGGCATCGTTGCGCACCTGGATGGTCAGTAATTCATTCCAGCGCCGCCCGAACTGCTGATTGCTGACGGCCGTCAGCCCCAAGGCGGAGAGCGCCAGAACCACCATGATGGTGCAGGTGCGGTGCCGCATGTGAAGTTTGATCATCGTGGTGCTCCAGCCAGATCATTATCGCATTCGTCAGATAGGGTGTCAACACCGCACCGCATCGCAGCGGCATGCCCGCTCATAAAAGTACGCCACGGGTGCTCTGCCGCGGGACGCCAGCGCGCCATTTTGCTATGGCACCGATGCAAGCTATCACAAGCCACAGCAGGCCTCCTTCGGGCACAATGACAACACAGTTGGTGCGCGCCGCGACCGCCACTTCGCCCACCGCGTTGCTGGTCGCCAGCCGCGCTGAGTATATGCCCGCCTCGGGATAGCTCCAGTACACGATGTTTGAGGCGCCTTGAATGTCATTGGTGCCGTCGAGCTGGAAATCCCAGCGGTAAAAAAGATCCTGCACGTTGGTGCCCGCCACCACGCCCGAAAACTGCACCAGTTGGTCAACCACCGCCGTGACGGGCGCGGCGGTGAAATCGCACCACAAACCGGCGACGAATTCATAGGCACCCATGTCGACCGTACCATAGAGCACGCGCGGGTTGCCGGCCAAGTCGCACGCGCCGGCCATCCACGGCTGGTTGGCACCCGTGTTGTAGCAGGGCGAGCCCGCGGCAAGCCGCCAGTCACCGGGCAGCGCGGCAAAGCCGGGCGCGTTGGTGGTATTGCCGGCGCCGGCATAGGCCGGCGTGAGGCAACTGTACGTGCATTGGAACGCGGATCTGTTGTAGTAGTTCGCGTTTTGCGGCGCGACATTATAGTACACAATCGTGTTGCGGACAACATCGTTCGCGGAATTTGCCTCGAGGCCGCCGGCGCGCGTCGTCGCGGTATTGTGCGCGATGGTGCAATTCTCAATGGTGCCGCCCCACGTGGCAACGCCGCCGCCGGTGTCGCTGGTGTTGCTGACAACGAGACAGTTCTGCACCGTGCCGCCAAGCGTGCAGTACGCGCCGCCGCCGGAGGACGGACTGCTGTTCGCCATAATCACACACTGCCGCGCCATGCCGCTCTTGAAGAACGTCACGCCGCCACCTTTGCCGTACTGTCCGGCCGCATTGCGCAGCAGCACGCAGCCTTCCACCAGCCCGCCTTGATTGCAGAACACTCCGCCGCCGCCATTCAATCCGGCACTGGTGACGCCGTTGCTGACGATGATGCAGTTTCTCACCGTCCCGGCCCCATTGAGATAGACCCCGCCGCCGTCCGCGCCAAAGCCATGGGCGATCGTGATGGCGGCAATGACCGCGTTGCCATTGTTAACCATGAAGCAGCGCACCGCATTGCTGCCATCAACCGTCGCGGTGGTCGCGCCAAACGCGCCGGTGATGATCACGCCTTTGTCCAGCGTAATCTGGTTGGTCAACGTGTACACGCCATTCGATAAAAGAATTTGGGTGCCTTCGTTCGCCACGGTGACGGCGTCCGCGATGCTGCGCGCCGCCGTCGCCCAGTCCGCATACGGCGCCACATTGCCGCCGTTGGGCGCCACGTAGACCTTCTCAATCGCGGCAATGATGTAGTTGGGCCGGACGCGCACCGCTATTTCGCCGGCAAGGTTGCTTACCACCAGCCGCACGGAATACGTGCCCGCCTCGTAGGTGTGCGCCGCCGTCTGAAGATTGGGGCCGTTCGTGTCGCAGACGCCGTCATTCTGGAAATCCCAGGCGTAATGGAGACCTTGAGTGTTGGCGCCGGCGACGACGGCGGTGAATGTCACCGGCAGCGGACAATAGCCGACGGTGATGTCCGCGGTGAAGTTGCAGCTCAGGTTGCTGAGTTCGTGCGCGCCCATGTCGACCACGCGATTGACGATGCGCGGCATGTTCTCCACGTCAACCGCCGTAAACATCCAGGCCGCGTTCGTACCCGTGTCGATGCAGGGCGAGCCTGCCAGCAGGTGCACGTTGTTGCTGGCCAATTCTACGAAGAGCGGCTCCGCGTCTATGTTGCCCGGGCCGGGCACGGCCGGCGTGGTGCAACTGTGTGAATACGTCACGCTGGTTTCGTCATTCGAATAGTTTGGTGCGGCGGGCGCCGTGTTGAAATACACGATGCTGTTGACGAGTGCCGCGCCGGGCTCGCCGGCAATTCCGCCACCGTAGCCCAAGTAGTACGTCACATAATTCGCGGCAATGGTGCAGTCGCGCACCGCGCACGCGCCGTCAATGCCGCCGCCGCGCTTGAGCGCCCGATTGCCAAGAATGTCACAATTGACCACCACGCCGTTAAACACGCAATGTACGCCGCCGCCGCGGTCGTTGGCGGCATTGTTCGTGAGAATCCGGCAGTTGCGCACCACGCTGTCGCTATCCTCCATGACTGCGCCGCCGCCGCGCCAGTTGGCCGTGTTGCCGCTGATGGTGCAGCCGTGGACCGTGCCATCGGAGCGCAGATACACGCCGCCGCCATTGTACGCTGTGTTGCCGCTGATGGTGCAATTGGAGGCCGTGCCACCCCACAAGTACACGCCGCCACCGTCGCCTTCACCCGTCGTGTTGCCAATAATGGCAGAGTCCAGCACCAGGCCGCCGAGATAGCAGTAGACGCCGGCCGCCTCCGCGAAAATGCCGGCAACGCGGTTGCGCGTCACGGTGCAGCGCCGCATGACGCTTGCGCCGCTGATCAGTGCGCCCGCCCCGCCACCGCTGACATCAAGCGTGTTGTTGCTGATGATGCAGTCAACAATCTCGCTGTCGTCGGCATGGATGCCGCCACCGGACGACTTGGCGCTGCAGGAATGCACGAGGCAATTGCTCAGCGTGCCGCCGCTCACCACGCCGCTGACGAACTCGATCCCGCCGCCATAGTCCGCACGGCCGTTGCGCAACGTGAAGCCGGCGACCAGCGCGCCCGCATTTCCGACGGTCACACACCGGTTGGATGCCGCGGGGAAGCCGCCGTCAATGACGGTGTCCGCCGGGCCGGCCATACCGATCAGCGTGATGGCGTTGGTGATCATCACGCGCGTCGGGCCGTCGCTGCCCGCCGTCACGCCCGCCGCATACACACCATTGCTGACCAGCACCACGTCGCCGGCACGCGCGACATTGACTGCGTCCTGGATATTCGTGGCGGCATCAGACCAAGTGGTGAAGGGCGCGTGGTGATGGCCCAGCAGCGACACAAAGTTGGTCGCCGCCACGGCCGTCATGCACGGCCACAGAAGCGCCAGCAGCGCTCCCATGCCTGATGATATGAACGATGGTTTCATGACAAGCTCCAAATGCAATGAACGCTTTACATTGTACCGATTGCGCGCCGCCTTCTTCTATGGCTTGATCCCGCTCTTCTTAAAGGCATCTATCAATGCATCGGCCACGTCCGAGGAAAATTGTAGACGGTCACTTGAAGCCCGGCTTTTTTCGCCGTTGATGGCCGGCAAGATTTCCTGAAGCCATTCCTTTTTCTTCCAGAACTTCCAGATCATCCCTTGCTCCCCGTGTGCTATTAGTTATGCCACTGCTTCTTCAAGTCATGTTGATATGCAATAACATTGACACGGTTCGACACTTCAGCTTGCGCGATGCCCCGCGCGGAGCGCGTGGCGTAGATGTTTCACTTTATGATTCTGGTGAATGCTGGTGGCAATACTTGCTGTTCTGCATAATCTGCGTCATCTGCGAAATCTGCGGATAATTCCTATGCGTTTGCGCTGCATTGATTCAAGCGCAGCGCGACTTTTTCGGCGGTGACCGGCATGGCCGTGATGCGCGCGCCGCAGGCGTCTTCAAGCGCGTTCGCAATCAGCGCGGCGCACGGAATCATGGTGTGCTCCGCAATGCCGCGCGCGCCAAACGGCCCGTCCGGCTGCGGCGTCTCGACAATGATCGGCACAACCTCGTCGGGCGTGTCCAGCGCCGTCGGTATCTTGTAGTCCGAGAAATTCGGATTCAAGAGTTTGCCCTTGGCGCTGAAACGCATGTCCTCGTACAACACCGTGGCAAAGCCCTGCATCAGGCCGCCAATGATCTGGCCGCGAACCAAGTCCGGATTGATCGCCTTGCCGGCATCGACCGCCAGCACCGCCTTGCGGATTTTCATCTTGCCGGTCTGCGTGTCAACCTCGAGGATCACGCCGGCCGCACCGGTCGTGTAATGCACATTGGGATGCCCGCCCTGGCCGGTTTCCGGGTCGCCGATGGCCGAGGCGAATTCCGGCATGAACACGCCGCGGCCCATGATCGGCCCGCCTTTGTAGGTGTGGTCTTCCGCTTGGATGCCGGCAATGACAAACTGCCGGAGCGGCAGCACGAAATCTGCTTTGGTGCGGCATTTCACCTGCTCGTCCTCAAGATACAGCGCGTCTTTTTCCAAGCAATACACGCGCTGCACCAGCGCAAAGATCTGCTCGCGTGCATCCAGCGCCGCGCGCTTGACGGCATTGCCGCAGCCCCAGGTGACATGCGAGCCGACCGTCTGCCATTCATACGGATTGCGGTCGGTGTCGGGCGTTTCAACCCGGATCTTGCTCACCGGCACGGTCAGGATCTCGGACGCGATCTGGGCCATGACGGTCAGCAAGCCCTGGCCGATTTCCATGCCGGAAATCAAAATGTTCAGGCTGGCATCCTCATTGAATTTCAAAAATGCCGAGGAGGCCGCGTTGGGCGGCATGGCCGGCGCTTTCCAGAACAGCACCAAGCTCTTGCCGATCTTCTTGGTCGGGTCGCGCGCTGGTTCTGGCACGCCCCATTTGATTTCCGCCGCAACCTTGTCGATAGCTTCCGCCAGGCCGTTGGCATTCATGGGCGCGCCATACGGCAAGAGGTCGCCTTCCTTGATCGCATTGCGCTTGCGGAACGCGACCGGGTCCATCTTGAGCGCCGTGGCCGCGCGCGTGATGTGCGACTCGATCCCGAAGCTGAACTCCGAATAGCCAAAGCCGCGATACGGCCCGCCCGGCGGCAGATTCGTGTAAATGCAGACCGAGTCAATCGCAATGTTGTCAATCTTGTACGGATTGGTCGCCGACAGGCCGGCCGCGTTGACAACATTCGCGCCATATTCGACATACGCGCCGGCATCCCAGTAGAGCGTGTGCTCAAGTGCGGTGATCGTGCCGTTTTTCTTGACGCCCATTTTGATCTTCGCGACCACGCCCTGGCGCTGATACGTGTTGTAGAATTCCTGCGCGCGGCTCCACATCATTTTGACGGGATGGCCTTTCACAACCGTGGCCAAGGCCGCGCCCATGATTTCCATCGACACGCCAGCCTTGCCGCCGAAGCCGCCGCCGATGTACGGCGTGACGACGCGCACGTCCTTGTGCGTGATGCCCAGCGGCGCCAGCGATTCGGCGATCACGTTGCGCTGCGTGAACGGCGACTGCGACGCGCTCCACAAGGTCAGGCGGCCGGACATGTCGTACAAGCCGACGATGGCGTGCGTCTCGATCGCGCAATGCGCGTAGCGCGGAACCGTGTAGGTGTCCTCAAGCACCAGATCTGCCTCGCGAAAACCTTTTTCGATGTCGCCTTTGCGCGTCTTGCGCCAATGGGCAATGTTGGTGTTGGCCTTGGGGAAAAACCACGGCACATAATTATACTTGCCCAAATCCGGATGAATCAGCGGCGCGTCTTTTTCGAGTGCGGCACACGGATTGAAAATCGCCGGCAATTCCTCATAGGTGACGTTCACCAGCGCGGCCGCGCGCGCCGCCGTCTTGGCGTCCCAGGCGATCACCGCCGCCACTTGTTCGCCGACGAAGCGCACGCGCTCATTGGCAAAAATATAGCGGTCTTTCATGTACAGGCCGAACTTGTACGGGAAATCCGCGCCGGTCACGACTTTGACCACGCCCGGCAGGGCTTCCGCGGCGCGCGTGTCAATCTTCTTGATCAGCGCGTGCGCCACCGGGCTCTCAACGATGCAGGCGTAGAGCAGGCCCGGCCCAAATTCCAAATCATCAACATATTTGGCCGCACCGGTGACTTTTTCAAGCCCGTCAATCCGCACCACTGATTGGCCAACAACCCGTAAATCGTTCATGCTATCTCCTTGGGAAATTTTTCATGCTGTAATGCCGACATTATCCTAAATATCTTGTGCCGTATTGTCCCCCTTTGAAAAAGGGGGTTGGGGGATTTTCTACCGCTGCCGTCCCCCTTTGAAAAAGGGGGTTGGGGGATTTTCTGCAGTATGGCCTTCGTCATTGTCCTAAATCCCTCTTGCATCTCCCTTTTCCAAAGGGAGACCTTTGGAAAAGGGGGTTGGGGGATTTTCTGCAGTATGGCCTTCGTCATTGTCCTAAATCCCTCTTGCATCTCCCTTTTCCAAAGGGAGACCTGCACTGCCGACATCCCGCCAGCCGCGTGATTCCGCTGCCGTCCCCCTTTGGAAAAGGGGGTTGGGGGATTTTCTGCAGTATGGCCTTCGTCATTGTCCTAAATCCCTCTTGCATCTCCCTTTTCCAAAGGGAGACATGAACCCGCTTGCTTGTTGTCAAAGGTTTGTCCAATGACTCTGCTATCAGCTTCGGAATGTCTTGTTCTTGATTGGCGCGAAACGTGAGATGCGGGAGCATGTTCTGCTATCCATTGTTGAACTGCTGTGATGACGCTTTCGCGCCGTGTGCAAACCGCATGCTCACTGAAACGTAATACAGCAAAGCCCCCTTGCTCAAGAAAGGCAGAGCGTTTTTCATCTTCGGTAGCTTTTTCCGTGTGGCTGGATCCGTCAATTTCAACAATCAATTTCAGACGCTGACACATAAAGTCCGTGATATACCGCCCAACAGGGCGTTGTCGCAGAAATTGATACCCGCACATTTGCCGCTGTTTCAAAATATTCCATAGCAACGCTTCACCATGCGTACCATGCTTACGCATAGCGCGTGCAAGAGGAATAAGATTATGTTCATTATTTATCTTCATCTACAACTTGTCCGCTTTGTCAAAATCCCTGTCCGGCTGCGCCGGTACTCTCTTTAGGAAAAGGAAACAGGAGCAGTGTGATTTTGCTGCCGCTGTTGTCCCCTTTTGAAAAAAGGAGTTGGGGGATTTTTCTGCACTGCCCGTAGTGTTCTCATCATTTCTTTGCTTTCGTTTTCTTGTTCGCGGGCTTGGCCGCGTCCTCGATGGCATCGATGATCGGCGTATAGCCCGTGCAGCGGCAGAGGTTGCCGGCGATCGCCTCTTTGATCTCGTCACGTGTTGGCTGCGCATTTTTGCGCAGCAATTCTGTGGCCGCCAGCGTCACGCCCGGCGCGCAGAATCCGCATTGAAACGAATTGTGCGCAATAAACGCTTTCTGCAAGGGTGTCAGGCCATCCGTCCCAATGCCCTCCAGCGTGACAATCTCGCCGCCGTCCGCCTCGACCGCCAGCACCAGGCAACTGCGCACCGTCTGGCCATTCAGCAACACCGTGCAGGTGCCGCAATCGCCGCGGTCACAGCCAATCTTCGGACTCTTGATCCCGAGCTTGTCGCGCAGCACCTCAATCAGGACGTCACTGGGTTCGACATCCACTGTCCGTGTTGCGCCATTGATCTTCAGGGTAATTGTTGTCTTGGTCATGCCGGTTCTCCCATTAAAGCAACGATGTTCCATACGCCGGGCCCGTGCCGGCCAAGCGTGCCGCCGCAGCTTTCAGGCCGCGCGTCAGCATGATGCCGGCCATGTGCTGCCGGTATTCCTTGGATGCGCGCACGTCCGCGATCGGGCTGATGTCTTTGGCCGCGCGCGCACACGCCTTGCTGATCAGCGCGGCCGCCAGGGGCTTGCCGGCTAAAATGGTCTCGACGCCGGCCATCCGCTGCGGCGTGGGCGCGACCGCGCAATGCGCGATGCGCCATGTGTTGTCAGCAAACGCCAAAATGGCCAGCCCCACTTGCGCCAAGTCCTCGCCCGCATAGCGGCCGAGCTTCACATAGCAGCCGCCATTTTTTTTGGGCAGCGGCAATTCGATGCTGGTCACCATTTCATCCGGTTGCCGCGCCGTTTTCTTCAGGCCGACAAACCATTCCGTGATCGGAATCCGGCGCGTGCCCGCCGGACCTTGCAGCACGACCACGGCCTCGTACACCAGCAAGGCCGGCGCACTGTCCAGGCACGGAATGGCCGAGCAGATATTGCCGGCCAGCGTGGCGCGATTGCGCACACCGACCGAGGCGACCGTGCGCGCCGCCTCCCACAGCACCGGGAATTTACCGCGCACAATCTTGGATTCGATCAAGACCGTGAAGGTCGCCCGCGCTCCGATGCGCAGCATGCCATCCTTCAGTTCGAGCACCTCCAGCTCCTTGATGCCCTTGATGTCCACCAGCGCGCGCGGCGCGGCCACGCCCTCTTTCAGCCAGACAATCAGATCCGTGCCGCCGGCCAGGACACTGGCGCCGCCCTTGTGCGTGTGCAGCAGGGCAAGCGCATCAACGAGCCGCGCGGGCTTGTAATACTCGAATGGATGGGTAATCGGCATTTGCGTCTCCTAATTAAAAATGAATGAGCACATTCATTTCAGGGCAGCCACGCCACAATCCGGCACATCGCCGATTCCAGCTCCATGCCCTTCAGCGGGAAGCACCCGATCCACACCCGCTTGTTGTTCAGTTGGTCGATGTCGCCGCCGACGTTCTCGGCATGCACCAGTTTTTTCGGGAACAACTTCAAGTGCATGACTTGGTAATAGGTGTCCAGCGGGAACATTTCGTCCCACGCCTTGCCGTAGACGCGCTTGAGTTTCGCCTCCGCCTCGACAAACGACTTTGGATGCCAGTTGCGGATGATCGTGTTCATCGGATGATCGGCGCTGCCGCAATCCACGCCGATCCATTTGAACTGCATCTTCAGGCACCACTCATGGAATTTCGGGCCGGGGCCCGGATGTTTCACAAAATAGCGCACTTCGTCCGAGCCCTTTTCATACCACGCATAGCGATGATAGCCGGTGTTGATGATCAAAATGTCATGTTTCTTGATTTCGGCTTTTTTCATCAGCAGCGCGGGTTCGTATAAATCATAATCGCCCAACTCTTTCGAGAGATCCACGACCACGCCCTGCCCGACCCATTCGCGCATCGGCACCTGCCCGATCGAGCGGCCGCTGGCGTGAAAATGAATCTCACCGTCCATGTGCGTGCCGACATGGTTGCTGGTCGTGATGATCTGGCCATTGGCGCCCTGGCCCATGTGCGCGCCGGCAATGCGCTTGAAATACTGGATGCCGAGCGGCATGTAACTCGGCCACGGCGGCGTGTGAATGCTGAGCGGCTGGGTCAGGTCATACATTTTGACCGTGTCCATCAATTTCAGAAAGTCATTGGGCTTCATTGCAGCTCCTGTGCTGGGTTACAGTGTTTCAATCGACATGTTATGTCGTTTGTGACATCAAAAGGTGGCGATGGTTGGCGCAAGGGTCAGGTGCGCTTCGGTGTTTTTGATCACGTCGTCCACGGTCGTGTCGGCGGCGATTTCCTCGAGGACAAGGCCGCGGGGCGTGACGCGCATGAAAGCCATGTCGGTCACAATCAGGTTCACGACGCGCTGGGCCGTCAGCGGCAGGCGGCATTGTTTCAGGATTTTCGGCTCGCCATATTTGTTGACATGCTCCATCGCAATGATGACCGTGCGCGCGCCGACGACCAGATCCATCGCGCCGCCCATGCCGGCCAGCATTTTGCCGGGAATCAGATAGTTGGCGAGATTGCCGGCCTCGTCCACTTCGAGCCCGCCGAGTACGGTCACATCGAGATGGCCGCCGCGGATGATCGAGAACGACATGGCCGAATCGAAGAAGCAGCCGCCCGCCAGAATGCTGACGGGAAACCCGCCGGCGTTGACAATGTCCCAGTCTTCCGCGCCCTTCGCGGGCATCGGCCCCAAGCCGGTGAAACCGTTTTCCGAATGCAGCAGAATGGTCTTGTCCTTGGGCATGAAATTGGCCACCAAGGTTGGCAGGCCGACGCCGAGATTGACCAGCGCATTGTCGGGCAGTTCGCGCACAATGCGTTTTGCAATCCGCTCGCGCTTGAGATCTTTGTTGTCGTCACTCATGGCTGTTGCTCCACGCAATCGTTTTGACAAACACGCCGGGCACGCTGACCCGCTCGGGGTCTAGCGCGCCAGGCTCCACCAGTTCGTCTGTTTCTACAATCGTGTGGCGCGCCGCCATCGCCATGACCACATTGAAATTTTTGGAGGACTTGGCAATGAAGGCGTTGCCCATCTTGTCGCACACATGCGCCTTGACAAAACTGAAATCCGCGCGCAACGGCATTTCCACCAGATATTGTTTGCCGTCCACCGTGATGATTTGCTTGCCGCGCTCGACTTCCGTGCCGATCCCGGTCGGGGTCAAGATCCCGCCCAAACCCGCGCCGCCACAGCGGATGCGCTCCGCCAATGTGCCTTGCGGGACCAGTTCGACCAGCAATTCGCCGCTGTTCATTTTCCGGCCCACGTCCGGGTTCGGCCCAAGATAGGACGCAATCAGCTTGCGAATGCGATTGGCGCCGACAAGTTTGCCGACCCCTTTGTCCGGATAGCCGGCATCGTTGGAAATAATGGTTAATTCCTTGGTGCCTTGCTCGAGCAGCGCGTCGATCAGCCGCAGCGCCATGCCGCAGCAGACAAAGCCGCCGATCATGATACTGGCGCAATCGGTAATCTGCGCGACCGCCGCGCGCAGCGTGCAGATTTGTTTCATGCCTTCCTCATGGTTGTGGTGGTGCCACGCTGGCTTTTCTTCAAAGTGGGAGCGACCTCAGCGCTGGCCCAGTCCCGCCATCGGCGTGGATCGCGATCCTTTGCAACTGCATTCGCCGGGTGGAACCGGCTCCCATCCCGCCTCTTGGCGGGACCAGGCGAACTGGCAGGCAGCAGCGCGGCCAGGCCGGCCACGGCCTTGACAAAAGGTTCCGCCGGCGCGCTCAGCACGCCCGCGCCGACTTGCCCGATGCCCGGCTCCTTGTGGGCGACGCCGGTGTCAATAAACGGCAGAATGCCCTGTTCAACAACCTTGATGGCATCAATGCCGGTCGGCGTGCCGCGGAAATCTAGCGCCGGAATTTGATAACCCTTGTTCTCGGCTGCGGTGATTTCATACATTTGCAGTGTGTAATTGAGCGCATCGCCGGCATGCCCGCCGACAAACTGCACAATCGCCGGCGCGGCCGCAATGGCAAAGCCACCCAGTCCGTTGGTCTCAGTGATGGCGCTGTCGCCGATGTCCGGATTTGCGTCGGCCTTGCTGTAGCCCGGGAAGAAGAGCGCGTCCGGCACCGGCGCCGGCCCGGTGAACCACACGTCGCCCGTGCCCGCCAGTTGCACGCCGAAATCGGTGCCGTTGCGCGCCATGACCACGGCAATGCTGCTGTCCGGAATGTTGCGCGCGGCATCGAGCGTCACCTTGCTCGCCGCCATCGACAAATTCAAAAAGAAATGATCGTTGCCATTGATGAACTCGAGCGCCTTGGCCGCCATTTCCGTGTCGCGGCAGGTGCGCACGATGGCCGGCGCAATGGCGCGATAGAAAAGCGATGTGCCCGCCCGATTGCGATTGTGCAATTCGTCGCCCATGTGCAATGCCTGCGCGATGATCGCCTTGATGTCGATCCGCGTCAGTTGCGCCAGCGCGTCGCGCAGCACCGGATACAGTCCCGTTTCCATCCAGCGCAGGCGTTGCAGCACATCCGCGCCGTACGCGCCGTAGCGCAAGACTTTGCCAAGTCCTTCATTCAAGGTGGCAAAGGCCAGATTGCCGTACGCCTCGTTTTTCAGGATAAAGACGGGCATTGAGGCCGAGACAATGCCGGCCATCGGCCCGACTGTCTGGTGGGCGTGGCACGGCGCAAAGTCAACGGTGCCGGACGCGGCCACGGCGCTTGCCTCTTCGGGCGACTGCGCCAAACCTTCATACAACAGCGCGCCCATGACCGCACCGCGCATCGGCCCGCACATGCGCGCCCATGTGACCGGCGGGCCGGCGTGCAGAATCAGATTCTTGCGCATGCCGGGAATGACGTCGAGCGCGCGCCCAAGGCCGGTCAGCACGGGCGTGCCGTTGAGGATAATCTCGACTGCCGTGGCGTTGGCCGCGGCGATGGCCGGTTGGTTGGCATGTATGCGTGCGCGCACGGCAGCCGGCATGTCCAGCGGGGGTTTCCACTCGACCTGCACGGCCGGCGCGCCGACCTGGTCAAACGTGTCTTTGAAGGACACGAGGCCGATGTTGACGATCTTCAGATCCTGGTTTAGCAGTGTGGCGTTGGTCATCAGTGGCAAAGTCGTGATGAAAGGTTGTC
>JAPLST010000432.1:0-9017 GCA_026398485.1 bacterium
AACCCTGAACCCTGAACCCTGAACCCTGAACCCCGATCACCGATCCCTGCGCCGCTTGCGCACAAGCCACAGCACCAGCGTCGCCACCGCCAGCACCGGTACGGCCATCAGCGTCCAATTGGTCCACTGCGTCTGCCAATTGTGCGTGACATATTGGAACACCACCGCGTGCTGCCCGGGCGGCACCAGCACCCCTTGATGCAGCAAATTGCAGCGCAGCAGCGCCGCCGGCGCGCCGTCCACGGTCGCTTGCCAGCCCGCCGCCGGCTCGGTCGCCATGACCACCAACCCGGTACTCGACAAGTCAACCTGCGCGCATACCCGTTCCGCCACGTAATTGGTTATGCCAACCGTGCCGTGAAAATCCGCGTCCGTCCGTGCCGCCAGCGTGGTATCATTCACCACCGCCACGTGATGCGGATCATTAGACGGATTATTCATCAGTGCCAGAGTCGCCTCGGCATTGGTTGAAACAGTCCAGGTGCCGACCGCAAACACGCGCGGCAGCACATTCGTGAATTCATACACCGCATGATTCTCGTTGTACAATGAATACGCATACCACGGCACAAACTGGCGGCGCACGCCCAACTGCCGCAGCGCCATCTCCAGCATTTCACGCGTACCCAGCACGAAGCGCACATTGCCGTACTGCCAGCGCCGCGCCGGCGTCAGCGCCTCCGTGTAGAAAAAGGCCGTGCGATCCGGCGTCGGCCGCGAGTCGGCCGGCACATTCATGCATTCCAACCCGTGCAGCCCAAACAAGGTTGTGATCCACATGTTGTACACCGGGTGGCGCTGGTCCAGCACGGCGATGCGAAACGGCGCCGCCACGCTTTTCAATTTTTGCACCACCTCCGGCTCGCCCAGCGTCTGGCTGACATCCTCAACCTGCACATATTTCATCGCCACAAAGATAAGTTGCGCAATCAGCATCGCCAGCAGACTATACGCCGCCAAACGTTTCATCTGCGCATCCGCACCCGGCAGCACCATGATGATGTACAGGCACAGCGTGGTCAGCAGTGCCAGCGCCGCCGCCCACACCGCCGCGCTCCGCGCGTTGGCGGCCAACACTGCCGCGCGCTGCTCGCCGGCCCGCACCAGCCGCTCCTGAATTTGCTGGTCCGTCATGCGTTGCTGGCGCATCTGCATGATCTGGGACTGCACCTGCGGGTTCGCCGCCAGCTCTTCGGCCTGGGCCGCGCCCAGCCGCTGAATCATGTTCGACTGGCCCACCAGCGTGTACGCGGCAACCAGCACCAGCACGCCGACCAGCGCCAGCCAGCCATACATGAAGCGCCGCAGTTTCTTGTCAAGGGTTGCAAACATGGGTGTTCCTTACGCTCGGTCAATGCGCCTTGCGCGCGTGTTTTGCAGGTTGTTTCGCCGGTGCCGCCGCCTTGCGCGGCGTCAGCAGCGTCAGCAAAATGTCCATACCAAACGCGGCCAGAATTGCCATCGCCAGCATGAACGGATATAAAAACTTCAGGGGATTGCGCATGCTGTCCATCTTGGGCAGCCAGTAAAACAGGCGATACGGCCCCAAGCCGCTACCGGCCGTCGGTGCCACGTCAAAATAACGGCCCCAGGCGAACAGCAGCGTGATCAGCGCGACCCACGCCCAGAAATAAATCGCGCCCCGCCGGGCCGGCGCCCACGCCGCCGCGAATAGCGCCAGCAATGCCAGCGCCACGGTCACCACGCCCACGCCCTGCGTGCTCATCGAAAAGCGCGGAAAGCCCGCGCGCTGCGTCGGCCAGCGCGCATCCTGGCCAATCCGCCCCCAATACGGCGACTCCGGCTCAAGCCCCAAACCATAGAAGCCCGGCGCCACCAGCGTCAATGTTTCATTGATCGGCAACGACCATTGCGTCGCCCAATTCCATTTTTCATCGGGTGTTTTTTGGTCTTCAGCCACGCTGCCCGCCCCGCCCGCGCGCCCCGCCAAACCCAGCAAACTCACCACGGTCGGCAAACTGTACGCCATGCCGCAGGCCGCCGCCAGCAGCAAACACACCAGCAACTTTGCCCACTGCCCTTGCGCCCGCGTCGCCACCACTTCATAGACCACCCACGCCACCAAAAACAGCGCGATAATCACCGCGACATCAAGCTGCCCCGAGCCCAGCCCGGCCAGCACGCCGGCCCACACACACGGCAGCCAAGCCCGGCGTTGGATGCCCACGGTGATCAAGCCCGCCGCCGCAATATAGCACGGCCACATCAAAAAGGTGCCGGTATGGCCGGAATACGCCGTGGTGATGAAATGCCCCGACAGCATCAGGGCGCACGCGCCCGTAAACGCCGCCAAGGGCCGCACCCCCAGCGCGAGCCCCAGTCCGTACATCGCCGCGCCCGCACAGAACGCCAGCAAGACAAACGTGACCGTGTTCACCAGCGGCGTCGGCGTCAGCAAGGTCAGCCACATCAGCGGTGAGTAGCCCACTTCATAGCCGCCGTTGCCCAAATAGCCGTTGGCGATCCAGACCACCTCCTTGCCGCTGGCGATCACTTGCTTATATGCCGCCGATGCGGCCAAGGGCGCGTCCTGCGCCACCAGCGGCTTGAGCGGCAGCAACACGGCATGAAACGTCAGTCCGGTAACCAGCGCCAGGCCCAGCAGCGCGTACACATGCGTTCGATTCATCGGCTCAATCCGGTTGCGTTAAATGCAGCAATCGCACTATTGTAGCAGATTATTAATTTGTTCGTCGCGAACAAATTATTTGGACATTCCTTGTTGGATATTGGATATTCCGCTGCATCTTCCCCTGAACCCTGAACCCTCCCCCGTTCTGTCCTTGACTTCCCACCCTTGCCTTGCTATACTTTCCGCCAGCCCACAACACTATGGAAACACTGCACGACAAGATTCAGCGGGTGGTGCAAGAACACGTGGCGATTGTGCCGTACGATCCGCGCTGGCTGGCGCTGTTTGCGGAAGAAAAGCAGCACCTGCTGGCCTGCCTCCCGTTGGCATTGATCAAGCGCATCGAACACTTCGGCAGCACCGCCGTTCCGGGCTTGCCCGCCAAGCCCGTCATCGACATGCTGATCGAAGTCACCGATTTAGCCGCAACGCAGCAGCAGATTGTGCCCATCCTTGAAGCGCAGGGCTACGACTACTTCTGGCGCCCGGCGTGGGATGACGACCGGCCACCGTTCTATGCCTGGTTCATCAAGCGCGACGCGCAGGGCACACGCACTCACCATCTGCACATGGTCGAGGCCCACTTCGAGCATTGGGACCGGCTCTTGTTTCGAGATTATCTCATTGCGCATCCGGCCGTCGCCGCGCAATACGCCGCGCTCAAAATGGAACTGGCGCACAAGTACCCCAACGACCGTGTCGGCTATACCAAGGCAAAAACAGAGTTCATTGTGGGTGTGACCGCCGCGGCCAAGCGCAGCCATCAGCGTCCAGACCCCTGAACCCTGATTGCTGATGAATATCGAATAGCGAACAAGGAATATTGAAGGTCGAAGTATCTGCGCAGAACTTCATTATTCTACATTCCTTGTTCAATATTCGATATTCGCATTCCCAGGCCTCTACCCCAGGCCTTCGCACCACCCAGCGCGCAAGGCCGCGCGCAGCACGTCGCGGCTGATGCCGCGTTCCGCCAGATTGCCCAAGAACGCGGCATGCGACCGCTGCGCCCGATAGGCCGGTGCGACGGCCGGCTCGCGCAGATAGCGCGCGATGCGCGCCAGGTCGGCGTCCACCAAGAAACTGCCATGCACCAGCACGACGCCGCGCTTCTGTGCTTGTGCCGTGCCGCAAATCTTGCGACCCTGCACGGCCAAGTCACACGGTGGTTCAAAGACGGCCGGCACGCCCAGACGACCCAAGGCGGCGATGGCACATGCCAAGACATGTCGATAGGCGCCGCCGACATCAAACGGCTTCAGCGCCGGGCCGTGCGGCGCGATCACACTGAACACCAGACAGCCGCGCCCGATAAAGACCGTGCCACCGCCGGAAAAGCGTTGCAGCACTGGAATGCCATCGGCGGCACAGGCTGCGAGATCAACCTGCTGCTCCGGCTTCTGCGCAATGCCGACGACCACCGCCTCGTCCGTCGCTTCGTAAAAGCGCAGCAAGGCCGGTTGCGTCCCGGCGGCCACGTGCAGCATCAACTCTTTGTCGCACGCAATCTGTTGCGCGACGGGGCCGGATGGTGTGTCAAGATAGGTCAGTGTCATGGTCGTGCGACCATTGTAGCAAGAGGTGTGGTATAATGAAAGGGACATGACAGAAAATGATGAATGATGAGTGATGAATGATGAATGCAGAAACGGCAGAGAGAATGACTGGGAACGCGGGGCTGCTGATAATCTGGCTGTTCGTGGCGGGCTGCGCGACGACCAGCCCGGTGGCGCCGGCCGCGCCGGATGCGCAGCGGCAGGCGCAGCGCTCGGCTGCACTGGTGACCCTGCAGCCCGGCATGCCCGAACGGCACGTGCGCGAGACGCTGGGCGCGCCGGACAATATCGTGGTGACCTACAAACCGTACGATCGCAACTCGGGCGTGCGGGATGGCTTTGCGTATGTGTACCTGCTGGGGGGTACCAACGCCGTGGCGGACGTCATCCGGCCGCCGGCGCGCGCCGTTATCTGGTTCTCAAACGACCGGGTGATCACCAAGGTTGAAACGACGAACAGGTATGCGGCAACATTTTAGGGCTGCGGTTCACGGTTCACAGTTCACGGTTCAGGGAAGGCTGAAGTCGGAACGCTGAAGTCAGCGCAGATTCAGCGGTTTTTACTTTTGCGTTCAGCGTTCATCGTTCAGATTTTTTGCATGAGCTACATTGCCATAGGTGACATTCATGGCCAGCGCGCGGCGCTGGACGCGCTGCTGGCGCAGCTGCCGCTGACACCCGCGGATGTGCTGGTCTTTCTGGGCGATTATGTGGATCGCGGGCCGGATGCGCCGGGCACGCTCGAACGCTTGCTCGCCGTGCAGCAGGCGCACGCGCAGTGCGTGTTTCTGCGCGGCAATCACGATGCGATGTTGCTGCATTTCCTCGATCTTGTGCCGCGGGGTGATGGCGCCTCGTACACCCTGGCCTGTAATGACGGGATCAGCACGTTGACACAGTATGGCTGTCCTGCGTCGCTGCTGCAGCAATGCCCGGAGGAACATCTCCCGCCGCTGGCCGTCCGGCACGCGCTGCGGGAATATGTGCCGCGCGCGCACCTGGCGTTTTTGGCCGCAACCCAACTGCTGTATGCCACCGAAAACTATGTGTTTGTGCATGCCGGCATCAATCCGGCGCACGCGCTTGCGGAGCAGTGGGAAGACGATCTGTTGTGGATTCGCGCGGCGTTTCTGAAAAAAACGCATCGACTGCCGCAGACCGTCGTGTATGGCCACACGCCGACGCGCGAGTGCGGCTTTGATCCGCGGATCGAGCATGCCCAGCGCCGGATTGGCCTTGACACCGGCGCGGCCTACGGCGGCTTTTTAAGCGCCATGGTCTTGCCGGCCGAGCACTTGGTGCGCATTCCGTGCCGCGCGCCAACCACCGCATTGTAATTGTTTTTTAGTACAATAGAGCACCAGCTAAGGAAACGGACATGAGCAAACGCGTGGTGGTTATTGCCTTGGGCGGCAACGCTATTTTGCCCTCGCACGGCACGGGCACGTACGAGCGCCAACTGCACAATGTGGATGCGACGGCGCGGCAAATCGCGGATTTGGTGAAGCACCATTACAAAGTGGTGATCACGCACGGCAATGGCCCACAGGTCGGCAATCTGCTGGTGCAGCAGGAACACGCCCAATGCCTGCTGCCCGGCCAGCCGCTGGATAACTGTGACGCCATGACCCAGGGGCAGATTGGCTATATGCTGCAAAACCGGCTGGCCTATCATTTCCCGCGCATGTGCGGGCGCGAGATTCCCGTCTGCACCGTCTTGACCCAAGTTGAGGTTGATCCGCATTCGGCATGCTTCACGCGGCCGACCAAGCCGGTCGGCACTTTTCACACCCAAGCTGAAGCGGAGGAATTGCACCGGCAGCATGGCTACAATATGAAACTGGTGAAACCGCAGGCGGGCAAGGGCTGGCGGCGGGTTGTGGCATCGCCGCGGCCGTTGCGGATCATTGAAGAGGCCTCGATCCTGCAATTGCTCGACAATCACATTGTCGTGATTGCCTGCGGCGGTGGCGGCATTCCGGTGGTGCGCGCGGATGACGGCATGTTGCGCGGCGTCGAGGCGGTGATTGACAAGGACTGGACCGCGGCCCTGTTGGCCGAGCGTGTGGATGCCGATTATCTGCTAATCCTGACCGATGTTGAAAAAGTCGCGCTGCACTGGGGCACGCCGCGTGAACGCACACTCGACCGGCTGACCGTGGCGCAGGCCAAGCGCTATTGCCGGCAAGGCCATTTTCCGGAAGGCTCGATGGGGCCGAAAGTACAGGCGGCGGCGCGCTTCGTCGAGAGCAGCGGGCAGCAGGCAATCATCACCTCGTTGCGCACCGCGCGCGCAGCCTTGGCCGGCAAGACCGGCACGTGGATCGGGCCGTGAGCGAGTTTTGACGAAGAGGCACAAGAGACAGCAAGAGGGACAAGCGCCGACGGAATTTACGACATGCCCAAATACACACTACCAAAAAACCCCGGAAAATTCAGAGTTCAAATCGCATATGCCGGGAACTATATTGTGGACAGATATGGCATTGACGTCGCAACGGCATAACATTTTTTAGGAGAAACGACGATGATCAAAGGGATTGCGCATGTGTGTTTGACCGCCACAGACTTGGCGGCGGCGGAACGTTTTTATTGCGCCGGTCTGGGCTTTCAAAAGGTTTTTGATTTTATCCGTGACGGCCGCGTGGTTGGTTTTTATCTGCAAGTGGCGCCGCGCAGCTATGTGGAAGTGTTTCAGACCGACGCGGTCGAGGTTGCGGAGAAAAATCCACTGCGGCATTTTTGTCTGGAGACCGATGACATTGACCAAATCGGCGCGCGCCTGCGCGAGCACGGCTACACGGCCACCGAGAAAACACTTGGCGCGGATCAGAGCTGGCAATTGTGGACCACGGATCCCAGCGGCGTGCAGATTGAGTTCCATCAATACACAAACCAAAGCTCCCAAGTCACCCACACCAATTGCCTGCTGAGCTGATTCGCTGTGGCTTAGCGCCTTAGTGCCTTAGTGAGAGAAAATACTGCGCTGCGCTTAACGGCGGCACGGGCCTCTGGCGTGGCGCTTGCGCGCGGCACTCAAAATCCGTATCATTGCTGGTATTGGATTTGTTTATGAACCGCACGGTTGCCTTGCCCGATCATATTCGCACGCAGCTTGCCGCGCTGCTCGACAGCGCCGGCGAGATCCGCTTCTCTTTTGTCAGTGACATGACCCGCGCGCGCCAGTTCGGCGCGACGTATGTTGTCATCACCGCCACCTGGGTGATAGTCACGGACGGGAATACACCGCCACTGGTGCTGCCGCTGGCCGAGATCAAGGAAACGCGCATTGACGAACTGTTCGGCAGCGGGCGGCTGATGGCCGTGACGCAGACCGGTCGCGTAACGCTGGTGTACTACAGCAAGCGTTTTGTGCCGGAATTCGCCGTCTGTGGGCGGGTGATCAATGACCTGGTCGCCGGGCGCCCCGCGGCGGTGCCGGACGGCCAGGATCACGCCTGCTGCCCAAAGTGCGGCGCGCCCCTGCCCGAACGCGGCGCGCACTGCCCCGCCTGCGTGCCGCGCTTGCGCATCTTCATGCGCCTGATCGGCTTGCTTAAACCGTACCGCTGGCAAGTCACGCTGATGATGGCCGGCACGTTGATTACCGTGGTCGCACAATTGTTCCCTCCCTACATCACCAAGATGATCGTGGATGATGTGCTCAAGCTGCGGCATTACGACCAGCTCGGTCTGTGGATTGGCGCGATGGCAGCCTGCGCCGTGGCGCGCTTGCTGGCGCGCCTGCTGAGCGGCAGCTTGACCGCGTGGCTGGCCGCCCATCTGGTGGCCGACCTGCGCAGCCGGCTGCACGCGGGGCTGCAACGGCTGCGCATGAGCTATTTTGACAAGCACGAATCGGGCGAGCTGGTCGGGCGCGTCATGCATGACACGCGCGAGCTTGAACATTTTCTGCTGGACGGCATTCCCTACCTTTTGGTCAACACGCTTTCGTTTATTGCGATTGCCGCGGTGCTGATCGCGCTCAATCCCAGTCTGGCGCTGCTGGTCTTTCTGCCGGTGCCGTTCTTGCTGGGCGGCGCGCGCTGGTTCTGGCGCAAATTGTTGCCACTCTTCCACCGCGAAGGCAGCCGGGTCGGTGCCTTGCACTCGATCATCAGCGAGTCGCTGAGCGGCATCAAGGTGGTCAAGGCCTTCAGCCAGGAGCAGCGGCGCACGCGCGTGTTTGACCAGACCAACCGGGCGCTGAGCCAGACCGTTTTCCGCATTGAAGGCACCTTCCTTTCCTTTTCCGAGATCATGTTTTTCATCATGTCGCTGGGCGTGACGGCGGTGTGGTATTTCGCCACCAAGCGGATCATGGCGCAAGACCCGGCCGTGACCTTGGGCGACTTGCTGGCGTTTGTCGGCTACATCTGGCTGTTCTACGGGCCGCTGCAATGGTTCACGGCGATCATGAATTGGATGACGCACGCCTTTGCCGGCGCCGAGCGGATTTTCGCCGTGCTCGACACGCCGCCGGAAACGTATGACGCGCCCAACGCGATTTCCCTCAGCCCGCTGCGCGGCGCGATCCAGTTTGCGGACGTGCGCTTCAGCTACGAGCGCGGCAAGGAAATCATCAAGGGCATTTCCTTCGCCGTTGCGCCGGGTGAAATGATCGGCTTGGTCGGCAAATCCGGCGCCGGCAAGAGCACGCTGATCAATTTGATTTGCCGCTTCTACGACATTGACGCCGGGACAGTCACCGTGGACGGCGTGCCGCTTGGTGACCTCAAGCTTGAATGTCTGCGCCAGCAAATCGGGCTGGTTATGCAAGACCCCGTGCTGTTTGATGACAGCATCAT
>JAPLST010000432.1:9054-10289 GCA_026398485.1 bacterium
ATAAGCTACGGCGCGCCGCATGCGTCATTTGCCGAGGTGGTCGCGGCGGCGCGGGCCGCGCGCGCCCATGAGTTCATTGTCAACAAAGAGGACGGCTACGACACGATCATCGGCGAGCGCGGCGCGAAACTGTCGGGTGGCGAACGCCAGCGCATCGCGATTGCGCGCGCGATCCTGCACAACCCGCCGATCCTGATTTTGGACGAGGCGCTCTCGTCCGTCGATGCCGAAACCGAAAAGGCCATTCAAGAAGCCATTGAACAACTGGTCAAGGGCCGCACCACGATCGCCATCGCGCACCGCCTCTCGACGCTGCGCAATGCGCAGCGCTTGCTGGTGCTCGACGACGGCGCGCTGGCCGAAGTCGGCACACATGACGAACTGCTGGCCCGCGACGGCATCTATGCCCGCCTGGTCAAACTGCAGACCGATGTGTCAAAACTGCGCGCGGAGGTGTGGAATGAATGACGCCCTGACTACGCCGGCCGCCCGCCCGCGCTTCTCGTACACCAAGGGCGCGGTCTGGCTCGACCAGGGCGATGGCACGCCGCCGCAGATGGTGCGCGTCGTGCGGGCGCGCCCGATCAGCAACGCGGATGCGGAGATCGCCATCCTCGACGAGCACAATCATGAACTCATGCTGCTGCCCGGCCTCGCGGCGCTCGATGCCGCGTCGCGCGCCTGTCTGGCCGATGCGTTGCAGGCGGCGTATCTCCTGCCCGTGATCCGCACCGTGCTCAAGACCGAATCACATTACGGCAATCGTTATTGGGATGTGGAAACCAACCACGGCCGGCGCGCCTTCGTCATCAAAGACCCGGCCGTCAATGTGCATTGGGAAACCGATGACCGGCTGATCATTCGCGACACGATGGGCAATCGCTACGAGATCCCGTCGCTCGTGGTGCTCGACCCCGTCTCGCGCGCCAATGTTGAAAAAGTAATCTAAGGAGTGCCTATGCCCATCTACCAACACACGCAAGCAGGAACGTTGATCCAGTGGTCACTCATCGCCGTGGCCGTGTTTGTCACAATTTTGGCGCTGTGCGTGCCCGCACCGCTTGTCGTGGGCGGCGCGGTTGCCGTCGTTCTGGTGATATGCATGGTGCTCTTTCATTCACTGACCGTGACGGTGACGAGCGCCACGATCGTCGCCGCGTTCGGCCCGGGGATCATCCGCAAAACGTTTCGGGTCGAAAACATCCGGGCCGCGCGCATCGTCCGGAATCCGTGGT
>JAPLST010000432.1:10314-16066 GCA_026398485.1 bacterium
CTACGGCTGGGGCATTCACCTGACTCCGCCCGGCTGGCTATTCAACGTCTCCGGCTTTGACGCAATCGAGCTTGAACAAAGCAACAAACGCAAATTCCGCATCGGCACGGACGAGCCGGCCCAGCTGCTCGCGGCGATCTGCAAAGCAACCACGTGCGAAAGTGGCAAAGGGTAAAGGGTCAAACCTTGGGACTTCGTTATTCCTTGTTCATTATTCGATGTTCCTCTGCTATAAAAATGAATTGCCGCAATTCATTTTGCACAAAATGGTTTTGCAGCAAAGCCATTTTTCCCTGAACCCTGAATCCAGCCGCTGGCGGATCCACGCCGCTGGCGGGACTAGCCAAGCCAGCTCCAAGCAGCCCTGAACCCCGAACCCTGAACCCTAATTGTCCGCCACCCTTGTCTATCTTTCCGGCGCGCTCGGTGATCTGTTGCTGAGCACGCCCGCGCTGGCCGCCGTGCGTCATGTCTGCGCCGGCAGTACCGTGCAGCTCGTTGCACCGCGCGTGCTGGCCCAGCTGTATCCACAGCTGGCCGACACGTTCATCGACAGCGACAGCGCGCGCGCCGCGGCACTGTTCGGGCCGGACGCGGCCGCCATGCTGCACGCCGCCAAGGTCGTCACTGCCATTGTGTTTGAGCCGCCCGCGTCGGCACTGGCGCGCAACCTGCGCCACGTGCCGCACTTGGTCGTGCATGCCGTGGATGCGACGCCGCAGCAGTGCGTGGCGCAGCATTACAGCCAGTTTGTGCATGCCCGGCTGTGCGCCGCGCTCGGTGGCAATCTGCCCTTTGTCATTCCGCAACCCCGCGCCGTCGCACCGCAGCCGCCACCAGTGGTGCCGTTCGCGGTCGTGCATCCCGGCAGCGGCGCGCCGCGCAAGACCGCACCGGCGCACATGCTGGCCACGATGTGCCACGACCTGCACGGCAACCAGGACTGGCAGTGGCTGATTGTCGGCGGCGAGGCGGATGGGCAGGCAGTCCGTGCCTTTCGCGCGGCGTTTTCCAGGCCCGCCACCGTGGTGACCAATCCGGCGCTGCCGGAGCTGGCGTGGTATCTGCGTCATGCACAGGCTTATGTCGGCAACGACTCTGGCGTCAGTCATTTGGCCGGCATTGTCGGCGCGCACGGCGCGGTGTTTTTCGGGCCGACCGACCCGCAGATCTGGTGCCCGCTCGGCGCGACGCTCTCCATACAGCATTTCTGACGCGTTCTATATCTTCGCGCCGGCACCGCGCACCACAGCGCAGTGCGCTTGCCGCCGATTTGGATGGTGGCTAGGTTTCCATTTAATAATTTGTTCGCCGCGAACAAATTACCCGACCTGAATGATCTTTATGCTATAATCATCACGCCGCGCTTCCGCGCTTCACCACAAGGAGTTGATGACATGCCACCCGAGCCCTATGCTCGCTTTGAAAACACCGAGTTGATCTTGCGGGATGAGTTGGCCATTGACCGCACCTTGCTGGCCAACGAGCGCACGTTGATGGCGTATCTGCGCTCAGGCGTGGCCTTGATCATCGCCGGCATCACTATTATTCATTTTTCGCATCATGGCTGGTTCTTGATTGTTGGTATCGCCTGTATTCCAACGGGCGTGGTGACCGGCGTGGCGGGCATCTTGCGCTTTCGCCGGATGAACAACGCGATCAGCGCAGTGCGCCGGGCCATCGCCGCCAGCAAGGGCGCACCGCCACCCGCCCGCTGATACAAATTTCCTGTTGCCAAATGCTGATCCGCGACTAATCTGAAGGAGCCCCCGCATGAAAATTGCCCTGTGCCAGTTCGACCAAGTTTGGGAAGATCGCGCCGCCAACAAACAGAAGATCACCAGTCTGCTGGCCGCCTGCCCACGGATCAGCACCGCCCAGTGGCTTGTCTTTCCGGAAATGACGCTCAGCGGATTTTCCATGAGCACCCGCGCCACCACGCTGGCCGCCGCCGACCTTGCGTTTTTCCAAACCATGGCGCAGGCGCACAACCAGTGGGTCTCGTTCGGCGGCGTGGTGGATGGGTTCAATAAATTGATCACCCTGAACCCCGCCGGCGCGATCGTCTCGGCCTACGCCAAGATTCATCTGTATTCGTTTGCCGGCGAAAACAAGCACTACACCAGCGGTGTCACACAGGAAACTTTTCTGCTCGACACGCTGGCAGTGACGCCGGCGGTCTGCTTTGATCTGCGCTTTCCCTATCTGTTCTGGAACAAAGCCGAGGCCACGGATGTGTTTGTGGTCATTGCCAGTTGGCCGGCGCGGCGGGCGGAGCATTGGATGACACTGTTGCGGGCGCGCGCCGTTGAGAACCAATGTTATGTCGTCGGCGTCAATCGCACCGGCAAGGATCCCACGCTCGAGTACAGCGGCAATTCAATGATTTTTGATCCGCTGGGCAAAGTGGTGCTGGACTGCACGTCGGCCGAGGGCGCGTTCGTCGCCGAGATTGACGTCACCAAGGAGTTGGTGACCACCACCCGCACGCGCTTTCCCTTCTTCAATGACAAAAAACCCGGCGCACAGTTTGCCTGAGGCAGTTTTTAACGAAGAGCCTAAAGAGAAAGAGGACAAGCGTTGAAAGTGGGCTGTGAATATTCACTTGCTGGTGTGAATGGGAGCCACAGTCCCTTGTGGCAATTTTCAAAGAAGCTGCCTGGCTGCACGGAATGCAGCTCCCACTTTGCCAATGGCACTGTCTTATCACTTTCTCAGGGCGCTTGACCTCTTTCTGCCCTTTGTCCTCTTCGTCAATAACAATGACACTGCAACTGATTAGTTACGGGACCAGGATTCGCTGCGGTGTGTATCGCGTGCAGGCACGCTTCACCCGCGCGGTGAATTTTGTGCGCGGCCCGGCGCTGGTCGCGCTCGTCACACCGGACGTGGGCGACGGCCCGATCAATATCGTGGCGCGCACGCTGACTGCGGTGACGGATGCCAGTGTGCTCAAGGTTACGCGCGCCCATGTTATTCTGGATGGAGTAGCGCACCCAAAGCGGCTGTTGCACCGGTATTCCGCCGCCATGCATGTCGGTCCGGCGGCTGCACCGGTCTTCATGGAAAACCTGCGGCACTGCGAAGATGTGCTGCGGCAGCAGGCACCGCCGCACAGCATGCCGCAGTTGCTGGCAACGCCGGGCCGGTCGCGCTTCGCGCAGTGCCTTGCTACACGTCTGCGGCGCGGCATGCGCCAACTGCAACGCGGTGAATTTGCAGCCGGCGCAGGCACACTGAAAGGCCTTGGCTATGGCTTGACGCCGAGTGGCGATGATTTTCTGGCCGGCTTTCTGCTCGGCTGCCGCGTCATTGAAAAACTGCGCGGCATGGATCTGGCGGCGCAACGCCACACGATTCTCACGCATGCGCTTGGCGGCAATCTGCTCTCGAATGCATTCCTGTACTGCGCCAGTGAAGGCCAGCCTTTTGCCTGCACCCGCAATTTGATTTGCGCATTGGCCCGGCCCGATGCGGCAACTGTGCGTGCCTGCACCGAACACCTGCTGGCCGTCGGCGCCACGTCCGGCGCCGACACCGCCATGGGTTTTCTCGCAGCGGCAGGAAAATCCCCCAACCCTCCCGCCGCGTGGCGGGACGGCCCAAGCACCGCCAGGGGGACGGCAGCAGCAGAGAAATCTCCCGGCGCGCCCCCAGCGCGGCACGCTCGTCTCCCTTTGCAAAAGGAAGTACCTCGGCTTGGCGAGGGGAGGGATTTGCAGTGATGAAGGCAACTTATATACATCCACTGGCGGGACTGGCCCAACCTCAGCACGCAGTGGCTGCAATCGAGTCGCCGCCCCATCCTTCCATTCATCCACTCATCCATCCATCCACCTCTTCACTACGGAGTCTTTCATGATCATTCGCGGCATCATCAAAAGCGGCGCGTATTTCGATTCCGTCACGCTCATGACCGTGGCGCAGCATCTGCGCGCGCAGCGCGGCGTCGTGGATGCCGCGGTCGTCATGGGCACGCCCGAAAACAAGGGCATTCTGAAATCGGCCGGCCTCATGCTGGACGAGTTTGCCGGCGCGCGCGATGCCGATCTGCTGGTGGTCGTCAAAGCCAAGACCGAGAAAATCGCCGATGCGATTTTCAATAATCTCGATCAACATTTAGCGGTCAACACCAACACCGCCGTCACAAAACAGGAAACGCGGCCGCGCACCATCACGGGCGCACTCACCACGCTGCCCGGCGCAAACCTTGCGGTCATTTCCGTCGCCGGCCGCTTTGCCGGCGCGGTCGCCCAAGAATGCCTTGACAAAGGGCTGCATGTCATGCTGTTCTCGGACAACGTCCCGCTCGAAACAGAAATTGAGTTGAAACGATTCGCGCAGAAAAAAGGGTTGCTCGTGATGGGGCCGGATTGCGGCACGGCGATTATCAACGGCGTGCCGCTGGCCTTTGCGAATGCCGTGCAGCGTGGGCCGATCGGCATTGTTGCCGCCGCCGGCACGGGTTTGCAGGAAGTGTCCACGCTGATCTCGAACATGGGCGCCGGCATCTCTCAGGCGATCGGCACCGGCGGCCGCGATGTAAAGCAGGATGTCGGCGGCATCATGTTTTTGCAAGGCATGCAGCTGCTCGCGCACGATCCGGCCACGCGCGTGATCGTGCTGGTCTCGAAGCCGCCGCATCCGACGGTGCTCAAGAAAATAATTGCGGCATGCGCGCGCATTCGCAAACCGATTGTCGCGGTGTTCCTGGGCGGCGACCCGTGCTTGTTGAAAGGCAGCAAAGTCAAAGCCTGCGCAACCCTCGAAGAAGCCGCTCAAACGGCCGTCGCGGCGGTCGGCACACGACCGGCCCCGTCGTCTGACCGCGCCGAAAAAAATCTGGCGAAGACCGCGGCGGCACGACTGAAAAAGGGGCAAGCCTATGTGCGCGGCTTGTTCAGCGGCGGCACGTTTTGCACCGAAGCCCAGCTCATCTGCAAGGACATCATTGGCGCGGTGCATTCCAATGTGCCATTGGCGCCGGAACTAAAACTAAAAAATTCATTGGAGAGTGTCGCCAACACCATCATTGATTTGGGCGAAGACGAATTCACGGTTGGCCGGCCGCATCCCATGATTGACTATTCCTTGCGCAACCAGCGCATCATGGCGGAGGCGCAGGACCCGCGCGTGGCCGTGATTTTGCTGGATGTCGTGCTGGGTTATGGCGCGAACCTGCAACCGCTGGCAGAACTCGTGCCAGCGCTGGCAAAGGCCTTTGCGGCGGCGCGCAGTGGCAAGCGGCATCTGAGCATTGTCGCGTCGGTCACCGGCACGGACAACGACCCGCAGAACCGCAGCACGGTGGTCAAAGGGCTTGAACACGCCGGCGTGCTGGTCATGCCGTCGAATGCCTCGGCCGCGCGGCTGGCCGCGCAGATCGTCCGCTACGGCCATAAAAATCAGAAGTCACCATAACGCATGCACGTACGCCACGCGCTCCGCGCGGGGCATCTTGTTTCCTCTTGTGCATATCCGGCTTCCACCGATCCCGCCGCCGGCGCATGCGCGGCAGATTCGCGACACGGAGGTCTGAAATTCCGATATAGGGGAAATGCGAACCTGACGTAGCCAAATCTGTTGTGGGTTCTGCGCGGGCGTGGCCGGAGGGTGAGGTAGGGCGGTCAGGCCCTGACCGCCGTTGCTGCATACTCGCGCACGCCGGTGATAAAATGGCGCAGCGACGACCGCGGCGGTCAAGGGCCTGACCGCCCTACCTGTCTGCGCGCTCTACGCCGGCGGCTCCCGT
>JAPLST010000171.1 GCA_026398485.1 bacterium
TGAAATACAAAATGGCAAAGGCACCGCCGGCAAAGCCCTGGCCGAGCAGGCGCGCGCGGCGGGTCATGGCGATGATGCCGGCCACCAGCAACGCGCAGCCACTCAAGCTGCTCATCGCGACGCGTGCCTGCGGCCCCAGCCAGCCGTGATCCACCGAATATTTGACGAAGAAGCCCATGCCCACCACGAAAATCACCACACCAATGCGCAGCAACCAGTTGGTTGCCACGGCAAACTCGATGGAAACGCCCGGCCGCCGGTACTCCTCGCCGACAATAATCCAGTTCCAAGCGCGCTGCAAAATATCACCGGCGGCGCGTTCAAATGCGGAAGGCTCGCGCGGCGGTGGTGGTGGCATCGGCGTAAACGACACTTCCGGCAGCACCGGCGGCGGGGTTGCAGCGCGTGGCGGCACTGTGGACACTGGCGGCGGTGCCGCGGCAGGCGCGGGCGCGGGCGCGGGAGTGGACGGGGTGGACAGAATTGACGGGGCCGGCTGTGCTGTGGCGGGTTCCGCGGCGGGTGTGGTAGTGGTGGACGTGTCAACCGCGTCACGTTCGAGTGTGGCACGCAGTTGCTCAAGTTGTCTGGTGTTTTCTTCCTGAGCTTGGCGCAGCCCGCTCAACTTGACGATGCTGACAATTGGCAGGATTACCAGGACAACAAACAGACCCAGCGAGAATAAGACCAGCAAAGCTTCCATAAGGCTCCTGAGTTGCAGCTTCCCGGGCACATGCCGCGCGACGTCCGCGCCACGCAGCGGCACGATTGCGGATTGCGCCTAGTATAGCATATTGGCGGCGTAATGCCGCGCATCCGTTGTGAGCACAAAAAAACGCCGCGAGCGGAGATTGCTCGCGGCGCTTGCTGACTGTGGGCGTGCTGCGCTTACTTGTCGCTGAGCGCGTCGATGCCCGGCAGGCTGTGGCCTTCGAGATATTCAAGCGAGGCGCCGCCACCCGTGCTGATATGCGAGATTTGTTTGGCCACGCCGGATTTCTTGACGGCCGAGACGGAATCGCCGCCGCCGACAATCGAAGTCGCGCCGCTGGCCGCAACTGCTTTGGCAATGGCAAACGTGCCGACCGCAAAGGCCGGCACTTCGAAGACGCCCATCGGGCCGTTCCAGACGATCGTCTTGGCGCCGGCAATCGTCGCGGCATACAAGGCGATGGTCTTCGGGCCGATGTCCACGCCGCACATGCCGTCGGGTATGTTTTCGCCGTCAACGACGCGCGCGCCGTCGGGCTGGTCAAACTTCGTCGCGATCATGTGGTCCAGCGGCAAGAGCAAGGGCTTGTTGGTGGCCTTGGCGGTTGCCATGAATTCCCGGGCTTTTTCGATCAGATCAGGCTCGACCAGCGAGGTGCCGATGCTGGCGCCCTTGGCCTTGAGAAAGGTATAGGCCATTGCGCCGCCAATGATAATTGCATCGGCCTTGACCAGCAAATTCTCGATGACGGGAATCTTGTCGGAAACCTTGGCACCGCCAAGAATGGCGACAAACGGCCGGGTCGGGTTCTCCACCGCGCCGCCGAGATAGGCAATCTCTTTTTCCATCAAGAAGCCGGCGACATTCTCCTTGAAATATTTGCAGATCACGGCGGTCGAGGCATGCGCGCGATGGGCCGAGCCGAACGCGTCGTTGCAATAGATATCGCCGAGCGCGGCCAGCTTCTTGGCCATTTCGTCCTGCTTCTTTTTCATCTCTTGCTTGGCTGCTTTTTTCTGCTCGTCTGTGGCATCGTCGGCGACCTTGGCTTTGCCTTCCTCTTCCTTGTAGAACCGCGTGTTCTCCAGGAGGACGACCTGGCCGGGCTTGAGCGCCTTGGCCACCGCCAGGGCTTCGTCGCCGAGGCAGTCGGCCACAAACACGACCGGCTTGCCCAGCAATTCCTGCAGCCGCACGGCGACCGGCTTCAGTGAAAATTCCGGCTCGACTTTGCCACCCTTGGGCCGGCCCAAGTGGCTCATCAGAATGACCGACGCGCCGTGCTCGAGGCAGTAGTTGATCGAGGGCAAGGCCGCGCTGATGCGGGTGTCGTCGCCGACCACGCCGTCTTTGAGCGGCACATTAAAATCGACGCGCATGACGACGCGCTTGCCGTTGAGCGCGACATCGCGCAGGGTTTTCTTGTTCATAGCAGCTCCCGGATGAAGGCGCGCCGCCGCGCGAACGCGGCGGCGCGGGTGACACAACAGTGGCTTACTTGACGCCGTCTTTCTTGGCCATCAGTTCCAGCAGATCAACGGTGCGGCAGGAATAGCCCCACTCGTTGTCGTACCAGGAGACGATCTTGAAGAAGCGTTTTTCGCCCTTGAGATTATTCTGGACGGTGGCCAGCGAGTCGTAGATTGACGAGCGATTGTCGTGGATGAAATCGGTCGAGACGACTTCTTCGGTGGCAACGCCCAAGATGCCCTTCAAGTACGTCTGCGACGCCTTTTTCATCAGCGCATCGATTTCCTCAATCGAGGTTTCCTTGACCGAACGAAAGGTCAGATCAACCACGGAGACGTCCGGCGTCGGGACGCGGAAGGCCATGCCGGTCAGCTTGCCCTTGACGGCCGGGAGCACTTCGCCGACGGCCTTGGCCGCGCCGGTGGTGGAGGGAATGATGTTGAGCGCCGCGGCGCGGCCGCCGCGCCAGTCCTTCTTCGACGGGCCGTCGACGGTCTTTTGCGTTGCGGTGTAGGAATGGATCGTGGTCATCAAGCCGTTCTCAATCCCGATGCCTTCCTTGAGCAGCACATGCACGACGGGTGCGAGGCAGTTGGTCGTGCAGGAGGCATTCGAGACGATGTGATGCTTGGCCGGATCATACTCATCGCCGTTGACGCCGATCAGCAGGGTCTTGACTTCGCCTTTGCCGGGCGCGGAAATGATCACCTTCTTGGCGCCGGCCGCGAGATGGCCCTTGGCCTTTTCAGAATCGGTGAAGAGCCCCGTGGACTCGATCACATAATCCACGCCGAGCGCCTTCCAAGGCAGCTGGTCGGGCGTCTTGGTGGCCATGATGCACTTGATCTTGTTGCCGTTGATGACCAGCGTGTCGGCCTCGTCCTTGGCCGGGTCGCTCTTGACCGCGCTGACCTCGTGTTTGAAGCGGCCGTGCACCGAGTCGTATTTCAATTGATACGCGAAATATTCGGCATCGGTCGAGATATCCACGACCGCGACCACGTCAATGCTCTTGCCGAGCAGGCCTTGATCGCACACTGCCTGCAACACAAGGCGGCCGATCCGGCCAAAACCGTTGATACCAACTTTGATTGCCATTTGAGTCTCCCTAAGTCAAACCGTTAAAAAAGGCATGTGCATGATACACATTTACCGCGGCGAAAGTATAACATTTTCGAGCCATGAATGCAACCGGAATGCGCGCTGTGGCGGCGTGCAGCACATCACGCGGAACGCCGTTCCGCGGCTACATCACGGATGGGCGCGAAATTGCGTGTGGCGATCGCGCGTTTCTGCCCGTAGCCGCCGCACGGCGTGCGGCGTGCAGCACCGAACGCTGCACTCTGCGACGCAGCGCCGAGGGGAACGCGGCACGCCCGTGCCGCTGAGTGTAGGCGGGATCACGCATCCCGCCAATGCCAGAAGATGCGATCCGGCGATCGCACCTACCTTCAGTCCCGCCAACGGCGGGACGATCGGCGCTCCCTTTGCCGCACGGCGTGCGGGCGCAGCACATCACGGGATGGGCGCGAAATTGCGTGCGGCGATCGCGCGCTTCTGCCCGTAGCCGCCGCACGGCGTACGGCGTGCGGCGTGCAGCACATCACGCGGAACGCCGTTCCGCGGCTACATCACGGGATGGGCGCGAAATTGCGTGTGGCGATCGCGCGTTTCTGCCCGTAGCCGCCGCACGGCGTGCGGCGCGCAGCACATCACGCGCAACGCCGGTAAATTCTCGCACGGCGTGCAGGTTTGGCTTTGGAAACAGATCCGCTATTTCGTCAGGGCATTGCGCGGCGCGGCCGGCAGGCCCCAGCGCTCGGCCACCGGCGCGCAATACACCTTGCCGTCGCTGACATTCACGGCGTTGAGCAAGGCCGGCGTGCTGCGCACCGCGGCGCGCCAGCCGTTGTTTGCCAGCGCGAGGGCGTAGGGCAGCGTCGCGTTGGTGAGCGCCTCGGCGGACGTGCGCGGATACGCGCCGGGCATGTTGGCGACGCAGTACAACAGGACGCCATTGTCGCTGACAATGCACGGCTGTTCGTGGGTGGTGGGGCGCGACAACTCGGTGGTGCCGCCCTGGTCGATCGAGACATCCACAATCACCGCGCCGGCGCGCATGCCGGCGATCATCTCGCGCGTCACCAAGCGCGGCGCCACGGCATTCGGCACCAGGACGCAGCAAATGACGACGTCGGCGGTTGCGAGCTCCTCGCGGATAAGCTCCGGCGAGGCCAGTCGTGTTTTGGCGCGCCCGTCGAGATTGAAATAGACGCGCTGCAGTTTCTCCCAACTGACATCCATGATGGTGACATCGGCGCGCAAGCCGACCGCCATCTCAGCCGCGTTGGTGCCGGCAACACCCGCGCCCAGCACCACGACTTTGCACGGCAGCACGCCCGTCACGCCGCCCATCAATTTGCCATTGCCGTTGGTGTTGCTTGACAACAATTGGGCGGCTTGCAGCGTGGCCATCCGCCCGGCGATCTCCGACATGGGTGCCAGCAGCGGCAGCGCGCCATTCGGCAGCTCGACGCTTTCGTACGCCAGCGCCGTGCAGCCGGACTTGACCAGCCGCTCGGTCAAGGGCTTGTCGGCCGCCAAGTGCAGATACGTGAACAAGAGCAGATCAGGCCGCAGATACGCATATTCACTGGCAACCGGTTCCTTCACTTTCAGGACAAATTCTGGCGCCCAGGCAGCCTCGCGCGTGCCGCAGCGCGCGCCGAGCCGCGCGTAGTAATCATCGCCGATGCCGCAGCCAACGCCGGCGCCGCGCTCGATCACGACCGTGTGGCCCGCCGCCGTCAAGGCGCTGACCCCGGCGGGGAAGAGCGACACGCGCTGTTCGCGCACTTTGATTTCTTTGGGGATGCCAATCGTCATAACAATATTTCACCCGTGGTTGGTTAATGCATAGTATATCAAATACTAATGCAAATTTACATTGCCGAACTGATTTGCTATACTATACTATTTCTGGCGCGCGAATACCAGACCACGGCAGTGCCGTTTTTTTGTGCGCGCGCTGGATAACGAGCATGCAAGGGGACACACGGCATGGCACGACAGGTTGGCGAACTGACGTTTCTGAAATATCTTGCGCCGCGTTTTGCGATACCGACGCCGGAATTTGTCGAATGGCCGGCGCCGCGCGGGCGGATCCAGGAAGCGCTGGGCAAATGGGGCAAGGCCCTGGCGAAGCCGGACATTCTGGCCGGGCGGCGCGGCAAGACCGGCGCGCTTGAGGTGGTGGACACGGCCCAGGATGCGACCCAGGCCTTGCAGCGCCTGGCATCGGCGCAGATCAACCAGCGCATGGCGCGCACGGCGTATCTGACGCAGTACATACCGGCGACCTGCGAAGTGTACACGGCGATCACCTACGACTCGCGTTTTTTGTCGCCGGCGATCACCTTGTCGCTGAAGGGCGGCGTGGATGTCGAGCAGATTTCGGCCGATGACAAAAAAACATTTCCGGTGGATGTGTACCAGGGCTTGGACGCGTATCAAGCCGGCGAATTGCTCGAGGAACTGAAGGCGCCGCGCGCGCTGATCAGCCCGCTGGCGCGCGCACTGGTGAATGTCTGGGACATGTTCATCACGTCCGGCATGCAGATGTGCGAGGTGAATCCGTGGCGGATCACGCCCGAGAGCAAACCGGTCGCGTGCGATTTCAAGGCGGTCTTTGACGACGCCAATTTCAAGCAGCGCAATCCCGGCTTTGTCTGGCCGGAATATCCGGAAGCGACCGCGGAATTCCAGGAAGAGCTGAATCGCTGGAATGCCTCGTCGTATCAGGGGCAGGCGCATGTCAGTGACTTGGGCGGCGCCGGCGTGCTGCCGATTCTCTTTGGCGGCGGGGCCTCGACGATCATCATCGAGACCTTGTACCGCAGTGGCGGCGACCCCATGTTTCTCTCGGATTTCGGCGGCAATCCGCCGTACGAGCGCATGCGCGGCACGGCGGCGCTGTGTTTCAAGCACAAGCTGGCGGACGCCGGCGTCCTGCTGATTCTGGGCGGCAAAGCCAATAACACGCGCATTGACGTCACGTTTCAAGCGATGGCCGACGCCCTGCGCGAGTACGCCCCGCTGCGCGGCGGGCGCGCGCTGCCGACCGTGATCGGGCGCGGCGGCCCCGGGCTGGTTGCCGGCCTGCTCTCGTTGCAGCAGGCGCTCGAGGAACTCGACTGGCCGTATCTCATCTGCGGCCCGGACACGCCGATCACGATGGTGGCGCAATACGCCGCCGAATTGCATCAATTTCTCACGACACCCGCAAGGACACCGACATGCGCGCGCAAACGCTAACGGATATTCTCAATAAAACCAGCCGGGCGGCCGTCTCGAATGTCACCGGGCGTGAGGCCAGCAAAGTCACGATGGTGACCCAACGCTACGGCCGCAACATTGTCGGCGGCTGGGCGCTGGGCAAGGGGGGCGACCAGATTGCCGTCGAGCAGCACCCGTCCATTCCGGTTTTTTCGACCTACGCCGACATGCTCGAAGCCTTGCCGGTCGAGCAGCATCCCAACAAGATCACGATTTATTCGCCGCCCGAGGCCGTCTACGGCGACATCAAGAATGCGCTGAGCGTGTCGAGCAGCACGGTCGAGACGATCTTCATTGTCACCGAGCATGTCGCGATCGAGGTCGCCGGCCCGACGAGAATTTTCATCCGGGCAGCGCCACGATCATCTCCAACAGCGGCAACATGGTCAACACGATGGCCGCGTATTTGTATGGCGCGGGCATTGGCGTGCGCTTTGGCATTTCGACCGGCAAAGACCATTTGATCTTGACGCCCTTGCGCGATCTGCTGGCCATGGCGGCCCACGATGACGAAACCAAGGTGATCGTTTTGTATGTCGAGCCGGGCGGCCTGTACGAGCAGGAGGCGTTGGCGTGGATGGAAGAGACGCGCTTCAACAAGCCGGTGATCGTGTATGTCGGCGGGACGCTGGCGGACGAGAAGAGCATGTCGCTCGGGCACGCCGGCGCGGTGGTCGAGGGCCGCGGCACCAGCGCGCGCGACAAAGCCGCCTTGTTTGATGTCTATCTCGGCGTGCCGCCGTATGCCCACGGGACGAAAGCCGTGCGCGGGCACAAGCCCACCCGCGGCCTGCGCATTCAAGCATTGCACGACTTGCCGGAAGCGGCGCGGATGCTGTACGACGTGCTGGACATTGAACGCGACTACCAGCATTATGCCCCCTTAAAATTGAACCCGTGGATTATCAATATGGGCGACTTGGCCAAACGCCTGCCGCCACGGCTGGTGCCGAGTGAAGGCGCGATTCCCGAACCGTATAAAGAGCAATTCGCCGCCGCGCAACGCACCCAGTTCGGCCGCGGCATCACGCGCCGCGACATGCGCAATGCCAGTCATGCATCGTCGAATGACGGTGTGACCCCGCGCATTTACGGCCGCAATCTGATGGAGCTGATGCAGCACGGCAGCTTTGCCGGGACGGTCATCCTGGGCTGGACCGGCTATCCGGCCCGCCAGCCGTTCGAAGCGGCCCTGGTCGAGCAGACGCTGATCGCCAGTTTCACCAACGGGCCGGGCGCGATCTCGTCCCAGGCCGCGAAGCTGTCGGCCTCGGCCGGCAATGAGCCGCACACCGCCATGATCGCGACGTTGGCCTGCATGGGCAGCGTGCATGGCGGCAACGGCGCTGACGCAGTGTCCATGATGATCGAGGCCTTTGCCAAGAGCAAATTGGAAGACCCGTATGCCGCCGGGCAGGACGCGCTGGTCCGCGCGGTGGCGCAGGAGGTGACGGCCGACACCCAGCGCCGCAAACGCGAGGCGCAGGACAACGACAAGCAATTCGACCGGGTGCCGTGCCTGGGCCATCCGGTGTATCGCACGGCCGAGATCAACTATGATCCGCGCGAGCGCGTTATCGCGGCGTATCTTGAGCAAGCGGGCGTGGCGCACGCGTTCCTTGCGTTTTACCACGCGCTGGCGCGGGCGCTGCGCGATGCGGGCATCACGCGCAATGTGCTGGCGGTGAATGTGGACGCGGCGATTGCGTGCGTCTGGCTGGGCATTTGCTGGCCGCTGCTGCTCGACAAGAAGATCACGGTGGCGCGCGTCAAGCGGATTGCGATGGCGGCCTTTGCGCTGGGCCGCGCGGCCGGCGGCGCCAGCGAATATTTCGATCATGCCGATTTTGGCCAGCCGATGGACATGCGCATCAGCGTGACCGAGTGCCAGTCGCTGACGCCGCCGAAGGCAGATGGCGAATGTCGAATAGCGAACAAGGAATGACCAATAACGAAGTTCTGCGCAGACACTTCGCCCTTGGATATTGAGTGTTCGATATGGGATATTCATCAGGGCTCAGGATTCATGGCAGAAGCAGATACATTTGCCACGAAGGCACGAAGACACGAAGAAGAAACAGCAAAGCAATGACGGTAGTAGTGGTCAAAGCGCGGCAGGCTGCGATGGCACAATAATCAATGGTAATTTCCTTTGCAACGAAACAAATTATGGTGCGGCATTGCAGCGTTGCAGAGTTTGCTACAAGTTCCCGCCGTGCTACCACCTAATACCGATTACTGAATACCGAATACCGGGCAGCAACTTCGTGTCTTCGTGCCTTCGTGGCCATAGTATCTGTGGTGCAGGAAGGTTCAGGGTTCGGGTTTCAGGGAATGCGAATATCGAATATCCAGCAAGGAATGGCCAATAATGAAGTTCTGCGCCGACACTTCGCCCTTGGATATTGAGTGTTCGATATTGGATATTCAACAGGGTTCAGGGATCAGGGCTGCAGAGAAAAATGATTTTGCCGCAAAATCATTTTGTGCAAAATGAATTGCGGCAATTCGTTTTTATAGCATAGCATGACCGAATTGCTTTTGATACGCCATGGCCAGAGCCAGGCCCAAAGCGGCGATGATCTGGACCAGGTAAACCCCGCCTTGAGCGCGCGCGGCCAGCTGCAAGCCGGTCGCGTGGCCGGCGTGCTGGCCGCGTTCAAGCCCGAGCTGGTGGTGGTCAGCCCGCTGCGGCGCGCATGGCAGACGTACATCGTGCGCGTGGTTTTTGACAGTCGGATTGCCGAGGGCAACTGGGGCAACCCTGAATTTTATGCCGGCATCCAGCCGGTGCGCACGCCCGATTTTGGCGCGCCCGACATGCATGCCGCGTGGAAACTACCCGCCGAGCAGCGTGCCGCGGCGTTGCTCAACGACATGCTGGCCTGTGGCATTGCCCGCATCGCCATCGTCGGCCACTGGGGCATTTTCCGGGAATTATTCCGCGTCTTTTGCGCCGATGGACAAGCCAGCATGGTGACGGTCGTGGCCACCATGGACAACTGCGCCGTCGCGCGCCTCGCCGTTGACGAGCGCGGCACGCGCGTGATCCACGCCTGGAACGAGCGCGCGCACGTCGCGGATTTGCTCGAATAAGATACAGTCGCTGTGCCGCGGCAGCGATGGTGTCCGCATGCTTGGCGCGGTTTTAGCACGCAAGGAAATTCCCGCGCGGCGCGGGAATTTAGAAAGCGGCCAATGACTGGGGCAGAACGAAGTTGGGAGGCTGGGAGGCTGAGCGCGGGCGGAGGAAAGCTGAAAGTAGAAAGCTGAAATGGTTTGAAGAAAACGCTGAAAAGCTAAAAAACTGAAAAACTGAGCGGCTCATTTTTGTTTGGGTGTTTTCCATGAACTCGGTAAAACTAAAACTTGCAATTCCGCACCGTTATTTGTAAAATTATTGCAATGATGAATTGCCATGGCAAAATTCCGGCTTCTTTATTTCAACTTGCTTGCAGTTCACGATTCACACCTCGGTGACCTACCACCATGACCACCAGCACCCCACGCACCTGCCTCGGCCTGCGCATCCGCCTTGCAGTCCTCGCCCTCCTCGCGCTGCTGCCCCTGTGTGCACAGGCGGCCGATGCAACATGGACTGGTGACGGCACCAATGGCAATTGGGGTGCTGCCGCCAATTGGGGCGGCACACTGCCGACATTTACCACTAGTTTGAATGTCATCCTGACCGGCGCCAAGCAGCCCGCCACCTTTCTGGCATCAGCTAAAACCATCAAATCACTGATCTTCGATGCCGGCGCGGACACCTCGTTCAGTATCCGCCTGGCAGATAGCGCCGCTGGCACCAACGCTGCCAATCTTACCTTCGGCGCCGCCAGTTCGCTCATCAATATTAATGCGGGTTCCGCGGCTGCCCACACCCTCGGCGTGGCAGGCGGGAATATTGTCTTGTCGTCAACGCTTGCCATTAGTAATAACAGCCCCGCAAATTTCACCATTAACCGGCCCATCACCGGAACCGGCTGGCTGATCAAAGATGGGGCGGGCCCGCTGACGCTGTCGGGCGCGAACACTTACTCGGGCAACACGCATATCTACGCCGGCGAGTTACGGCTCGGCTCCGGCGGCGCGCTCGCCAGCCTGTATATCAATGTCGGCCAATACATTTCGCCGGACATCACCGCCAAGTTCTGGCTCGAATCCAGCGGGCAGACGTTGAGCAGAATCATAAACGTTACCCCCGGCGCCGCCCCCAACACGCGGGTCGTCGGCGGATTAAATACAAATGGCACGGTGACGTTCTCCGGCGAGATCTGGCTCGATGGCGACGTGAACTTGTCGGCGGAGAGCGGGGGAACCGTTGTAGTTTCCGGTTTAATCACGTACGGCATCGATAATTGGTATGGCATCAACAAGGTTGGTCTTGGAACGATGGAACTGAGCAATAGCGGCAACGACTACGACGGTGACACCACCATAAGCGCCGGCACGCTGCTGGTGAACAACGCCAGCGGATCGGGCACCGGCAGCGGTGCGGTCACGGTTAATAGCGGCGGTACGCTCGGTGGCACCGGCATAGTCAGTGGCGTGGTGACGGTGAACAGCGGGGCAACTAATGCGCCGGGCAATAATGGCATCGGCGAACTGCACACCGGCGCGCTCACGTTTAAGGCCGGCAGTGCCCTGGACTGGGAATTTGCTGATGCCACGGCGGATGCGGTGGCTGTGGCCGGCTCGCTCACCTTCGAAAGCCAGGTCACGGTCAAAGTGAAAAAGGCCGGCACTATGACAAGCGGCACGTTCACCGCGTTGAAATACACCGGCACCGCACCTGATATTCTTAATTTGACGTTTGACTTGTCTCAAGCAGGGGGCGTGACCGAAGCGTACGCCACCTTGGATACCACGAATAAAGTAGTCATGTTCCAAGTGGTGCCGGAGCCGGGGTTGGTTGCGCTGGCGGGGCTGGCGCTGCTTGCGTTGAGAAAAAGCTAAAAAGCTGAAAAGCTGAAAGCTGAAATTAAGCCGCGGAAGGCTGGTTGAGAGAAGCGGCGGGCGTTCGGGGATTGAGACAAAGAGGAACGCGGCATGAGTCCAAAGTTTGCCCAACAAGATGAATGTTGCATGCTGAACACGCAGCATTCATCATTTCTCCTGAACCGCTGATGAATATCCAATATCGAACACTCAATATCCAATAATAAAGTAAAGACCTGCATCCTTCAGATGGGCAAGGCGACGGTGAACGTCGTCCCTTTGGCCACCTTGCTGGCCACGTCAATCGTGCCGCCGTGGCTGACCACGACGCCATAGCAGGTCGTCAAGCCCAAGCCGACGCCCAACGGCTTGGTGCTGAAGAACGGGTCGAAGATCTTGATCAGGTCATCGGCCGGAATGCCTTTGCCGGTGTCGTGGATGTTGATCTGGAAATTGACGCCGTTGTTTTCCGTCGCAATGGTCAGGATGCCGCCTTTTTTCGCCATGGCATCAATCGCGTTGATGATCAGATTCAACAAGGCGCGGCCAATGTGCTCCTTGTCCACATGCACCACGGCGTCTGCGGTGGTGAACTGCTTGACCAGGTGGATTTTCTTGGCGGCCATCTTCATCTCGACGGAACTGATGACTGCGTCCAGGATTTCATGCAGGTCATGCTGCTGAATGTCGAGTTCCGGCGGGCGGGCGCAATTCAGCATTTCGGTGATCAGCGTATTGATGCGGTGGATATTTTTCTCGATGATCTCGATATATTCAGCCTGTTTACCCTGGAGCACCAAGGAGCCGCGCAATTGGCCGAGCGCCAGCGAGACGGTGGTTGACGGGTTGCGTATTTCATGGGCGATGCTGGCGGCGATGCGGCCGGTAAAGGCCAGGCGTTCCGATTGGCGGGCCGCGTGCAGTTTGTTTTGCGCCTGCTCCAATTCCTCTTTCGTGTTGAGGATTGCCTCCACCGCGTGCATGCGCTCGGTGATGTCCGAGATGCACCCGACCATTTTCACCGGCGCGCCCTGCGCGTCAAACACCGCCTGGCCCTTGGCGCGCTGCCAGCGATACTCGCCGGATTTATGGCGGTGGCGGTAGTCCACATCGTATTTCGCGCCATGATACAGATGGTTGTTGAGCGCCGCCATGACCCGCTCATAATCATCGGGGTGGATTCTTGAGGACCATGACTGGAACACATGCGGAAATTCCGGGTCGTCAACCGTGTAGCCGACAATCTCACAGTAGCGCGGGGTGCAGAACTCCTGGTTGGTTTGGATATCCCATTCCCAGACGCCATCTTCGGTTGCATTAATCGCCAGTTCAAAGCGATCCTTGCTCTGGCGCAGTTCCACCTCGGCGCGTATGCGCTCGGTGATGTCCTGGCCTTGCGCGATGGTGGCCACGATGGTTTTGCGATCCACAGCAAACAGGGTGGCGGAGTTCCACAAGAGGGTGCGGACATGTCCGTCGCGGTGCTGGACGGCGATTTCGACCGATTCCCAGCGTTCACCCGACTGAGTTTCCTTGATCAGGGCCATCGAACGTTCGACCATGGCGGGCGGGAAGAGCAGCTCCAGCGATTGGCCGATGACTTTGGTGGCACTGCGCCCGGTCAAGAACTCGAAGGCGTGGTTGAAGCGCGTGATCTTGAACTGCGGATTCCAGACGATGATCGGGGCGTTGGCGTAGTTGAACAGGTTGTCCAGGTATGCGTTTGCCTCGCGCAAAGACTCCTCGACCCGGCGGCGTTCGGTGATGTCGTGGCCCACCCCGATAAATTGGCGTGCGCCATTCGCCGTGACATACAGTGCGCCATTTGCCACAAACCACAGCCAGTGGCCATTGGCATGCTTGACGCGATAGGCCGGGCTGGTCTCGCCCTGCCCGGTGAGCAAGACGCGCTTGAGATATTTGACCAGCGGCGCGAGCTCATCCGGGTGGACGAAGAGCGCGAAGGATTTGCCCAGCGCAGCGCTGACCGGATAGCCGAAGCAGCGTTCCCACGCCGGGGATATGAAAATGAATTTACCATCGCTATCCAGCGTGAAAATGATATCAAAGGAGTTGACGACATGCCCCCTGAACGTCTGTTCGCTCTCCTGCAGCGCCTCCTGCGCCCGCCGGCGCTCGGTGATGTCACTCACCACGAGGCGGCAGACGGGCGCGCCGCCGGCCGCTTGCCCTGAGCACGCCGAAGAGTCTTGCGCAATGCTGGCCGCCAGCTGCGCCCAGAAGATCGTGCCGTCGCTCTTCAGCAGGCGCAGTTCGCAGGTCTGCGGCGTGCCGCTCTCGGCCAGCTGCTGGTGGTGCCGGTAGTAGACATCATGGTCTTCCTTGAGGATGAAGCGGTTGACCGGATGTTTGACCAGCGCGCTGCGGGTGACGCCCAGCAGGCTGGTGGCGGTGAGGTTGGCATCCAGGATCATGTTTTTTTCGCTGACAGTCAGATAGCCGACCGGGGCCATGTCATAGAAGTCGAAATACTGGGCGCGCGCCGCTTCCAGCGCCACTTGCGTCTGGCGCAGTTCCTCGTTCTGCATTTCCAGCTCGATCTGATGCACGCGCAGCTCGTGGAGCGCCTGCCGGATTGCCTCGGGCGAAAGGTCCGCCGGGTCTGGCGGCGTCATGGCCGCGTTTTTCCGGGCAAACTCTTCCGCCTGCTGGCGCAGAGCGACCGCGTCTTCAGGTTCTGTGCTTCTGGCGGTTGTCATCGTTCATCGTTCATCGTTCATCGTTCATCGTTCATCGTTCATCGTTTTCCTGAACCCTGAACCCGCTGATGAATATCCAATATCCAACACTCAATATCCAAGTGCGAAATATCTGCGCAGAACTTCATCATTTTCTTCATTGCAGCACCTGCCCCAATACTTCCTGCAGGTCGTGCAGGCTGTAGGGCTTGGCGGCCACGCCTTTGAAGCCATAGTCGGCATAGTTGGCCATCACCGGGTCATCGGCATAGCCGCTGGAGACAATCACCTTGGCGTGGGGATCCATGGCCAGGATATCCTTGATCGCGTCCTTGCCGCCGATGCCGCCGGGAATGGTCAGGTCCATAATGGCGGCGTCAAACGGCGTGCCGGCCGCCTGTGCCTGGCGGTACAGCGCCAGGGCCTCGGTGCCGCCGTTGGCCGTGGCGACGGTGAACCCGCAGGATTGCAGCATGCGCGCCACGATCGCGCGGACGACGTCTTCGTCATCCATCACCAGGATGCGGGCGGCGCGCGTCATGGCGAGGCGGGGCGCGGCTGCGGGCGCGGTCTCGGCCGCGGGCGCGGGCGCGGCCGCCGGCAGATAAAAAGTGAACGTCGTGCCTTTGCCCATCTCCGAAACCACGCCGATGTGGCCGCCGTGTTTGTGGATGACGGAATACACCGTGGCCAGGCCAAGGCCGCTGCCCGTCTGCTTGGTGGTGAAATAGGGATCGAAGATCAGGTCGATGTTTTTGGGATCAATGCCGTCGCCCTCATCCTGCACGCAAACCTTGACATAGCGCCCCTGGCGCAGGCCGGGCAGGGCATGTTCCGGCAGCGTCACATTTTCGAGGGTGATATGCAGCATGCCGCCCTTGGGCATGGCTTGCCGGGCATTGATGACCAGATTGGAGACGACCTGCTGGATCTGGCCCTTGTCCACTTCCGCCGGCCACAGGTCCGGCGCCGGCGTCTGCCGCAGCATGACATTGCTGCCGGACAGGTCGAAGCGCGCGACGTCCTCGACCAGCGACCCAAGGCTGACATCCTCCTTGACCGGCGCGCCGCCCTTGGCAAACGTCAGCAATTGCTTGGTCAGCCGCACGGCCCGGTGCATGGATTGCTCCGCTTCTGCAAGGAGTGCGCCGCCGGGATGCCCTTTGGGGAATTCATCCTTGGCCAGGGAGATGTTGCCAAACAAGCCCATCAGGATATTGTTGAAATCGTGGGCAATGCCGCCGGCCAGGGTGCCGACGCTCTGCAGCTTCTGCATTTTCAGCAACTCTTCCTGGGCGCGTTTGCGCTCGGTGATGTCGCGCGCAATGGCGATCATTTGAATGGGCTGCCCCGTGGCATCATGAATAACCTCGCCGTTCACCTCAAAGTCAAAGATGCTGCCGTCGACCCGCACGCCGCGAAAGGCAATCGGCCCCGGCCCGTCGCCGTGCAGCACGCGGGCAACATTGGCCGCGGCGCGGGCGCGGTCATCGGGGACAATGAAGTCGGTCAGCAGATGCCCCACCAGCTCGTTCTCATGCGCACAGCCGAACATCGCCAATGCCCCGGGCGACACCATCAGATGGCGGCCATTCTGCATGTCCGTTATGAAAATGGCATCCGGCGAGGCATTCAAAATGGAACGATAGCGTTCCTCGCTGGCGCGCAGCTCCTCCTCCGCCCGCTTGCGCGCGGTGATGTCGGTATGCGTGCCGGTCATGCGCACGGGGTTGCCGGCGGTGTCGCGACCGGATATTTTCCCGCGCGCCAGGATCCAGAGATAATCGCCGCAGTGGGTGCGCAGGCGTTGCTCGACCTGGAACATGGGCGCGCGGCCACCCAAGTACTGGTCCAGCGCCGCCTGCGTGGCGGGCAGGTCGTCGGGATGCACCAGCGCATGCCAATGCTCCACGCTGGCCGCGTAAGCGCCGGGCGCGTAGCCCAGCAGTTCGCAGCCGCGCGGGCTGAGGTACACTGAGTTCGTCCGCAGGTCCACGTCCCAGATGCCGTCGCGGGCGCCTTCCAAGGCGAAGGCGAGGCGTTCCTCGCTCGCCCGCAGGGCCGCCTCGGCCTGCATGCGCGTGGTGATGTCGATCACAAAAACGGTCACGCCCGCCACCGCGCCGCGCGCATCGAAGATCGGGCTGTAGCGGTTTTCATAATAGGTGCGCTGGCGGGTGCTGTCGCCGTAGTCCTCCACCAGCAGCAGCCGCTCGCCCTGCAAGGCGCGGTCAAAATTGCCCTGGGCCTTGGCCCGGTCGGCCGGGTCACTGATGACCTCCAGCATGTTGATGCCCACGGCAATCTCCGCGCCCCAGATGCGGCGCATCGTCTCTTGGTGCGACAGGGTGAATTCGGTGTAACGGTAGGCGCCGTCAAGGGCAAACATGATCACGCCCTGTGGGCTCTCCATGATCGACTTGAGCAGGGCGGTCTTTTGGCGCGCGAGTTCTTCGACCTGCGTGCGTGCGGTGATGTCTTGGGCAATCTCGATGACGGCCACCACCTTGCCGGCCTGGTCGAAGATCGGTTCGCCGCTTTCGTCCCAGATCCGCCCATCCGGCGTCTGCATGATTTTGTGCTGCGACTGCCCGGTCTGCAGCGCCCGCAGTGAAGGGCAATCAGCGCAGGGCATGGCCGGATCGCCCCAAAACGCATAACAGGCCTTGCCCACCATGTCGGCCGCGCGCTGGTTGGCCGAGGCGGCCGCCGTGTTGTTCGCCCACAGGATTTTCAATTCCCGGTCGACCAAGGCGATATTGGTGGTAATGCCGTTGAGAATCGCGTTTTTCTGGAGCTCGCTCTGGCGCAGCGCCTGCGCGGCCCGCGTGTGCTCCGCCGCCTCGCGGTGCAGGCGCGTGTTGATCCGCTGAATGTACACGGCCAAGGCGGTCAGGCAGGCGAGCACCAGCGCGGTCACGCCCGTCACGACATACAGCCAGCCCCGCTGTGGCGGCGGGGGATTGGGATCGTAGAGAAAACCCGCCAGGTTGAAATCCGGCGGCAACATGCCGAGCGCGGCATAGGTCTCGGCAATGTGCTGCCAGCGGCCCGCATGCATATGCCCAAGTTCCACCAGCGGGGTTTGCAGCAAGGGCGCCATGTGGCGCGCTTCAAAGCGCAGATGCTCCAAGCTGTGGCGCTGGCTGTAGCGGGCATACATCAACTGCACCATTTCCTCCGGGTGCTGCATGGCATAGTCCCAGCCCTTGAGGCTCGCGTCGCGGAATTTCTTTACCAGATCCGGCTTTTCCTTGAGCAGCGCCGCGGTGGTGAAAAGATTATCGCCATAAAAATCGATGCCCGCCGCGCGCGGCGAATAGAGCAGGTACTGCTGCCCGGCTTGATCCAAATCAAACGGCTCGTCCGTGACATAGACGGACATGGCATCCACCGTGCACGCCGCTGTGTTTGAGGGTCATCAGCGCCAGGGGCGAGTGCTGGAAGATCACCGCCAAGACCACCACCGGCGCGCCCTGCGCCCGCCGCAGCAGCAGATCCGTGGTGCCCACGCCAAACTCCGCCTGGCCCGCCACGACGGTGTGCACCGCGTCGGTGCCCGGCGCGCAGGGGATAATCTCAACCGCCAGGCCGGCGGCCTGGTAATAGCCCTGCGCCTGCGCCGCGTAATAGCCGGCGAACTGGAACTGGTGCGGCCACTTGAGCTGCAGGCGCACCGGCACGGCGGCCGCCGCAGCCAGCGGCAGCGGCAGCAGCAGCAGCAGCCAGGCAAAATGATGAATGATGATCCCGCCGATGGCGTGACTCCAAGCAGATGATGAATGATGAGTGCCGGCGCAGCATGCAACATGTGCGGTGGCTCTTGCTCTGCATCCAGCATTCATCAGGGTTCAGGGTTCAGGGTTCAGGGTTGCTGAGAAAAATGATTTTGTTGCAAAATCATTTTGTGCAAAATGAATTGCCGCAATTCATTTTTATAGCCATTGAGTGTTGGATATTGGATATTCAGCATGGTTCCTCTGCTCTCGGTCAGCTTTCCGCCATAAATCCCGAATTTCAAATTTCAAATTCCCGCGGCTTCCGGCGCGGCCGGGAGGGTGAACCAGAAGGTGCTGCCCTGGCCCGGCTGGCTCTCGACGCCGATGTGCCCGCCGTGCGCCTCGACCGCCAGTTTGCAGAAGGCAAGGCCAAGGCCGGTCGAGACCGGGCGGTGGTCGATCGCCAGGTCGGCCACGCCGAACTTCTCGAAAATGCGCTGGTGGTACTGGGCGGGAATGCCCGGGCCGTGGTCCTGCACCCAGATCCGCACCCCGTCGGGATCGGGCGCCGCGCCGAGCACAATCTCGCGCTCGCGGGGCGTGTATTTTAGCGCATTGGCGAGCAGATTGGCGACGATCCGCGTGCAGAGCGTGCCATCGCACCACAGGTCTGGACAGGTATCGGCAATCTGGACGGCGAGGGGGCGCGGGCTGGACGGGTCGCACGTCTGGGTGAGCGCCGCATGCAAGATTTCATGCACCGTAACGGCCGCCTGGTGCAGGGGGATCTTCTCGGTCTCCATGCGGCTGAGGTCGACCACCGTGGAAACCATGCGGCTGAGCTGGTGCGTGCCGTGGATGGCGGCGCGCAGGCAATCGAGGTCCTCGGCCGGCAGCGTGCCGGCGCTGCTCTCTTTGAGTATGTCAATATGCACAAGCGTGTCGCGGTGGCGCTCGAGCACCTGCAACTGCGCATGCTGCGCCGCCAGTGTGGCATACGCCGCGCGCAGCGCGATGTGGGTATGCACGCGGGCCAGCAGCTCCGGCTCGCGGAACGGCTTGGTGATGTAATCGACGCCGCCGCACGCGAAACCGGCGGCGATGTCTTCCGTGGCTGAGAGGGCGCTGATGAAGATGATCGGGATCGGGCGCAGGCGCTCGTCGGCCTTGAAGCGGCGGCAGACTTCATAGCCGTCCATGTCGGGCATGCGGATGTCCAGCAGGACCAGGTCGGGTGGTTCTTCGCGTGCGGCGGCGAGGGCCAATTCACCGCGCGGGAAGAGTGCCGTGCGATAGCCGGCATGGGTGAGCAAGGCTTCCAGCACATTCAGGTTTTCCGGCTTGTCATCAACGGCGATGATGGTACCCGCGGGCGTGGGCGCGGCGGTGGTTGCGTTCATGGGTCGGTTCCTTTCGATGAATCTAGCAGATTGCGCAGGCGGTCATAGTCGTACGCATCAATCAGCGTGCGCAGCGCGGCTGCCAGCCCGGCATGCGCGGGGGCGAGTGCGGCAACGGTGCTGCGCAACAGGCGCACGTCGCCGCGGCGCAGGGCCTGGTCGAGCATGCGACGCGACCCGGCCGGCAACTGCGCCAGCGCGGCGGGCTCGAGCAGCGCGGGCTCCGGGGCGGCTGGCGCAGCGGGCTCATACTCATACTGGAGGCCGGCCACGCGGCCAATTTCTTCCAGCAGCCGTTCGCGCAGCACCGGTTTGGTGACAAAGCCATCCGCGCCGGCGGCCAGCGCCTGGGCGCGTTCATCGGCAAAACCGGACGCCGTCACCACCACGATCGCAAGGGCGTGCCCGCCCGCCAGCTCGCGCATCCGGTCGATGGCCGCGTAGCCGTCCATCTCCGGCATGCTTTTATCCAGCAAAACTATAGCAACATCCGGCGCGTGACGCAAGCGCAGCAAAGCGTGCGCCGCACTGTCCGCCGTTTCGACGGCAAAGCCAACCGGGGTCAGCATGGCGGCCAGCATGGCGCAACTGGCGGGGTCATCGTCGACGGCCAGAATGCGGCCGGCGCGCTGGTCCGCGGCGAGCCGCAGCACGCTGCCGCGTTGGGCTGGTTGCGCGCCGCCGCGGACGAGCTCGGCCGTGAAGATGAGCCGGAAGCGGCTGCCCACGCCAAACTGGCTGGTGACGCTGATGTCGCCGCCGAGTGCCTGCGCGTAGCGCTGGCTCAAGGGCAGCCCCAAGCCCGTGCCGGTGCCGGTCTGCCGGCCATGTTCCGCCAGATAAAAGAGGTCGAAAACATGCGCCAGCTCGTCGGCCCGGATGCCGCAGCCTGTATCCTCGACATCAATGGCCAGCGTGATGCTGCCCGGCGCGTTGCCGGCCAGGAGGGATGCCGTCACGTGAACGCTGCCCTTGGCGGTGAACTTGACCGCATTGCCGATCAGGTTCAAGAGGATCTGGCGCAGTTTGCCTTGGTCGGCGCAGAGCATGCGGGGGACGTCCGCGGTATGCGCCATCGTCAGCGTCAGCGTCTGCGCCTCCGGGCGCTGGACGAACATGACGCGCACGTCTTCCAGCAGTTGATAGAAATCAAAAATGGCGGGCGCGAGCGTGATCGTGCGCGCATCGCTGCGCACCAGTTCGAGCAGATCCGTGATCAGGGCCAGGAGATGATCGCTGCTACGGGTGATCGCGCTCAAGTGCTGTTTCGCCGGGCACGGCCGGCATTCGCGCTCCATGATCTGGGCGTAGCCGAGAACGGCATTCAGGGGCGTGCGGATTTCGTGCGACATGTTGGCCAGAAACAGGCTCTTGGCGCGGGCCGCCGCCTGGGCCGCGTCGCGCGCCTCGGTTAAGGATGCCTGCAGCGCGCGGGTCGCGCGTTCCGCGGCGCGGCGCGCTTCAAAATGCGCGTACAGCTCGTACAGCTCGGCCAGCACATGCAGGAGCGCCAGCTCTTCATCACGCCAGACGCGCTCGTCCCGTACGGCGTCGAAGCCCACGCACCCAAGACAGGCCGCGCCCTGCATCAGCGGCAGGGCAATCAACGAGCGGATGCCTTGCTGGTCGAGCCATTGCCGCATCGTGCCGCCGGCCGGCAGCGCATCAACGCCGGAGACCTGCACCGGTTCGCCGCGCCGATGCGCCGCCACCCATTCCGGGAACATGGCGGCGGGTACCGCTTGCAGATTGCCGATCTGCGGCGGAATGCCGGTGGCACACCATTCGTGGGTATTGGTCATGATGCCCGCGCCGAAGTCATAGGCAAACAGGTAGGCGCGATCCACATGGATGAGCTGCCCCATGGTGGCCAGCGACTGGTCAATCGCGGCATCCTGCTGTTCCAGCGGCACATTGACGAAATGGGTGGCCAACTGCATCAACGCGCGCTGGATAACCGAAAGCCGGGCCAGTTCCGTTTCCGTGCGTTTGCGCGCGGTGATGTCGCTCATCACGGTCAGCAAATATTGCCGCCCTTGGCTGCTGATCACCTCGCCCGAGAAAAGGCCGTCGAGGACAACCCCGTCCTTGCGCCGGATCTGCAGCTCAAAGTCGGCAATGTGCCCCGCCGCCAGCAACTGATCGGCCAGCGCCGCCTGCTGCGCCGGCTGCACGAAAAAGTCTAGCTCCGCGGCCGTCTTGCCAAGGACGTCGGACAAGGCATAGCCGAGCGTCTTGAGAAAGGCGTCGTTGACATCCGTGAAGCACCGGTCCGGCAGGCTGGAGAGCGCCATCAGATTGGGATTGCTGCGGAATAAGCGTTCGAAGCGCTGCGTTGCTTCCTGTTCCACACTCAGGTTCTTGCAGATGCCGAAGAGGCAGTGGGCCCCGTTCCAGGTGCCGAACCAGACGCGCGTCTCGACCGGGACGAGGGCGCCGCCCTTGGCCGCCAGCGGCAGGGGACAGCTGTCGCGCTCGCCGCGGAACATGGCGGCAAAGATGTCGGCGGCTTCGCCGCGCTTGTCCGCCGGATGCAGATCCAGAATCTGCATGCCGGCGAGTTCTTCGGCGCGGTAGCTCAGCGTGTGCGTGACGGCGGCATTGGTGTAAAGGATCCGGCCCGCCGGCGTGCCCACCATGATGATGTCGGTCATCGACTCGAAGAAGGTGCGGAAATTGGCCTCGCTCTCGCGCAGCGCCTCTTCCGCCTGTTTGCGCACCGTAATGTTGGTGTCGTTGCCCCGGTAGCCCCGCAGGCTTCCGTCCGCGTGCAGCTGGGGCATGCCGTTGGTGGAGACCCACACAACCCGGCCGTCCTTGGCCTGCACCGGGTTGACCAGATTCTCAAACGGTTGCTTGCGCGCGAAGATCTCTAAGGCGGCTTGCTTAAACGCCGCGCGCTCCTGTTCGGGATGCAGCTCGTAGAAGTGCAGGCGGCCGGTCAGTTCGTCAGGGCGGTAGCCCAGAACGGGCTCGGCCACATGGCTGATATAGGTGTAGAGCCCCTGCGGGTCAACTTCCCATGTGATGGTGCCGCTCTGTTCGGCCAACTGGTTGAGACGGTCATCGCTCTCGCGCAGCGCCGCCTCAGCCTGCTTCTGGGCGGTGATGTCCCAATTGGTGCCGACCAGGTGCAAGGGCTGGCCGGCCGCGTCACGCCGCACCAGGGCCATGGCGCGGATGTTGTGGGTGGTGCCGTCCGGCCAGCGCACCCGGAATTCTGTGTCGAAATCTTGTTCGCCGCGCAGCGCCCGCTGGATTTCTTCATCGCCGCGCTGGCGGTCGTCCGGATGCAACGCTGCCTGCCATGCTGCGTACGCGCCGCCGAACTGCGCCTGCGTGATGCCATACAGCCGAAACATCT
>JAPLST010000272.1 GCA_026398485.1 bacterium
CAGGGTGTAGCGCAGGTCGTCAATGGCCGAGAGATTTTCGAGGTCGGCCACGGCGACGACCAGCGTGCCGTCGGCGCGCTTCTCGCACGGAATGGCGCGATGCACTTCGGCCGAGGAAGGCGAGACCAGGTCAAGCACCTCCTCCGGGATTTTCATGTCGCTCAGCGAGACGAACGGCATGCCGAAGGCCGAGGCGATCGCCTCGCGAATCTGGTCTTTGTTGACGAACGACAAGGCCACCAGCACGATTTCGAGCGGCTTGCTGGTGCGCTGCATTTCCTCGTGCGCGGTGTCGAGCTGCGCACGCGTCAGGAGGCGCTGGTCAACTAGTGCCTGTCCAAGAGTTTCGGTATCAAACGCCATAGGTCGGGTCCAAGTAACGCCCCGCAGGGCAATGACTAATCAACATCCGTGACCGTGTTGGCCAAGACTTCTTCAAGAGTGGTAATGCCGCGCTCGGCTTTGGCCAGGCCGTCGTCGCGCAGCGAGCGCATGCCGGCCTTGCGCGCCGTCGCGCGGATGATGTTGGCCGGGGTGCATTGGTAAATCAAATGGCGGATCTCGTCATTCACCACCATCAACTCAAAAATGCCCTTGCGGCCGCGATAGCCGGTGTTGTTGCAGTTGTCGCAGCCGCGGCCGTGGTACCAGGTTTTCTTCTTGACCTCCTCCGGGTCGAGCTGCAAGGTGCGCACCAATTGCGGATCGGGCGTGCATTCCTCCTTGCACTTCTTGCAGATCGTGCGCACCAGGCGCTGGGCCATTACGCCCATCACCGCCGAGGCCACCAAGAACGGCTTGACGCCCATGTCGATCAAGCGCGTAATCGCGCTGGGCGCATCGTTGGTGTGCAGGGTCGAAAAGACCAAGTGGCCGGTCATGGCGGCTTGGGTCGCGATTTCCGCCGTGATCGTGTCGCGAATTTCACCGACCATGATGATGTTCGGCGCCTGCCGCAAAATCGCGCGCAACGCATTGCCGAAGGTCAGGTTGATTTCCTCGTTGACCATCACCTGGTTGATGCCGCTCAACATGTACTCGACCGGGTCTTCGACGGTGATCAACTTGACGTCCGGCTTGTTGAGGAAGTTCAAGCAGCCATAGAGGGTCGTGGTCTTGCCGCTGCCGGTCGGGCCGGTGACGAGCAGGACGCCATTGGGCATGGCGATCAGTTTGCGAAACGTGGTTTCGTCCTGTTCCAGAAAGCCCAGCTCGACCAAGCCGAGCAGCAGGGAGGTCTTGTCCAGGATGCGCATGACGACGCTCTCGCCATGCGTGCCGGGCAGGGCCGACACGCGCAAGTCGAGGGTGATTTTATCGACCGTGAATTTGATGCGGCCATCCTGCGGGACGCGCCGCTCGGCGATGTTCATGCCCGACATGATTTTGATACGCGAGAGGATCGAGCCCTGCAGGCGTTTTGGCGGCGATTCCATTTCAACCAGTTCGCCGTCGATGCGGTAGCGGATGCGAATGCGTTTTTCGAGCGGCTCGATGTGAATGTCGCTGGCGCGCGTGCGGTAGGCCTGGGTGATGACGGCCGAGACAAAGCGAATGATCGGCGCCTCGTCGACGCCTTCCTTGCCCGAGGTGATCTCGCCGATGTTCTTGAGCGCGGAGTCATAGTCGCCGCCGGAGGCCTCATCCACGGCTGCCGCCATTTGCTCGCCGCGATAATACAGGTCGAGCGCGTTTTGGATGTCGGACGGGCCGGCAATGACGGTCTCCGACATCAGCCCCTTGGTCTTTTCATTTTTGGCCAGGACCACGTTGAGGTTGTCGAGCGTCTCGACATCCATCGGGTTGGTCATGGCGATGGTCAGCACGCCCGCGCCGCAGCGCACCGGCACAATCTTGTTGGCCCGCGCAAAATCGGCCGGCACCAGCTGCAACACCTCGGGCGCCAGGGCGTGGTCGGAGATGTTGAAGGCTTCCATGCCGAAATGCTCGGTCAGGCATGTGACCAGCTCTTTTTCCGCGACAATGCCGGTCAGCACCAGCACTTCCAGCACCGTGCTGGCCCGCACGCCCACGTCATCGCGCGCCTTGACGATCTGCGCGTCGGTGAGCATGCCCGCATCTTTCAGCATATCCAGAATCAGATCTTCCGCTGCCATAACCGTGCTACCGTAAGCGCGGGCCGGGCCCGCACGTGAAGAACGTCAGGACTACTTGGCGGCCGGCGTCGGCGCGCTCACTTTCTTGTCGCGCACCTTGGCGTGCTTGCCGACGCGATCCCGCAAATAATGCAGTTTGGCGCGCCGCACATGCCCGGCCCGCACCACTTCAACGCTGACCACGTTGGGCGACTGCACCGGGTACACGCGCTCGACGCCCTCGCCAAAACTGACTTTGCGCACCGTGAACATTTCGCCAACGCCATGGCCGCGGCGCCCGATCACAATGCCTTGAAAGACCTGCACGCGCTCTTTCTCGCCTTCGCGAATGCGTTGGGATACCTTGACCGTGTCACCGACGCGAAACGGTTTGAGCGCCTGCGCGCGCGCCGGATTCAGCTTTTCCAAAAGCACGTAACGCACCTGCATTATCTGATGACGCGGACGCGCGACGCGACGGCCGATCAGCACGTGATGAAGCGCCTCGTCGAGAAGGAAGAGACGGCGACACGGCAGCTCGGCGACGTCGGCGCCCAGCTCGGCCGCGCCTGGCGCCACTGCGCAATCGCGGCATGGTTGCCGCCCAGCAACACCGCCGGCACTGCGGCCCCGCGATAGTCCGCCGGCCGCGTGTACTGCGGATACTCCAGCAACGATTCGCCATGCGAATCGTTGGCCGCGCTCGCGGCATTGCCCAGCACACCCGGCAGCAGGCGCGCCAGCGTGTCAATCACCACCGTCGCCGCGACCGCCCCGTTGCTCAGGACATAATCGCCGATCGACAGCTCGGCGTCCATCACGTCCAGGACGCGCTGATCCACGCCTTCATAGTGGCCGCACAGCAGCACCAAGTGCGTGTGCGCGGCCAGCTCGTGCGCCACCGCCTGCGTCAGCACGCGGCCTTGCGGCGACAGGTACACTTTGTGGCCCGACCACAACTGGCCGGCGTCGAGCGCTTCAAAGATCGGCTCGGGCTTGAGCACCATCCCGGGCCCGCCGCCGTACGGCGTGTCGTCCACCGTGCGGTGCTTGTCGTGGGCGTGGGCGCGAATGTCAATGACATTGACGCACACGGCCCCCTTGACCTGCGCCCGGTGGACGATGCTTTCGGCCAAGTAGGCCTGCAGCGGCCCGGGAAACAAAGTCAGGACATCAATCTGCATGGCGCATCCCGGTGGGCGCGCCGCGGCCGTCAGACGGTGGCTGGCGCTGCCGCCGCCGCCGCCGCTGCCGTGTTCTTCTTGCTGCGCGCGGAAGCGCGCACCGCCGGCAGCGCCACCTTGGCCGCCTTCAGCACCGGGCGCACGGCATCACTGATGGTCGCGCCCATGCCGCACCAATAGAACAGGCGTTCGCTGTTCACCACCACTTTCGTGGCGTCATCTTTGGCGCGCGGATTGTAGTGCCCGAGCACTTCGATAAAGCGGCCATCACGCGGCGAACGCGAGTCCGCCACCACAATGCGGAACGAGGCGGTGTTTTTGGTGCCCGTCCGCCGCATACGAATTTTCATTGCCATAGAGTCGTTACCATAAAAGGTTTACGCGGGGGCCGCGGCGATTAGGCGCTGCGCACCTCGCGCAGCATTGTCTTCAGATACGTGACGCTGCGTTCCACACCCACGGCCGGCTCTTCCTCGCCTTGGTACAGCACGCACAGGAAGCCGTCGAAGCCGACCTGCTTGAGCGTGTACAGCACTTCGCGTTGGGGCACGATCCCCTCGCCCAGCGCACACGGCGCCAGCGGGCGGCCCTGCAGCGTGATCCATTGGTTGTCTGCTTGCGCCTCGCTGCTGCGCACATCCGTGAAATGCACGCTGGCAATGTCGTCCGACAACGTCCGCACGGCATCCGCCGGCTCCTCGTCCACGACCAGGAACGCGGCCACGTCAAACGTGATTTTCAGATGCGGCGAATTCAACGCCTGCAGCAGGCCCAGCAGGCGCGTCGAGCCGTTCAGCATCTTGCCGCCGTTGGCAAGGCACAGCGTGATGCGTTTGCGCTCGGCCAGCTCGAGGCAGTCTTGCAGGGTGGCGATCAATACCGGATAGGCTTCGTCCCAATTCTGAATTGAAGGCGCGTGTTCGGAGTTGATGCCCGTGCCCATCAGGCAGACATTCGGCACATTCGTGATCGAGGCCAGCAAGATCGCTTCGCGAATCTTGTTGATTGCCCGCCAGCGCATGTGCTCATCCACCAGCAGCAGGTCTTCGCGCACCCCGTACGAATAGTAGCGCAATTTCCGCTCGCGCATCCGCGCCAGGTTCATTTTCACGTCATCGCCAATGTCCTTGCGCCAGACATCGCGGTGATTGATGATCTCCAAGCCTTCAAAATTGTTCTGGCCCGCAAAATCAATGATTTTTTGAAGATTCATGCGCCCGCCTTGGATGGCAGTGCAAAAACTCTCCGTCGTCAGTCCGAGTTTCATCCAACTCGTCCTTAGTTGATCAGTCCGGCGTCATCGCGTGTGCCTCCATTAACAAGGAGGCGACCGTGTTCTGACTCGCGCGACCGGACTTGGTTGCCACGGCGCTCGCTACAGCAACGCATCCCACCCGCGTCAGGCCTTGTGCCCGCGCCGGTCTGGATGCGTCCACCGTATCGCAGGCATAAAGTATAGCCAAATGCGCCGCGCTTGTCAAACGCCGCGCGCCGCGGCCTGCAAAACGCCCCGGCCGCCCGCGCCACCGCACCTGTCAACCAGCCTTGAACAATCAACAAAGTAAAACGCTATGGCCGATGCAGCCGCAGCATAGGCCCGGCCACGCCCAGCAGCAACAGCACGAAGCAGAGCGAGGGCTCTGGCATGAGTTTCTCTTGCAGAAATGTGAAGGTCTCTTCACCGTGAATCTCGTGGCCGCCATCGAAAAAATCCGCGCGCGTCTCATCCGCAAGGCCAAGCCGTTGATACAGTGCCGCGACTTTTGCGTATTCACTCGTGGCCCAGGGATAATATGCCACGCCATCGTCGATGCCACATTCGACCATAAACGGGCGCGGCGCAATCAAAGCCGCCAGCTCGGCGTCGGCATACCGGTTCAAAATGTTGAAATGCCACACATCGTGCTCAGGTGTCCAGAAATAGGCCACGTAGAGGTACGCGTTGAGCGTGTCAAGATTCATGAACTTTTGCGTCGTGTCGGTGAACTTCCCGGCGCAAATGGCCACGGCATAACGTGGCTCGACCGCGCCCAGCCACAAGGCGGCATAGCCGCCATAGGACAAGCCATAGATTGCGAATTTGTTGCTGTCCACAAATGGCAGCGTGCTCAGAAAATCAAGCTGACGTTGATGCTGGCGCACCACCGCGCCAAACAGGTCTTTGCGCAGTGCGATCGCCCGCCGCTGGATGTCACGAAAGGTCGCCCAATAGGTGACCGGATTCTGCGGCGCAAAAGTGATGAAGCCCTTCTGCGCCAGCCGTACCGCAAAGAAATTGTAGGCATTCGTGTTGTCAAAATCAGCAACATCTTGCGGCACGCCTTCAAGACCGTGGGCGCAGATGATGCATGGCCGGCGCTCGCCAGGCGCAAGCCCGCTCGGTACCGTCAGCAGCCCATAGGTCGTCACATTCGAATAGAGTGAAATCAAGACATGGTACGTAGCGTACTCACTGTTCGATTTGTACAAACTAGACCATGCCTGAAGCGCTGTGTCCGGCGGCGGAAAGAGGCCTAAGACATCGTCCAGCACATTCGAGCGGTATGGTGCAGTGCTGTTTTCATAGGCGACAATGCTGTTGGTCGCAAGCTGCGACCAAAAATAATTATCGCGTTCTGCATAGGAACTGCGCGCGTAGCCTTGCAGCCACTCTTGAAGATCAAGAAACCGGCGTTTCATCTGGCCGATGCTGCTGTACTGTGCCGTCAGTGAGATTGCCACGGGCATGGCCGCGGTGCCGTGCGTGAAGGGCGCCAGAAAATGCACCAATGTATCCGGCGCGCCAATGCAGTTCGTGCCGCCCGGCGGCGAGAAGAAGGCAATGTTGGTGGTGACACCCAACGCTTCGTAATGACCGCGCGCCCGAACATATTCCTGTGAAGAAGACAGCACGGACAAGCCTGGATACTCAGCCGGTGTCTCGATCGTCATGCGGCGCGGCGCTAGCAGCGAGGCAACCTCCGCATCACCGAACTCGCGCAACACGCCCCATTGATGATGATCCAGCGGCAACGTCCACACGTTCGTGCGCTTGTCAAATGTGCCCGACACCAGCGTTGCGGCAATGCCCGGCGCCAAGGCGGCTGCATACATGGCCACCACGCCGCCTTCCTGACCCTGGCCGGCAACCATTATGCTGTTGGTGCTCACGCGCGCATCCGCGGCGAGACCCCGCACGCAGCTCATGATTGTGGCCGCCTCAATGCCGAGAAACTGCCTGCCGACCTGAAACCCTTGGTGCGCCAGCCAATAGCGGTGCTCAATGATGTTCGTGAGGGTCTGCCCGGACAGCATCACATTCGTGCTGCCAGACCACCATTTCTCACGGTTCATCACGACCGGGCACAGCACGGCCATGCCGCGCGCCGCCAGCGTTTGGCCGATGCGCGCGCTGACGGGCAGATTGGTGGTGAGCCCGCAAATGTCTTCAACGGCCACACCGGGGCTGAGCGCAATGATTGCCACAGGCACGGCGGCGTTCGTGATCGGCATAAGCGCCAAGCCGCGTGTTGCCGCGCCCGTCGCAACGTGATAGGTGAAGGCGTAAACGCGATGCCAGGTGCCGGTGCCAATGCACTGCCATTCATTGCTGAGCACCGTTGTCATAGCTTCATCGACACCCAGCATGGCGGCCAAATGGGCGCGCTGCGGCGCAATTGACGCCGTGTATGCCGCACTACTGCTGTAATTCCATGCCCACAGACTTGTGCGCCCCGGCTGAGTTTGCGCGACAAGTGTGTCAACATAGGCAGCCAGACTGGTGACGTAGCAATAGCTGAAATCGTATGTTGTGGTCAGCGGCAGCGTGTTGGTGAGATACAGGTCTTGCGCCGCGCAGCAGCCACACACAGCCACGCCAAGCAGCACGCGCCGCCAAAACAGTCCAAGCATCCACGCGATGCTTGCTGCGCTGTTGCTTAGTTTCTCTAATGATGCTTTCATGAGCCGCAGTCGTGTCATTAGAAATAGTATACCATAGAATGTTACAGCCCGCCAATCCGCCCGTGCCCAAGCACGCCATGCCCGACCGCGCCGGCCGGCCCTGTTCCGCGCGCATTTCGTCGCTGGTTATCAGAATGACATTCAACGGGCGGACCGACGCGGGCGCTGTGGCAGTTCGAGTACTCACTTGGTGGTTTTCGGCAGTTGCTTGTAGCAGGCATAGCGCGTCAGCATAACGTCGTCAATCTCGCGCGCCGCGCCAGAGCCTAAGTCCACCATTTTGTTGACGCCAACAAAATGGCGGGATGGTGCAGAGGTAACAAGCGCGGCACGGAGACCGCTTTGCAGAGGTGCGGCGGTGCGTCAGTAGTCGGTACGTCCGGGCTGATTGGGGTCATGCATTGACTGTTGACAATTGGGCAAGCCTCTGCAGCTGCCGGCGCAAACGCACATCGCGCCGCTGCGCTGCGGCCATGCGCTTGCGCGTCTGCACCACCGCGCTGGTGCTGATCCCGAACCGCACGCCGATCTCCTTCAAGCTCGTTCGGCCCACACAGGCCGTGCTCGCAAGCCACAATGCCGCCCGCCGCGCGGCGCGTGCCCCGCTCGCTTTCTTGATGATGTCCGCCTCCGTCGTGCGATAGGCCTGCGCGACTGCCCGCACCACCGCCGCCACCGCCGGCGCCACCAACCGCGCGCGACTGCGCTCCGCCTGCGCATCCTTCTCCTTGCGCTGCAGCAGCATGCGCCGGATCTTCTCCATAAAACGATCCTTGCCCAGTACCAATTGTGCGCGCGCCAGCACGCGCGGATCCTCCACGCCTTTCAAGAGGCCTTCTTCAACAAACGCAGCATACGCCTGCTGCTGCGCCCGCTTGTTCTTGCCAAACCGGGCTAGCGTGTCCTCGCGCACCAAGGCGGGATGGGCGGGCGCAATTCCAAGAAACGCGCCATAGCTGCTCCAGCGATACGCGCGCACACCTGCGCGCTTGGCTGCCAGATCCTGGGCGCCTGCAAGCGTGGCGACAGGATTGAGGTGAATGTACCGGCTGACGGTCGCGCCATACGCATTCTGCTCGACCACCAGCGCCGTGTATCGGCCTTGAAAAACATGTCCGCTGCGGCCGTGTTTTACATTGCTCGCAATGCTGTACGCCGTCAGCAGTCGTTGCATGAAGCGGCCGAGGTTCGCCACCCGTGTGCGCACCAATAAATGAAAATGATTGGACAGGACTGCATACGCGTGTAGTTCGACACGGTAGCGCGCGCAACTCTCGGCAAGCTGTGCCAAAAACAGCGCATAATCGCCATCGTCAAAAAACACGGTGCCGCGATCATTGCCGCGGTTGAGCACGTGATACCACATGCCGGGCGCTTCTATGCGAAGGGGACGTGCCATGCGACTAGCATATCATACTGAGTATGAAATGTCAACAATCAATGCATGACCCCCTGCTCTGGACACGTGGCGCTACAAGCAATACACAAGTAAATTATTAATCTAGAGTTCGCTGATACGCCGGAACGCAACTGCGTGCGCTGCGCAATATGCCAGCACATCGGCGCGCATGAACATGGCGCGCATTTCATCGCTGGTGATCAGGATGACATTCAACGGGCGGACCGGCGCGGGCGCTGTGGCAGTTCGAGTACTCACTTGGTGGTTTTTGGCAGTTGCTTGTAGCAGGCATGGCGCGTCAACTTTATGTCGTCGATCTCGCACGCTGCGCCAGAACCAAGGTTCACCATTTTGTTGACGCCAACAAAATGGTGGGATGGTGCAGAGGTAACAAGCGCGGCGCGGCGGTCGCTCCCGCTTTGCAGAGGTGCGGCGGTGCGTCAGTAGTCGGTACATCGGTGAAGTGAAGAACAGCAACATGCCCCGCGCGGAGCGCGTGGCGTATGGGCAGACGTGTTGGCGCCCCACCGAGCTCGCCTCGGTGGCAGAAAGAGATACTGAATATCCAATATCCAACACTCAATATCCAAGGGCGAAGTATCTGCGCAGAACTTCATCATTGGAAATTCCTTGCTGCTTGGAGTCCCGTCAACGGCGGGATTGGATATTGGATATTCGCATTCCCTGCAGTCGCATTAGCGGCGCGATCCAGCCCAAATTTTGCGGCATCCAAATCGCCCAGGAATGCATCGTCTTGGCTAATGTCACACTGGGTGACAATCGCCTTGGAATACACCCCGGCATTGACCACATCGCCCCAAAGCAATGCGGCCATCAGCCGCTGCTGGTACACATACAAAATGCGCAACGAGGCCTGGCCGCGACTGTTGGTGCCGCGCAACACGTGCTTGTGCCACGCCGGGTCCGGGCTCGTCACCATCCCGATCGACACGACATGCGTGCCGGCAATGGATACCGCGGTTTTCAGGCTGGTATTGTAATCCAATTCAGCCGTGCCGCCAGCCATGCGCGTGCCGGCCACAGTGCCGTGCCGCACGGCGGATGGCCAGATGGAGCTCATGGCGTACTTGCCGGTCAGCGTGTCGGGAATTTCCGCAACATCACCGGCCGCATACACCTCCGGCAATGACGTTTCGCAGCGCAAATTAATGACCACGCCCTTGTTGATCTTCAAGCCCGTCTGCGCCGCGAAATCAACATTGGGCCGCGTGCCGGCGGCGCACACCACCACGCGCGTGGCGATCTGCGCGCCGGACTTTAACGTCACGGCCGTGGGCTGGCCGGCGGCATCCCGCTGGACGGCGGTCACGGATTGGTTCAGCACGACCTCGATGCCTGCCGCCCGGAGCATTGCGGCGCATAAATCGCCGGCAATGGTTTCCAGTTGCAACGGCAGCGGGCGCGTGGCAAGTTCCACCAGAAAAACCTTTTTCCCAATGGCCGCAAGCTCCAGCGCCAATTCAACACCAACCAAACCGGCGCCAATGATGACCACCGTCTCGGTCGCATGCACGGCATGATTGATGGCATGCGCATCCTCGATCGTGCGCAACGAAAAGCTGTTGCAGCCGGCCAGGCCGGCAATCGGCGGGAAGACACTGCGCGCGCCGCTGGCGATCAGCAGCCGGTCGTACGGCAGTACCGCGCCGGTGTCAAGCGTCACCGTGCGGGCCGCGGCATCCAGCGCGGTTACCGTGGTATGCCCGTGAAAGGCCACCTGGTAGTGCTGGTGCCAATCCGGCTTGGCCAGCGTAATTTGCGCAGCCGTCTTGTGGCCCGACGCAACATAATGGAGTTGGCAACGCGAATAAAAGGTCGCATCCTGGGTGACCAGCGTGAGCGATCCCTGCGCATCCTGCGCGCGAATGGCTTTCACGGCGGCCATGCCGGCGGCACTGCTGCCGATAATCACATACTTCATGGTTTGCTCCCGCACGCGTTGGGCGCCGGCTCATCGGCATAGATCAAATGCCCGCCGCCGGGGTCGTCAACCTCCACGGCCGTCAGGCAGCGTTGCGGACACGCCGCCACGCACGCCATGACGTCGCGCCCGCGACACCCGTCGCATTTGATCATTTTCCCGTCCGTCTGCACCGACGGCCGCGCCATGCCATACGGGCAGCTCATCACGCACATGTAGCAGCCAATGCAGATATCGTGGTCGCACACCACCAGCCCGTCGGCACCCTTGGTCAGCGCGCCGGACGTGCAGGCTTCCACACAGGCCGGCTCGTCGCAATGGCGGCAGAATTGCGGGAAGGATTTGTTCTGCGGATCGGCCTCGACTTTATTGCGGGCGCGCTCGGTGGTTTTCATCCCGGTCGCATAGGCGGTGTGCGTGGTCGTGCCGGCTGAATGCACGGCGATGCAGGCCAGCTCGCAATTTTTGCAGCCGCGGCATTTGCTGCGATCAATGGCTTTTTTCCTCATGCGGCGCCTCCAATGCCCAAGGCGCGTTTCTTCTGCGTCATGATGGCGGCGAATTGGTCGGCCGCCTTGACCGGATCCATTTCCACCAGCACGCGCCCGCCCGTGATCCCCGGCAAATCTTCCGTCAGCACTTTGGTAACCAGGGCTGACCCGAGGATGGCCGGCGGCTGCGCCAAATGGACGGTCAAGCCCAGCGCCAGGCCGAAGCAGCCGTCCGCCAGCGCCTGCTCTTCCAGCCATTGTGGCGCGGAAATCACGACCGGCAGTTGCGGAATGTCGATGCCCATCAATTGCGCCAGCTCCGCGGCAACCAGTTCAATGCGGCCAATGGCAAGGCACGGGCCGAAATTCAGCACCGGCGGAATGCCCAGCTTGTCACACACGGCGCGCAAGCCCGGCCCGGCCCATTCCTTGGCCGCCGGCGAACAAAAACCACAGTTGGCCAGCCCGCCGGTCGTGCAGCCGGCCGACAACACCAGGATGTCGCGCTTGAGCAACTCGCGCGTCAAGGCGACGGTCGTGACATCATGCCCGCCCGCCGCAAGATTCGAGCAGCCCAGAATGCCGGCCACGCCGTGAATGGTGCCATTGGCAATCAGGTCAATCAAGGGCTGCATGGAGCCGCCCAACAATTTCTTCAATGATTTTTCGCTGACGCCGGTGACCACGTCGCGATAGCCGTGCTGCGGCACATCAATCGTCACCAGCGGCCGGCGTGTGCGGTAACTTTCCACGGCCAGCTCGCACAGCTTTCTGGCCAGCTCGCGCTCGCGCCCGGGCGTGTCGGCAAGCAGTTCTGCGGAGGCTTGCTTGCAGACGTCGTCAAGGCACACCAGCTTGATCTTGTAGTCCGCGGCAATCGGCTCGATGCCTGACAGCGTGCAGTTGAATTCACTGACCAGCATGTCGATGGCGCCGGTCGACAGCATCAGTTCCTGGGTGAAATTATTACCGGCTTGCCCGGAAAACACGCCGCTGCCGCAGGCGGCGTTGCGCAACTGCATATCCTGCCCGACGCAGGTGATGCCGACAATATGAATGCCGTGGGCGCCTGCGGCGCGGCCCAGCGCCTGCCCTTCCTTGGTTTCAAGAAATTCGATCAGGCCGGCGAAGACCGAGTGACTGTGGCCCGTGACGCCAATATTGATGTAGGCCGGGTCCGCCACGGAAAAGCCGGTCGCGGCCGTCCCTATTTCGGGCTCGCCCATGATGATGTCGTTCATCATGTTGGTCAGCGCCAAACCGTACAAGCCCGTGCAAATGCCAAGATTCAGGCAATGCAACAATTGGTCAACCGGGTCGGTGTTCAGATTGGTGCTGGTCTTGATCAAGGCGTCAAACACTTCGGATTTGGCGCCGCCCGGCAGCAGGCCGACTTCGCGCCAGCGCGCCATGCGCGCCGGCAGCGCCATGCGCGCCACCAAGGTCATTTTTTCGTGGCGCGGCCGGTACAAGTCCGCCAGCACTGCGTCCGCAATGGCCGCCGCTTTGGCCGCACAGGTGGCGCCCGTGACGCCCAGCAAGGCGGCCAGCGCATCGACCGATTCCGGCGCGCGCAGCGTGAGGGGCGACACGCCGGTGGCAATGGCTTTCAAGCGCCGCGCCGTGGATTCGACCACGTGCAGATAGCAGGCCGCGCCGGCGGCCACGGCGCGCAAGAAGCCGCGCGCCACCATGGTGTCGGCCGTCGCGCCGCACACGCCCTTGGGCGCGTCCGGCGTGATGCGGCAGGGGCCGTTGGAACACAGGCGGCAACACACGCCCAGCTCGCCATAGCCGCAGCGCACGCCTTGCTCCACAAAACGGTCAAAGGCGGTGTTGATCGTGGTTTTGGATTGAATAAACTCAGCCAGACCCGGGTCGGCGGTTGCGCAGCGATTCATGCAAGGCTCCTTAAACCATACCAGATAAAAACATAAATGATACTAATATTGTAGCAATTCGCCGGGCATGTGTCAAATGACCGGCGTGGCGGCGGCGCCGCTGGTGTACTTCACAATCTGCACTTTCTCGTGGGTGATCAGGCCGCCGCACTGGGCTTGGTCGAACAAGGCGTGCAGCACGTCCAGAAACGCGGTGGTCTTGGCCTCGTCGTCGACGATCTCGCAGATCAGCGGCAGGTCGCTGGACAAGTCCAGGATTTTCGCGCTGCGAATATGACTGCGGCGGCCATAGCCCAGCACGCCGCGCCAGACGGTCGCGCCGGCCAAGCCGTGGGCGCGGGCCTCCCGCACAATCACTTCATGCAGCGGGCGATGGCCCACTTTGTCGGCTTCGCCAAAGAAAATGCGCAACAAGCGCGCTTCGCCGTTCAGTTCCATAATGCCTCGTTAATGCCGGACGCAGAGTTCACTGAGCACCAGCCCAAGAATACAAGCCACGGCGCTGCCGCCGAAACTGGCCAGAACATAGAGCGCGCCGTAGAACACTTCGCGCGCCGAAACGAATTGGTGCAGTTCATAGATAAAAGTGGAAAAGGTGGTCAGGCCGCCGCAGAAGCCGGTGGCCAGGAACAGGCGCGTGGCCGGCGTCAGCGGCAGTTCGCGCGCCACCAGCGCGGCCAGCACGCCCATGATGAAACAGCCCGCGCAGTTGGCGGCCAGCGTGCCATAGGGCATGGTCAGCGAGACGCGCTGCAGTGCGAGCGAAAGGCCAAAGCGCGCCGCCGCGCCCAGGCCGCCACCCGCCGCCACCAAACCAACATTGACCAACGTGTTCATTGTCACGCGCCTATTGTAGCAGACGGGCGGGCATTCGACAAGCGCGGGTTTGTGCGGGCTCTGCGCAGATGATGTGCTGCACGCCGCACGCCGCACGCCGTGTGGCGGCTACGGGCAGAGATACCGACCACGGCATGCATTTCCGCTTCTGCACCTCTGCATCCATAAATTCTCGTGTCGCACGAGAATTTCCTTCGCGGCAAAAAAAATCAGTAACTGAAGACGTGGTTGGCAATGACGCCCTGGCGCGTGGCGATGCGCACGTTGAAATTGGTATGCCCGCCGCTGGGCTGGGTGAAGGCGCGAAGAAAGACGCCGCGGGCGAAAAGCCAGATGTCGCCGGCGGCAAGCGGCTCGGTCCAGCGCGCGCGCCGCAACGTGCGGTTGTAGGTGGTAAAGCCATGCACGCCATCAAACAACTCCTGATATTGATAGGCCACCGGCACATTGTTCTGAAACTCCGCAAAAGCAAAGTGATTGATGGTTGCATTGCCGCCGGCGCGCACCGTGCGGCCGAGGATGAATGCGGAGAGCGTCGAGGCCGGGGCGGTCGCCGGTTGGGAGACGAGCAGGCGCGTGCCGTCAAAATCCTCAAAAGACCAGGCGGAGCCGACGCCGGGCAGGATGATGTTGGTCAATTGCGGCACGCCCGCGCGATCATAACAGGCCAGACCAGTGTTGGTCGGCGCATACCAGGTGCCCGTGTCGATGTAGTGCAGCATCTCACCACGCACGGCAAAGTCGTATATAAAACCGCCGGCACTCGGATAGGGAAACGACCAGGCGTGATCAAACTCGCCGCGATGATACACACTGACATAAGCCGCCGTGTTCTGCAGCAACTCGCGCGCAAAAATGCCGGCACTGGTGTACACGCACACCGGCAGCCCGGGTGCCAGCGGCATCCGCCAGCGTTCGGCCAGCGCCGGGTCAAAGACCGCCGCACCAAAGGACATCTCGCGTGAACCATCACCTTGGTCAACCTGAATGGCAACGATGTCCCGGCGCGCGAGCCCGCCGGCATACACATTGGGCAACAACTGGTCCGCGACGGGCACCAAGGTGCCGCGCCGCAGGCGAAACACATGCAAGCGCGCAGTTAGCTGGTCATACAGCACAATGCGCCGGCCGTTAAAGCCCAGCACAGTGTAGCGCGTGCTGACGCCCGGCGGCACCGCGTTGGTCAGCAAATACCGACCACGCCGGTCAATCACATTCAGCGCGCGCGGCCGGGTGTGCGCCACGGTTTGATGGCGCGACACCATAAGAAACTGATTCGTGCGCGCCACGCTTTGCGTGTACTCATCCTGCGCGGCGAGCAGCACGGTGCCGTTGGCGAGCGGATGCAGGACGACCGTCGTGTTCGTTGCGGTACTCTGGATGAACGCCGGCCCGAGGTGTTCGTGGTACAACTCCAGCGTGATCATGCCTTCCGCCGGCGGCACGCCGACGACGACGATCTGATAGGTCCGCCCGGCCACGGCGTCAAACGACACAAACGGGCGATAGCCATCATGAATGCGTGCCAGCGTCGCCAAGGTCGTGTTGGTAAACACGGCCAGTGCACATTCACTTATGCTGGCGCCGACGTCTGTGCGAAAGGGGCCGCTGTACGGCGCCGTCCACGTGTACCAGATTGAATTCGAGCCACAGCCCCAATAGGGATGAAACGGTTCGCCCGCCTCCAATGTGGCATCTTCGGTGGTGCCCACCGCAACGATCAAATCGCCGGCCAGCAGCGTGCGGTTCGCAAAATTATCATTAACCGGTGGTGCAAGGCGGGCGGCGGGCATGGCCGGCAACGGCCCGCACACCGGCACACCCGGATGGCGCCTGCCTGGATTGTTGGTCAGCGCGGCAGCCATGTGCGCGCGGGCATCGGTGAACATCTGCTGCCAGTGCCGTCGCAGGGCATCGTCCGCGCGCACGCACAGCGCGGGCACAAGCGCCGCTGTCAGCGCCAGCACAACCAAATTAGAAAATGCACGGGACCACATGGCATCCTCCTTTGGTAAAGGTGGACAGTATTACGGGGTACGGGCACGTGGCACGCACCACCGCCGTACTTTTAGTATAGCATATTTGCTCCCCACCGATCGCCGCCGTTGGCGGGATCGTGGGGGTCTGGCAGAAGTGATGATGAATTTCCAATATCGAACACTCAATATCCAATGATGAAGGAACGACCAAAGAAAAGAATGAAGAAGCGCGGTCGTGGGGGTCTCAGCACACCCACCCGCCCAACCCGTGTGCGCGCTTGCGCTCGCCGTGTTTACTGTGATTGCCTTTGCTGTGGTGTTGGCACCGCCGGATCTGGAGCGGAGCCACGGCAACGGCGGCGCCGGCCACGTCACTTGATGGTCGTGGTCTTGCCGTCCTTGGTCTTGTAGCGGATCTCGCGCGCACCAACCGCATGGATGTCGAGGCCGCCGCCCACCACATCCATATTGATCTGCAGTGTCTTCGCCGTCCAGTCGCAGCCGGCGCTGGTCACGCCAAACGCCGCGTTTTGGTTCCTGATATTCTTGGCTTGCGCCTTGACCCAGAGCCGGCCCTTGCTCAGCCAGACGGTGAACATCCACTTGTATTTCCAGTCTTTTTGGACGGTGCCGAAAATGGCCTTTTTCGCCGAACCGTTCAACTTGATGAAGAGGTTGCCGCCATAACTGCAACTGCTCGGTTCGGGTGACTTGATCAGCAAGGAATTGCTGAGCGTCACGCCGTTGAGGGCGGATAAGTCGGTGAGCGTGGTGGGCGTACTGCCGATGAGCGTCAGGTCGCCCACGCCGGCGGGCAGAGGGCCGGCGGGAACGGGCTTCGGCGCCCAAGAGACCTTGGCTTTGAGCGTGGTAATGGTGAAGTCACCCGTGCCGCCGCTGGAACCAGCCGGCCAGCCGACATCGTTGAGGAGCCCCATGGTGATCGGACCCGGGCTGTGGATTGATTCACCATTGGGCAGCGAATAGGTCATCAGCGCGTTCGGCGTGCCGTTGAATGTCTCATCAAGATGCGAGTAGCTTGAGCCTGGATTCCACGTTGCCGGGGCATAGAGCTTGGGATGCGCACCGCCATTTGCCGCCGTGGCCAACGCACCGTTGAAATAGAGGTTGCCCCCGGTGAGCTGGCCTGCTAATGCCGCTGAAGTATTGGCAAAGGCCGAGATCAGCAATTGGCCGCTGCCATTCTCGGTAAAGCGATCGTAAATTTTCGGATAGGCCGTGCCGTTGCCCCAACTGCCGCTGCCGCCCGACACCGCCATCGAGCCGGCGAAGCCAAGGCCATGACAAATCTCATGCAGCACCACGCTGACCAGATCAACCTTGCTGCCCGGGGTACTGCCATCCGTGCCGGTGTACCAGTCGAAGATACTGCTGAAGCCCATGTACATGTCCGCATCGGCCGCATCAAGATCGCTGCCGTGCAGCGTGTTGGCCAGCGCGACGGAATACCATGTGCTTGCCACCGGTGCGCCGGAGAAGTCCCGGAATTTGTTCAAGGCGCCGCTGTGTCCCAGCACTCCGCTGCCAAGATTGTTCACCCAGGCAGCATCAATGGCAATCGGCACGGCGGGGTTCAGCAGCGTCTCCCAGACCGACGCGGCATAGTTCACCGCCGCCATGGCGTCGGCCGGCCACGCAATCGCCGTGTCGCCCCATTGCGTGTTGGGCGAGCCGGCCGGAAGGAAATTGATGGTCACCGCGGCCGTCTTGGCCCCTTTGGCTCTCTGGGCCTGCAGCCGGGTGAACGCTTCGGGCAGCGGCACCCGCAGCGTGCTTGTGCCAGGCGCATGCATCAGGGTGACCA
>JAPLST010000071.1:0-5322 GCA_026398485.1 bacterium
ATTGATAATATGACGTTGGATTATACTAATAGATATAGTTCAAAACCTATTTTAACTCAATGATTATCAGTTGTCAGCTTCGATCATATTGTCGAGGGTGAATTCGGCATGAGTTATTGCCATTGCCTTTGTGTCGGCGGAGAGCAAGATGTGGATGAGGATGTGCATGTGAATATGGGGATGATATGGGGATTGTGGTTAGAAGAATGTTGGTGTATACATATTTTATAACGCAAATCGGGGTCGTGTTAAGTAGATGCGGGGGAATTGGATAATGGCAAATGCTGGCGGGAATTGACGATCATAGTGACTGCTGTGACAATGAAGAATATACGAGCGAGTTACAGACAGATATTGTAAAGTGTCATCCAGCAATGGGTTGCATGGCAACATACCCGCAATCTCAGTACTTTTGCACCCTAAAACTTCCACAACACCTGAGTGACAAGCACGGGGAGATAGTGTAAAGCACGGGGAGATAGTGTAAACTATTAAAATCATAAAATGGCAAAAAGGATTGCAAAATAAGAATAAGAAAGGCTGGCAGGAACTCGATGCTACGGTGCTTGATATGGCAGAACAAACGTTAGTTAAATATCTATGTTAGAGAATGTTTATTTGACAATCTATATCGCTTAGTCCGGCGACTGTAGTTGCCATAATGTTTTGTTGAATGCATATGAAAACATTTCTTACTGTTTCCGCGCGGTTTTCTGTTGATGTCGTGAAAGCAGGTGTTGCAATTGCCTTGGTTGTCTGCACACCGCTGCTGGCGGAAACCTACAATTACACGCCGGTTAATGCTTATGGCTTCAGCGGTAGTTGGGACACCCCGTCGAACTGGACCACGACGGCAGGCATCCGCGGCGCCGGTTATCCCAGTGCGCCTGGCGACACCGCCCTTGTTTTCGGCGGCGGTACCAACTCCTACGATGACCCGTGGCAGCTCTGGCTAAACAACTTTACCGACACGGTTGCCAATGTCGGCCACATAGCGATATCCATTAGCAACAGCATGACGATTGGCAATTCGGGCGTGGGCAAATACCTGGTCTTCAACAATCCTGGCCAGCCGCACGCGGTCTGGGCCTTGACCAACATGGTGCCCGACAACCAAGCGTATGTGAACAGTTTCCAGTTGGGCACGGCGTGGGATTTGGTGATGGTGCTCTCCAACGATCTGGATGTCTACGTCAGCAGTGTGCCGTATGATTATCTGGGCGTCACCTACACCGAAAGTGCCGGTTTTGCCTTTGACTACGACAGCATCGTGGTTGGCGATTATGCGATCAATGTGTATGGTGGCGGCTTTCTTGTTCTGGGCGGCTACTACAATACGCCGCCGAATCCGGCGATCCTGACCACCGGGCCACTGACACTGCACGGAACCTACGTGACGCTGAATGAAGGCGCGATCATATATCCGCAACTCGTGCTGCGATCGGTCACAGATTCTACCAATGTGTTGCAGCGCTCGACAATGTATGGTATTGGGGCGCCACCAACCACAGACCCAACACTCACCTATAATGTAGATTTTGTATTAGACAGAGCGTACTATATTGCATTGAATTATTGGAAAACCAACCTGATTACGCCCGGCGGTGTCTACAATCGCGGCAGTGTGACCACCCGCGGCTTTGGCTTGTTTGCGCCCCAGCCGGGCTGCTTGATACAGTTTGACTGCGATGTGCGCGGCCAAGATCTGTGGAAAGGCTACAGCGGTTCTGCCGGTGGTGATCTTGAGTTTGTAGGCAGTTTGTCGCCTGGCGAGGAAAATGTGGATCTCATGTATATTGTGGGTTTGGCTACGTCAGGTGTCTGTCGCGTGGGCACCAAGAATAACAGAGTCGATGTTAACATAGACATCAATGGCCTTGGCGATGTGGCTGGTGAAGATGTAGACACAATAGTGCTTGATAGTATTGGCCCAATTGATCTTAGCAACGTGGATCTAACGCTAATTGTGGGGCGGAGCAGTCCAGATAACACTTACTTGATTATGTATTGTACTAACACAATGTTGCTCAATGATTTCAACAGCGTGACTTGGATGGGCAGCAGTTCTGGTAGAGTGATTGTCGTCTCCAATGCTGTGTATGTAGCTGATATCTCATCAAAAACTAACGCGCCGTTCGTAGAAATAACTAATACTGCAGTCAACGTGACGTGTGACGTTGCATCTTATATTATTGCTGGCACCAACAACGTGAATGTTGTTGGCAATATGTGGATGCAGAATGCCAACTCAGGTGGAGTGGCAGTTAGTTTCAATCGCAACGGGCTGTCTTTCATCACACCGCCAGTAACGCTGAATGTGGGCACCAATGTTATTTGGGTCTACGGAACGAATGTGTATGGCATCGCTTTCGGCGACTCGATCACCGTCACGCGCGGCGGCATCGGCACCGGCACGCCTTATGTGGACATCACCAACGCGACCCCGCCGATACTCAGCTATGATGTGACAGTGTTCACGCTCGGCATTACTAATAATGCGCATGTTGTGGGCACACGCCGTTGGACGAATGCGTTCACAAGCGCAAGTGGTGCGCTGGTGAACAATCAAGCCACGATCTCGCTGGGTGTAGGTGCGAATCTGATCACGGTAATCGGCACAAACGAGTGGAACGTCAGTGTCAGCGACAACATCACGGTCACGCGCGGTGGCATCGGTACGGGTACGCCGTATGTGGACATCACGAACGTTTTGACGGGGCCGGTCAATAACTCAGTGAGTGTCTTCACGCTGGCGGGCACCAACAACCCTCAGGTGGTTGGGACCATGTGTTGGGTCAACACAGCCAACGGCGGCGGTGGCACATTTGACGCCAGCCCCAATTGGCAGACCGCTGTGCCGCTCGCAGTCGGAATAAACCCGATTACCATTTTCGGCACAAACCTGTGGCGGTTGCAGACCAACGACACAATTATCGTCATTCGTCTGCCTGGCGCACCAGCAAATGTAAGTGCGACAGACGGCGCGTTCCCCAACAAAGTTCGCGTCACGTTTGCGGCGAGCGTGGGCGCATCGAAATATATGGTCTATCGTGCATCAAATAGCACCCCGACCAACTTCGCGGCGTTGTCTGGTGAAATAGCAGTCACCACGTATGACGATACCACAGTAACTGTAGGCCAAAACTACTACTATGCCGTGCAGGCCGGTAGCCCGTTTGGCTGGAGCGAACTCAGCGCATCCGACAGTGGATTTGCTCTTCTTGCCATCAATGCCGGCGAGTGGAAGTACAAAGCCGGTGCCAAACTGAATAAAAAAGGCAAACTGGTTGGCAAGGATATGCTGAAAGGGAGCAGTGTCAATCCTACCATCAAGACTTGGCTCGAGCAAGGATGGCGTATCGGGTTTGCTGGTCTCGTGAATGGATCCTTGACCAACTGGAATGGGCCATACTCACTGACTCCTAACAAGAGCAAGAAGATGTGGCAAGTCAAAGATCCTGCGAAAGGCACGCCGAAAGTATGCTTCATCAAGTACAGTGTCAACGATAAAAAGGGCGACAAACTGTACTACCAACTGTGGACTAACATGCCTGCCGACAAAGTTGTATATATTCTGCCTACCAATCTGTTGTTCGGCACAAGTAAATTGCTGAATGAGAAAAACAAAAGTGAGTCGCCAGTACAGTTCCACTCGATCTACATGGATGGCAGGAACTTGATGCCACTTTTATTGACACAACAGAAACTTTCACACATGAAAATCCGCTGCCGAAACATGGCGAATGAGTTATTCCATGATGATCTTGGCGTTTTGACAGCACTGGCTTGAACAATATCTAACAAATATAGGACACACAATGAGCATGATTGGTTTCAATCACAAAGTGGGATGCGGACGGCGGGCTTTAGCACTGACGCTGGCAATGGTGTTGACGCAAATAGCCTTTAATGGACAGTGCGCATCAAGCGCGCCAGCCTCAACCCGGATTGATCGGAAGCACAGTAAGGGCACAAGGCAGATTGCCAATATACGTGAGACCGGCGGCATGCCGCGCGTGTGTCCGACAGACGCGCAGGCGCACTTGTTGCCTGCACACGCTACCGGCCTTTCGTCCGACCGAAGGCGCGTTATTGACTATCCTTTGGGGACTGAGCAAATACTTGGTGATGAGAATTGGGTCAGCATGGGCGGTCTTTCGGGTGTTGACGGTGCTGTGTTCGCCATAGCGATTGATACGAATGCAGGGCGCGTGTACGTTGGAGGCGAATTTATCGTAGCGGGCGATTGTGTTGCCAACTATGTTGCGCAATGGAACGGGAACGTGTGGACGAATCTCGGTTCGGGGATCGAAGGTACAGTTTGGAAACTTGCAGTGGATGGCGTGGGGAACCTATACGCCGGGGGCGAGTTCACTAATGCAGGCGGGGTATGTGCAAACAATATTGCGAAATGGAACGGCAGTTCGTGGACGAAGCTCGGATCGGGGATTGATAGCCCCGTTCACGCGCTGGCGGTGGATGTCTCGGGCAACGTGTACGCCGGTGGCTATTTCACGGAAGCCGGGGGGGTGAGTGCGAACGGCATTGCCAAATGGAATGGGAGTGTATGGACGAATCTCGGTTCGGGTATGAACGGTGATGGTGTTTGGGAGCTGGTCTTGGATGGCACGGGTAACCTATACGCTGGCGGCTGGTTCACTCAAGCCGGTGGTGTGAGTGCGAACTACATTGCCAAATGGAATGGAAGTGTCTGGACGAATCTCGGTTCGGGGATGAACTATGGTGTTTGGGAGCTGGCATTGGATGGCGCGGGGAAGCTTTACGCCGGAGGATGGTTCACTAATGCTGGCGGGGTGAGTGCGAACAGTATTGCCAAATGGAATGGCAGTGTCTGGACGAATCTCGGATCGGGGATTAACGTCACGCCTGATGGGCTATATAAAATTGAGGCGCTGGCCGTGGATGGCGTGGGGAACCTTTACGTCGGTGGTTTGTTCACAAATGCTGGCGGGGTAAATGTGAACAATATTGCAAAATGGAACGGGAGTGTTTGGGCGAAACTCGGTTCAGGGATAAACGATGAGGGTGTTTACGCGCTGGCGGTGGCTGGCGCGGGGAACCTTTACGCCGGTGGCTATTTCACGCAAGCCGGCGGGGTGATCGCGAACAGTATTGCCAAATGGAACGGGGCTGTATGGACGAATCTTGGCTCGGGGCTGGGAATATACAGAAACATTGACGAGCTTGCCGTAGATGGCGCGGGCAATCTGTACGCCGGGGGCGAGTTCACGCAAGCTGGCGGGAAGAGAGCAAACTATATTGCCAAATGGAATGGCAGTGTATGGACGAATCTCGGTTCGG
>JAPLST010000071.1:5332-5713 GCA_026398485.1 bacterium
TCGGTTCGGGGATGAACTGCTATTATGTTGACGAGCTTGCAGCCGATGTTGCAGGGAATGTTTACGCGGGAGTCTGGTTGACTAATGCTGCCGGTGTTGCGAGCACGAACAACATTGCCAAATGGAATGGTAGTGTCTGGACGAATATCGGCTTAGGGATGAACTCTGTATCGACGCTGGCAGTCGATGGCATCGGTAACCTGTATGCCGGTGGCTCTTTCACGAATGCTGCCGGCGTGTCCGCGAAACACATTGCAAAATGGAACGGAAGCGTGTGGACGAACCTCGGTTCAGGGATTGAAGGCCCAGTTAGTGCGCTGGCGCTGGATGGCGCGGGGAACGTATATGCGGGGGGGTATTTCACGCAAGCCGGCGGGGTGA
>JAPLST010000457.1:0-972 GCA_026398485.1 bacterium
AATCATCCATCCATCCAACCTTCCATCCATCCCTTCCTTTAATGTCAAGTGTTCACGCCTGACCCTGCTCTGCCCCTGTTTTGCCACAGAGTAACGCGGATTGACACCGATCACCAAGCCTTGCACTCTGAATCCTCGAACAACGCTGCCGCTGAATCTGCGAGCATCTGCGTTTATCTGTGGCGAACCGCGCTGGCGCTGTTGTTGCATATCGAATACCGGCAGTTCCAATCATCCATTCATCCAACCATCCATCCATCCCTTCCGTGAATGTCAAGTGTTCACGCCTGACCCTGCTTTGCCTTCGCTGGCGCTGCCTATCTGGGTATGAAAGCCCCTCCCCCATTCATTGCAACGCAAACCGGGTAGTTCCTCAATCGACATTTTGTGTCGATTGTCCGTGCGGCGGTGCCATTGAGCCTGCCCCTGTTTTTGCCAAACGCCTAAATGATATCAAAATGGTATACTATAGATAAGCTTTTTGAATACTGGCAATTGCCTGCGCGAGGAACGCGGCAACAAGAATTCGTTCGCAAGGACGAATTTTCATTTTTGGCAACCAAGGAAATGTATGAAGCCATCAGCCACCATTGCGGTATCATATTCGTTCACCCAGTGCTCCTGCAGCTTGCTGGTTGGGCTGGCCCTGTTCGGCATGGCGAGCCACGTGGCCGCTGTTGCCACCGCGCCGCGCATCGCCGTTCAGTTCGCCGAGAAAATCACCATTGTCGGCAGCACGTTTACCAGCCAAGGTTCGATGACCATCACCGCCCCGACGGTCGGCCTCGACACCTATGTGACCGATTTCACCACGCTGGGCAATGGCGCCATTACCCGTTTCGCTCTCTTTGGCTCGGTCGATACCAACAAGTGCAGCACGGGCGGCACCCGCATGATTGCCGTGACCAGCGTGGTGGGCGTGACCAGTTACAAGTTTCCTGGCGTCAAGGTGACCTACGCGACCAAGAAGGG
>JAPLST010000457.1:1059-11941 GCA_026398485.1 bacterium
AACAACGGCTTTCTGGGCTTGACCGCGCCGCGCGGCATTACGACCGGCATGTATGGCTTTCCCGGCTATTATCATGCGCTCGGTGGCTCAGCTGGCTTTCCCCTTGCGATCACCATTGACTATGGATTAGTCAAGTCGCTCGGCACGTTCGACAATCCGGCCTGCATCAAGGTGAAGGAAAAGAACGGCAAAATGCAGGTCGATGTCAGCGGCGGCGGCGACTGGTTCTATCCCTAAGCGACTGGCTGCTGAACCCAGTTCCGGCGACTAGAACAGAAGCGGAAGTGAAACGGCTGTGTGCATATCAGCACCCACGGTATCGGGTGGGTGCCGCCGAGACGGCGGCGCTACTCGTAGCGCCCGCGTCCCGCGGGCAATGCTGCACAGTGTGTCGCCGGACGCCGCGCTGCGCGGGCCACTGTCAGATGAACAGCAGCTGGGCGGTGGTTTTCTTGACGGGCACATTGTAGATAACCGCCAGCGCTTTCTGGTATTGCATCAGTTGCGGTTGATAGCGTGCTTCTGCGCGCCCGCGGTCTGCGTCCGAAGTTAGCAGGTCGGTTTTGAAATCAAACAGGTCAATCCGCGCGGGCTTTTCCATGGAAGGATAAAACACGACGCGGTCGCAACGGCCCGTGACGACGGCCTCATCCACCAGCGTGGCAAAGGGAAGTTCACCTGCAATGGCGCACGGCGTGGCGGGTGGTGCCAGGGCCGCTTGAACGTTGTTATTGGCGAGGGCACGGATGAACCGGTCGGCGCCGGCCGCGTACTCGGCCTCGCCGAGACCCGGCACTTCGGCGCGGGCGACCATACACGCTTTTTCCCAGACTGGCCCGGTGCGCTGCAGAAGATCGGTGCGGGTCTCGTGGTCGAGCCATGCCACGGCGCTCAACATGGCATGCACCAGTTTGCCGGTATCGGCCGCGCGGCGCGCACCGGCGCTGAACCATGTGCCGCGCCCGGCGACGGGCATGCGCTCCAGTGACGAGGGCGTGCGGTGTGGCCGCCGGCGGGTTGACGCGGGGTTGAGCTCCACGACTGGCGGCGCGGGTTTCTGGCAGGACACGCACGCGTGGCCGGACGCTTTTTGGAACCACGCGGCGTCGCCTTTGGCGTAGAGGATGGTGCCTGAAACTGCAGCGAGCACGGCGGCCGGCGGCGGCAGTGTGGCGGGCAACGCTTCAGCAAGCAGCTTGCCGAACGAGTTTTCCTGCGGCTTGGCGATGAGCATGTACAGCCCGCGTTTCGCACGCGTCAGCGCGACATAATAGGTGTTGAGAAACTCCTCTTTGCGTGCGGCATCATACTCGTTGAGCATGGCCCGGACATCTGCATTCACGAGTTTGAGCTCGCTCTTGGGCGCCACAAGGACTTGCGCGACCCGCGCCAAGTCAAGCAGTTCGGGCGTGTCCGCTGTCCGCGGGTAGATGTGCGTGGTACTGCCGCCCGTCTTGAAACTCGCGTCGAGATCGGGCAGGATGACGAGGTCGAAGCCCAGACCTTTGGCGCCGTGAATGGTCAGGCCGACGACGGCGGCGGGGTCGGCGGCATCGCGCACCGGGGTTTGCTCGGCGAAGGCGATAAAGTCGGCGGTGCGGCCGGTGGCCCACGGTTCGTAGGTGCTGGCCAGTTCAATCAGTTGGTCGAACAGCAGGCGCGTGGCGTCATCCACATGCGGCCGCAGCGGCGCAACCAGCTCCTTGATGACTGCGGCGTAGGAAGTGGTGGCCAGCCGGATGCGCAGCTCGCGCAGCACGGGCAGGGGCGCGTGGGCAAGCGCATGCCACGCCGCGGCGCAATCTGCGTGGCTCACATGATAGTGAGCGACCGCATCGAGCGGCATATCAATCAGCCGCAGGATTGAGATGACCAGTTGAATCGCCGGATTTTCCATGATCCGGTTGCGGCCAAGACTGCAGGCAGGAATGTTGTGCTGTTTGAGCACGGCGAGGACGGCATTGATCACGCTGTTTTTCCGGCACAACACGGCGGCCGTCAAGCCGCGTTCCCATGGTTTTATTTGCATGAGCAGTTGCGCGACGGCGGTATAGCGCGACTGTTCGTCGGCCTCATCCGTGCCGCGCAGTTCGGCATAGCTGGTCATGGTTTTTGCGGCGACGTGCGGGGTGAACGCCGTCGCGATTTTCCAGGGGACAAGGTCGGCGTGGTCGCCGCCAAACACGGCATTGACGGTGTCAAGGATGTCCTGGCCCGAGCGGTAGCTTTTCACCAGTTGCTGTTCATGGATGTGCGGCTGGCTGTTGTTGTAGTGGCCGATGATTTTCTGGAGCAAGGCGGCACTGCCGCCGCGCCAGCCATAGATGGCCTGCTTGATGTCGCCGACAAGGAACAGCGAACGCTCACCGGGCGTGGCCAGCAGCTCGGCGGCGATCGGCTCGATATCGGTCCACTGGAGCACGCTGGTGTCTTGAAATTCGTCAATCAGCAGATGGTCAATGCAGCCATCGAGACGATAATACAGGTACAGGCCGGCGTCATCGGGGTCGGTGACGCAACGGTGGCGCAGCAATTGGGCAATGTCGGCGAAAGTCAGCACGCCGCGGCTGCGCTTGGCCTCGGTAAAGGCGCGGTGATACAGGTCAAGGAGCGCGCGGAAGGCGGTGGTTTTCTGGCGCGCTTCTTCAAGCAGGTGGGCATGCGCGTGAACGACCAAGGGCGTCAGCAGGTCAACCCATTGCGGTGACAAAGGTTTTCGATTGAAGATCAAGGAGCCGTCGGCAATGCATTTGGTCCAGCCAGATTTGAGGATGCCCGCCCAGTCGGCTGCCTTGGCGCGCTGATAAATATCCTGCAGTTTGGTTTCGGCATGGGCGTGCAAGCCGTCGAGGTACTGCGCCAAGGTGGCGCGGTCAAAGGGCGGGTGGACGGGCGGGACCGCGGACCACGCGGCCGCATCGGTATCGAGAAACAAATTGTAGCCCAAGGCGACCGCGTCCTGCAAGCGTTCGGTGACGGTGGCGACTTCTTTGCCAAACGTAAGTTGGGCGAAGATCTCCTCGAATTGGCGGAACGCGAGGGCGCCGGCGCGGGCCTCGTTGAACATGGCGCGCAGGGCGGCATCCTGCAGGCGCTGGTGCAGGCAGGCATCGACAATTTCAAGGCGGACGGGCAGGCCGAGTTCGAGCGAGAACGCCCGGACAATTTCCAGAAAAAAGCTGTCGAGTGTGCCGATGCGCAGCCGATGCAAGTGCGCGAGCATGGCGGCCAGCGCCTGCGCCACGGCGTCGCGGGGCACCTGCGAAACGCGCAGGGCATCCTGCAGTGCGGCGCGCGCGGCGGCATCGGTCATGGCCGTGGCGAGCCGCAGCATGATGCGCTCGGTGATTTCGCCGGCGGCAATGCGGGTGAACGTCAGCGCCAGAATGCGGTCGGGCGGCACGCCGCGCAACAGGAGGCCGATATAGCGGGTGCTCAGCGCCTCGGTTTTGCCGCAGCCGGCGGAGGCGAGAATGGCTTCGTGCTGCAATGGCGGCAGGTTCATACATCAATCCACGTGCGGTCGTTGACAAATGCGGGTATACGGGCAGTAGGCGCAGGTGGCCATTCTGTCCGTGCGGGGGAATTCGGCGGCATGCATGCGCCGGATCGCGCGGTGCGTGGCAGCCAGTGCGGCGGCGAAATCGTCGGCGGTCCACGCAGCCGTGACCACGCCGGTATTGTCACGGGTATCGGGAATATTGAAATAGCCGACGGACGGAGACGTGCCGCGGGTTGTTGCATACCAGACGGCGTACAGCGGCAATTGGAGCTGCACCCATTCCTCTTTTCTTTGATGTTGTTGCTCGGGCGGGTGGGGTGCGCCCGTCTTGTAATCAAGAATACGGCACGCATCGCCGCGGCGGTCAATCCGGTCAATGCGGCCCGTGATGGTGAGTGGGACGGCGTCCACAGTGAGTGGGAGTTCCATGGCACATTCGAGGCAGGCCGGGTCAATGAGCCAACCGCGCGCGGTTTCTTCGGCTGAATAGTTTGCTGAGAAATGACATAGTGCGATTCCTTATTTGGAATTTATCTNGCGTTGGCCCGCGTGTGAAACAGGGGCAGCAACGCAGCAAGAATAAGGTGGGGATCCGTGGCCAGGACATTTTCTTGTGTTGCGCCCCATGCGGCCAGCGTGTCATGCAAGAGGGTGCCCACCTGCGCGGCATTGAGTTCGCCCATGGCCATGGGCGCTTCCGCGACGTTCTCACGGGCAAGATAGAAGCGGTAGGGGCATGCGAGATAATCCTCGAGGGCACTGACGGAGACGCGCGTGAGCGGCCGGGACAGCGGGCCGGGTTGGGGCGGCGCGAACGCATACATGACCGACGGCGCGGCGCGTGGCGCCGTCACCAGCGCGGCGGGCGCAACCGCCTTGGTAGCCGGTGCGGCAGGTTGGTCTGGTGGTGTTCCATAGAATTGCTGGACGAGTGCCGCGGCCCGCGCCTCGCTGACGTCGAATAGCAGGCGGCTGGGCAGCAGCGGGTCGTTTTGCCCGGTGCGCCTGCCGCAGATGACGTGCAGGACGCGGGCGCCCTGTTCGAGCGCGCGAAGCAGATAGCGGTCGCGCCTGAGCCGGCGGGCGTCATGCTGCAAACCCAGTTGCGCGCGGGCAGTGTTGGGCAAAAAAGGATCGCTGGTGCCGGGGCCGGGCACGATTCCTTCGTTCAGGCCGGTGACGATAATCACGGGTGCGTCATCAAGCGCGAGTTCCAGCCAACCAACGAGGTCAACGGCAATGGCCTCGCTGTCCGTGGTGATTTCTTCCTGGCGCAGCAAGGTCATGAACCAGCGCAGTGCCTGCACCGCGGGAAGCGCGCCGGCACACGTGATCCGGGCCGTCCGAATGGCGTCCATCAGCGCACACCATGCCTGAATGGCCGCGAGATCGTGCTGATTGATTTGCAGGCCGGGCACGTCCGCGCTGAAGAGCCGGGCAAGGGCATGGTTGCACACCTCCGGCCATTCGTGCAGCGGGCGCTCCACCGTGAATGCCGCCAGCAATTCTTTGACATGCTCGATCGATAGGCGCACCGACTCGTATTCACCGCGCGGCGCACGCCAGTCTTCCGTGATCACATCGACAATGTTGTCTTGCGCATACGACTCCGCCTGGAGCAGCAGGGCGGCAAACCACGCGTCGGTGTCGGTGCAGCCCGCTTGCGTTCTCAGCCACGCCTCGCCCACGGGATGGCGGATGAATTCAAGGAAGGTCGCATAGGCTTGTGTGTCAAGCAGCGCCGTCAGGCAGGCCACCAAGCGGCCCAATTCGGTCTGCCGGAACGGGATGCCCAAGGCACTATGGGCCGTGACGCCGGCATCCCGCAGCGCCTGCTGCAATGCGCGTTCGACCGCAACGTCGGGCACGCCAATCGTAATGTCCGCCGGGCCGTACTGGCCGTTCAGGCCGGCCAGCACGGTGACCGCCGTATGGGCTTGCGCCGCTGCATTATCGGCCACATGAACCTGTTGCTCATCCAGACGGGAGGTCAGTTTGTCCAGCGGGGAATCCGGCGTGAGCCGGCCATCTTCCTCAAACCAGGATGCATCGCCATGCGCAACGATGGTGAGCCGGTCTGCCACAGCCGCGAGGGCGGCGGCATATTGTTGATGAAAGTCCGCAATGCCGACGGAATAGACCGCGCGCACGCCGGGCAGGATGCTGGTGGCATTGGCCGCGAGGGCGCGCTCGACCGCGTCGTACGGGTCGAGCACCTGGTGGGCATCGAGCACCTGGCAATAGTGTTCTTGCAGCGTGGCGAACGCGCGCCAGCGCAGCCCTTCTTTTTCGTCATCGAAAGGCAGGCTGGCCAGTATGCTGGCGCCAATCCGTTCGCCCGCCAGTTCAGCGTGCAAGCCGGTCAGCGTGGTGGCGACACTGAACAGGTCGGGCGCGTGCTGTTCCTCGCCGGCCGCGGGGGCAAAGAATGCGCGAACCTCTGCGGGTGCGGCGGCGAGGGCTTCCATCCACGCGCACACCTGTTCGAGCGGCGTTGCCCGGAGCACGGCGTGCGCGCGTTCCACCAGCCGGCCGCAGAACGCGGCGACCGTGGCGGTCTGGGGCGGCACCAGAACCAGGGCGTGCGCGTGCGCGTGTTCGCACAATAGTTCAAGCAGGCGGCGGCCGGCCCGGCGACCGGGCAGCACCACGATGACGCTGGACAAATCGAGGATGCAGCCCGCGCCATGCTGCGTGGCAAGCATGGCGGCAACACGCGCGAGGCACGCTTCATGCAGCGGAATGTAGGTGTGCGTTGCCATGCGTAAAGGATACCATGCGGGGTTACCGATTCAACGTACTCGATTACAGACGAAGAAGTATAGCAGAACCGCGCCGCAACGGCAAGGATGGGAAAGATGGAAAACTGGAAGGATGGATGACTGGAAGAATGGAAGAATGGAATAGTGGATGGATGATGCAGAGGAAATCAGACATACGCCGGGTGCGCTTGTCAATCCGACGGCATTTCGCTATCATACTTGACTTATGTACCTGGCCCGTTTGCGAATAGAGAATCTGGCGCTGGTTGAGCGCGTGGATGTGGAATTTCCGGATGCGCTGCTGGCCGTCACGGGCGAGACTGGCGCGGGCAAATCCATGATCCTCGGCTCGCTCCAGTTATTGCTGGGCCAGCGCGCCGACACGGACTTGCTGCGCAAAGGCGCGGCGCGCGCCAGCATCGAGGGCGTCTTTGCCTGGGACGACGCCGCGGATCCCGCGAAGAACCGCATCACCCAAACCCTCGCGCAGGCCGGCATCGAGCTGGACGGCGACGAGCCCTTGATCGTGCGGCGCGAATTGCACGAGAGCGGCCGCAGCACCGCCCAGATTGCCGGCCGCTTGGTGCCCGTGCGCCAATTGGCCGAACTCGCCGAAGCCTTCATTGACATCCATTCGCAACATGAGCAGCAGTCGTTGACCCAGCGCCGCTGGCAGCGCGACATGCTGGATGCCTATGCCGGTGCGGGCGAACTGGCGGCCCGCGTGCGCGTGCTGCACACGCAATGGCGCGCCGCCGAGACCGAGCATGCCGACTGGCTGGCGCGCGAGCGCGAATTGCGTCGCCAAGAAGACCTGTTGCGCTTTCAATTGAATGACATTCGCAGCGTGCAGTTGCGCCCCGCCGAGGACACGGAACTGACGCAACGCGAGACGGTCCTGGCGCACGTCACCGAACTGGCCGAGACGCTGGCGCAGCTCTCCGCCATGCTTGACGACGACGAGCAGGGCTTGGTGACGCAGCTCCGGCTTGCGCTGAAAACGGCGCATCACCTCGAACAGCGCGACCCAGCCTGCGCGCCATGGGCGGCGACGCTCAGCGCCATGCTGCAATCATTGAATGACGTGCGCGGCGACTGCACCGCCTACGCCGCCCGCTTGGAGGCCGATCCGGGCGAACTCAATCGCGTGCAGGATCGCATTCACCAGATTGTCCAGTTGAAGAAAAAATACGGCGAATCGATTGAGACGATTCTCGCCTTCGCCGCGCAGGCCGATGAACAATTGCAGTCGCTGGGCAGCTTCGAGGAGCGGTTGACCAGCCTGCGCGCCACGGCGGATGCCTTGCGCCGCGACCTCGGCGAGGCCGGCACGCAGCTCAGTCGCGCCCGCCGCGCCGCCGCGCCCAAATTGGCAACGCAGGTCACCGGCGAGCTGGCCCAACTGGGCATGGCCGCCGCGCGCGTGGTCGCGCAGTTGACGCCCGTGCCGGAACCCGGCCCGCACGGCATGGAAGAACTCGAGTTGCTGATCAGCACCAATCCGGGTGAAGAGCCCAAGCCCTTGGCGAAGATCGCCTCGGGCGGCGAATTGTCGCGCGTCATGCTGGCGCTGAAATGCGTGGCGATGCGGCGCGATGACGTGCCGGTCCTGGTCTTTGATGAAATTGATGCCGGCATCAGCGGCGCGGTCGCGCATGCCGTGGCCGAGCGGCTGCAACGCCTGGCCGCCGCGCACCAAGTGTTTGTCATCACCCACATGCCGCAAATTGCCTGCCGGGCCGTGATCCAGTTTAGTGTTGAAAAAACGGTGGCGCAGGAGCGCACCAGCGTCACCATGCGCGCCCTGGCCGGCGCGGAGCGCGAGACGGAATTGACGCGCATGCTCGGCGATGACAGCACCCACGCCCGTGCCCATGCGCGCGAGCTGCTGGCACACGCGCCGGCAGCGGTGAAGAATGTGCGCCCTGCGGCGCCTGCAGCAAAAATAACCAATCACGTTAGGAGAACCAAATGACAAAGTCCGTTTTTGCGGCGCTCGGCATGCCGTTCATCGTCAGTGGCGCGTTTGCCGCCGCCACGCTGGCGCCGACCAGCACGCCGGCAGCCGCAGTCACGCCGGCGACGCCGGCCAAGGCCGCCGCGCCCGCCGCTGCGCCCGCGCCCGTACCCGGCCCGAAAAAAGCCACGGTCGAAACCTCGCTGGGCACCTTCAGCTTCGTGTTCCTGACCGACAAGGCGCCGAACACCTGTGACAACTTCATCAAGCTGGCGAAGAAAGGCTTTTATGACGGCCTGATTTTCCATCGCGTCATTCCGGATTTCATGATCCAAGGCGGCTGCCCGCAAGGCACCGGCAGCGGCGATGCCGGCTACAAGATCAAGGCGGAATTCAATGACACGACGCATGTGCCCGGCATCGTCTCGATGGCGCGCTCATCCGATCCGAACAGCGCCGGTTCGCAGTTTTTTGTCTGCGTCGCGGTCTGCCCGTGGCTCGACCGGCAATACACTGCCTTCGGCAAAGTGGTCGACGGCCAGGCGATTGTCGACAAGATCAGCAAAGTGCCGCGCGGCGCAGGTGACCGGCCGACCACACCCGTGCTGATCAAGAAAGTAACCATCAGCGAGTGAGTAAAACGTCATGGCACGCTATCTGGTAACCGGCGGCGCGGGCTTCATCGGCTCGCATTTGGTGGAAGAGCTGGTCGCGCGCGGCGAGCAGGTGCGCGTCCTTGACAATTTCTCCACCGGCAAGCGCGCCAACCTCGCGGCGTGGGCCGATCGCGTCGAGGTGATTGACGGTGATATTCGCAACTTGGCAACGGTGCAGGCGGCAATGCGCGACGTGCAGTGTGTGCTGCATCAAGCGGCATTGCCGTCTGTGCCGCGCTCCATCGAGGATCCGTTGACCTCCAACGCCGTCGGCGTGGATGGCACGCTCAATGTCCTCTGGGCGGCCAAGGCGGCGGGCGTGCGGCGCGTTGTTTATGCCAGCTCGTCGTCGGTCTACGGCAATGTGCCGGTTTCGCCCAAGCATGAAGGCTTGACGCCCGCGCCGGCCTCGCCGTATGCGGTTGCCAAGCTGGCGGCGGAATATTACTGCGGCGTGTTTCATGCGGTCTACGGGCTCGAAACCGTCGCGCTGCGCTACTTCAATGTCTTTGGCCCGCGCCAAGATCCCGATTCGCCGTATGCCGCCGTCATTCCGATTTTTTTGAGCAAACTGGCGCGCGGCGAACAACCCCTGATTCACGGCGACGGCCTGCAGACGCGCGATTTCACTTTCGTCAAAAACGTGGTGCAGGCAAATCTGCTGGCCTGTGCCGCGCCGGCTGCCGCCGCGGGCCAGGCGATGAATGCCGCCTGTGGCGAGAGCATTACCTTATGCGATCTTGTGGCGATGCTGAATGAATTATTGGGCACCACGATCGCCCCGCAATTCGGCCCGCCGCGCGCCGGCGATGTCAAACATTCATTGGCTGACAACACGCGCGCCAAGGCGCTGCTGGGCTACACGCCGCGCTTTTCCTTCCGCGAAGGCCTGGCGCAGACCGTGCGGGCATTCACCCGCCGATGAGCAATGGCAGAGTTGGAAGATTGGAAGGATGGAAGGAAGGATGGATGGATGATTGCTACTGCAAACTGCAAACTGAAAACTGCAAACTGAAAACTGAAAACCGAAAACTGAAAACCACTATTTAGTAAAATTCACAGTGTTGCAGTCGTGTGGCGCGTCGCGTGGCAGTTCAAGCAGACGGCGACCGGCAAGCTGGCGATGTGACACGGCGCGGTTTCAATGAAGACATCCAGCGCGGTGGTCAGCCCGCCCAGCGCCTGTGGTCCAAGCCCCAGCGCATTGATCGCGGTCAACAGCTCCATTTCATATTCGGCATAAAGCGGATCGGGATTGCGCGCGCCAATTGTGCGCAACAATGCTTTTTTCGCCAACAACGGCGCCTGCGCAAAATCACCACCGAGGCCAATGCCGACCATCACCGGCGGGCACGGATTCGCGCCACCTTTGCTGATCGTGTCAAGGACAAACTGTGTGACGCCGTCGCGCCCGTCGGCCGGACTTAACATGCTGACGCGGCTCATGTTCTCGCAACCGGCGCCTTTGGGGCAGACCGTGATGCGCAGCGTCGTGCCGGCGACCGGCTGCACGACAAGCACGCCGGGCGCATTGTCACCCGTGTTCACCCGGCGCAGCGGATCGTTGACGATCGAGCAGCGCAAGTAGCCCTGGCGCGTGCCCTCGCGAATGCCGTCGTTGATCGCGTCGTCGAGCAAGCCGCCGACAATGCACACCTCGGCGCCGAGCTCGACAAACACATTGGTCACGCCGGTGTCCTGGCAGAGGGGAACGCGGTCGCGCCGCGCCATAGCGGCATTCTCCAGCACGACCTCAAGAATATGCCGGGCGCGCGGCTGGGTCTCGCACTCGCGCGCGGCGCGCAAGGCCACCTCGACATCCGCCGGCAGATTGATGCAGGCGTCCTCGAGCAGCGCCGCGACTGTTGCGCGAATCTGGTCTGTATGCACGGTTTTCATTGGTGGCTATTATAGCAAATCGGCCGGTGCGTCAGTGCGGCGGTGCGGCGGCATGCAGCCGCTGCACCTCTGCAACCATAAATTATCGTGTTGCACGAGAATTTAA
>JAPLST010000255.1:0-13704 GCA_026398485.1 bacterium
GCCGTCCGCATAGCCGGCGGCGCGCACGACCGCGTCGACGCGCTGCTGAAATTGCGCGTAGCTGGCATCGAGCGTCTCCGTGCCGTGGTCGAAGTAGATTTTGTGGTTGGCCGGGTCGGGCAGCGCGCTGCGCAGATAGTCAATCATGACTCCGTCGCCGGCGGGCCAATGGGTCGAGAGGCAGGCGGCGCCGCCAAACACCTGCGGATATTCGCACAGGGCATAGGCTGAGATCAGCCCGCCCATGCTCGAACCCATGATGAACGTGTTGGCGCGATCGGGTTGGGTGCGATAGCGCGCGTCAATGAACGGCTTGAGTTCGGTGACGATGAAGCGCAGATATGCATCGGACAAAGGCTTGCCGTATTTGCGAACGAATTCCGCCTGCACGACCGGGTTGGTAATCAAGGCGCAGGGTTTGGCCGGCATGTATTCCGGCAAGCGCTGCGGCGTGTTCCAGATGCCGACGATGATGGTCGGGCGCACGCGCTGCGCGGCCAGCAGTTGTTCGAGCGCGGTATGCACCGCCCAATCCACGCCGATGAACGACGTGGCCGGGTCGAAGAGATTCTGGCCGTCGTGCATGTAGAGCACGGCGCAGCGCTGGGTGGGATTGTCGCGGTAGCAGGCCGGCAGGTACACGCTGACATTGCGCGCGGCGACGCAGCCCGAAGTAAAGGCGGGAAATGTGTCAAGCATGGGCTTTGCACCCAGGGTGTTGGTGAATGCGGCGGGTGCCGCGCCGGCGGCAAACAAGCACAGCAAAGATATTATTCTCTCGCAAAGCACAAAGACGCGAGGGGTGGCGACATGGTGGTCAATGGCAACTATGAACTATGAACTAACGTTTGCGCCAGAACAGCCAGCCAAGGCCGGCGGTCAGCAAGCCGGTCAGCCCGCCTTCGGGAATGACCAGGAACTGCGCGCTGTAGCCGGACAAGGTCATGTAACCGCCGTTGTTGTCCCACTGCTTGATGACCGGATCCGTGGCGCCCGTAATGGAGCCGACGATTTCGAGGCGATTCGTGATGGTGGACAAGCCGCTGGCAATATTCGCAGACCAGACATTGCCATTGCCCCACTTTTGGTTGCCACTCCCCAAATCTTCCAGCCAGCCGCCGCCGATTGAGGTAAGGCTGGGTGTGCCGCGGTTGCCGTCTTCATACCGGGCATAGAAATACTCGCAGGCCGAGACATCACCGCCCGTGGTTTTCCAGGTCTTGGTGTCGTACGCGAGAATGCGCAACGAATCGCCCGCGCCCGGGTTGAACGTCGCCAGCGGACCAGCGACCCCGATGACCTTGTTGGTAAACGGTGGATTCAGCAGGACGGTGCCGCTCCACAGGCTGTACCAGTTGGTAAGCACAACGGCATTGGTTTTGATTTCAAGGCCGACGAAGCTGCGCTGGTCGTCCCAAAAGCCCCAATTGGCGGCGTGGGCCACGGCGGCACCCAGCAAAGCGAGACAGAGTGCGAGTTTATACAGGTGTTTCATACGAGGCTCCTTGGTGAACTGGTTGAGTTGGTTATGGTGAAGTAATGGTCACGGCAACCACTACCTTCGTATCGTCATGCAATGGCGATTGCGGCCGGTGTGCTTAGCGCTTGCGCCAGAACAGACAGCCAAGGCCGGCCGTCAGCAGGCCGACCATCCCGCCTTCGGGAACGACATAAAACAGCGCGTCGTAGTTTGCCGGGGCGCTGTTATTGTCGTCGAAAATGGCGTCAACCGGATCAGTGGCGCCAGATATATACCCGTAGATTTCGAGGCGATTCGTGACCGTTGAGATGCTGCCGGCAATATTCGCGGACCCGACATTGCCACTGCCCCACTTTTGGTTGCCGTCCCCCAAATCTTGCAGCCATCCGCCACCCATGCTCGTGGATGACGGCTTGCCGCGTTGGCCGTCTTCGTAATAGATATAGAGATACTCGCAGCCTGTGACATCTCCACCAGCACCCTTCCAGGTTTTTGTGTTGTATTCAGCAATGCGCAGCTCGTCACCTGCCGATGGATTGAAGGTGCCCAGATTGGCATTGACAAATGTGCCTGCGCCGGCGTTCCAGAGCGTATACCAGTTTGTGACGATGACGTTACTGATCTTGGTGTGAATGCCGATCCAACTGCGATCTGCATCCCAGAAGCCCCAGTTGGCAGCCTTGGCCACTGTGGTACCCCAAAAAGCGAGACACATGGTGAGCACAAGCAGTTTCTTCATACGATCTTCCTGAAAAGGTGATTGAGTTGATTATGTGAAGCAATAGCCATTGAAGCCACCGCATTCGTATCGTTACGAATATAATACCAAAAGCACCCGCGTTTGTCAAGCGCTGTCTGAAATGCCGATAGAAGGAATTTCGCCGCAGCCGTGGCGCGGACAACCCCTTCGTTCGGCGCAGCCGAACTTTGGAGTGCGGGAGCCGTGCTCCCGCTTTGCATAGCCGAGCCGTGCTCGGCGCAGGATGGTCAGCGCCACCGGCAGAATGGCTGCCGCATCGAAAGCGGGAGCATGGCTCTCGCACTCCAAAGCGCCTCCGGCGCAGCCGCGTGGCGCACAACCACGCCATGGCCTGAATGTCACAACCGTCTTCCTTAAACTGCGGCAATGTCAGTTTCGAATAACGGATTTAATATCCAAAAGTTGCTCAGCCTGACTTCAAGAAGCTGCAAATATGCTACAATAACGCGCCACCGTGAATTACGGTTGCTCAAGATTTCACTAGCCGGGAACGAACATGACCACGCCACTGACCGAAGACTTTCTGCGGGCGATCCCCAAGACCGACCTGCATGTGCATCTGGATGGATCCCTGCGCATCGCCACCCTGATTGAGCTGGCGCGCGCACAGCAGGTGGTCCTGCCCTCCACCAGCGAGGCCGGCTTGGCCGCGCTGGTCTTCAAGGATCAGTATGCCAATCTGGTCGACTATCTGCAAGGATTTCAATACACCGTGGCGGTGATGCAGACGCCCGAGGCGCTGGAACGCGTCGCCTATGAATTTGCCTGGGACAATTTCAACGAGGGCGTGCGCTATTTCGAAGTGCGCTTCGCGCCGCAACTGCATGTCAACAGCAAACAAAATATTGAAGACGTGCTGGCCGCGGTGCAGCGCGGCCTGCAGCGCGCCAAAGGCGAATTCAACCAGCGCGCCGACGTGGTTGCGGGCAGCGCACCGCCGGCCGAATGCGGCATTATTGCCTGCGCCATGCGCGCGATCTTCCCGGGCATGTCGGAGCATTACGACCAGTTTCTCAACCTGCACCGCTTTACGCGCGCCAAGCGCGTCTTCGCCCTGGCCTCGCTGGAAATGGTGCAGGCCCTGATTTATGCGCGCGATGAACTCGGCATTCCCGTCGTCGGCATTGACATCGCCGGCCCGGAAGACGGCTATCCGCCGGACGATCATGCCGAGGCCTTCGAATTGGCGCACCGCCACTTCTTCATGAAAACCGTGCATGCCGGCGAAGCCTACGGCCCGGAAAGCATTTTCCAGGCAATCACCTTGTTGCACGCCGACCGGATCGGCCACGGTTACTACCTGTTTGCCGCCGACAAGATCCAGGATATGTCGGTCACGGATGCCGAGGCGTATGTGCGCAACCTGGCCCAGTATATTGCCAACCGGCGCATCACCATTGAAGTCTGCCTGACCAGCAATGTGCAGACCAACCCGCACATCGGCGACATCCGCAAGCACGCCTTTGCGCGCATGCTTGACGAGCGGCTCTCGACCACCCTCTGCACCGACAATCGCACGGTCTCGAAAACCAGCATGACCCGCGAACTGGCCCTCGCCTGCACCAGCTTTGGGCTGACGCCGGCGGCCGTGCGCGACATCATCATTTATGGCTTCAAACGCTCGTTCTTCCCCGGCACTTACAAGGAAAAACGCGTCTATGTGCGCCGCATCATTGATTACTATGACCAGCTGATGACCCAGTTCATGCCTGCCCCTGCGCGAGGATAATTTATGACGACTGTGCCCGCCATTGCCAGTGCCCAGCCGCGCACGACCGCGCAAATGCGTTTCCCCGACGGCCGCGTGCTCGAAGGCCCGTTGGGGACAACCCTTGAGGCATTTACGCGCGCCTATTATGCCGCGCCGTTCACGGCCATTGCCGCGCTGGCCAACGGGCGTTTACGCGAGTTGACCTACGCGCCGCTCGGTGATGAAAGTATCGAGCCGCTCGAGATCGCCAGCTCCGAGGGTATCCGCATTTACCGCCGCTCACTCTCGTTTCTGCTGGTGACGGCGGCGCAGGAATTGTACCCGCGCGCCGAAATATACATTGATTACAGCATTCCCACCGGCGGCTATTTTTGCCAGGTCCTGGGCGATCCGCAATTCTCGGGCGACGAGCTGGCCGAGCTGGAAGCGCACATGCACGTGCTGGTCGAACAAGACGACCCGATCACGCGTGTGCAAGTGCCGATTGACGAGGCCAAGGAAATTTTCCGCCGGCGCAACGAGGAAGACAAATTGCGCCTGGTGGACAAACGCGGCAAAGACCAGTTCATGATGTATCGCCTGCGCCAGCGCCAGGATGCGTTTTATGGCTACATGGTGCCGTCGACCGGCTATTTGCGCCAGTTCGCGCTGCGCGAGGTGCAGGGCGGCTTCATCCTCCAATATCCGCGCGCGCATCAGCCGGGCGAGCTGACGCCCTTGCGCGACGCGCCGAAATTGCATGCCGTCTTTCGCGAGTATGGCTCATGGCTGCGCCTGCTGCACATCGAGGACATCGGCCAGATCAACGAGGCGATCAAAACCGGCCGCGCGCGTGAAACCGTTCTGGTCAGCGAGGCGCTGCACGAGCGCAAAATCGCGCATATCGCCGGGCAAATCACGGATCTGGATCACCAGGCGCGCCTGGTCTTGATTGCCGGCCCGTCCTCGTCCGGCAAGACCACTTTCTCAAAGCGCCTGGCAATCCAGTTGCTGACCCACGGCCTGCGCCCGTTCACCCTCGAAATGGATCGCTATTTTCTGGATCGCGAATTCACCCCGCGCGACGAACAGGGCCAGTTTGACTTCGAGGCCTTGCAGGCCCTCGACCTGGTGCAGCTGAACAAGGATGTCAGCGCATTGCTGGCCGGTGCGACGGTGCAATTGCCGCAGTTCAACTTCATCGAGGGCAAACGCGAGGCCGGGCCGACCGTGACGCTGGCCGATGACCAAGTCATCATCGCCGAGGGGATCCACGGCTTGAATCCCGCGCTGCTGCCGGCGGTGCCGGAAGCGTCCATCTTTCGCATTTATATTTCGGCCCTGACCCAGCTGAACATTGACCGGCACAACCGCGTCTCGACCACCGATACGCGCCTGCTGCGCCGCATCGTGCGGGATGCCGCCCATCGCGGCTGGACGGCCGAAGACACCTTGGCCATGTGGGAAAAAGTGCGCGGCGGCGAAAAACGCAACATCTTCCCCTATCAGGAATATGCGCACGCCATGTTCAACTCCGCGCTGGTGTATGAACTGGCCGCGCTGAAACCGTTGGCCTGTCCCTTGCTGCTCCAAGTCAAGTCGTACAGTCGCAGCCATGTCACCGCCCGCCGCCTGCTGGCCCTGCTCAACCTGATCGAGGAATTGAGCGCCGACGTGATCCCCGACAACTCGATCTTGCGCGAGTTCATTGGCGGCTCGATCCTGAGCGACTATCTGCCGGGCAAAGTCTGGCAGTGGAAATTTGAACACGAAAATTGCGACGTGTGATTTGAAAATTTGTAAATTGTAAATTGAATGGTTTTTAGCGCCGCGATATTTCTGTTCTGGTTTCTGCCGCTGACCTTGGCGGTGCATTTTGTGCTGCCGCGCTGGGCCCGCAATACCTGGCTGCTGCTGATGAGTCTGCTGTTCTACGGCTGGGGCGAGCCGCGCATCGTGTTCTTGATGCTGGCCTGCGTCGGCTATAACTATGCCTTCGGCTTGGTGCTGGGCCGCGTCCGCGATGGGCGCGCGCGCCATTGGATCCTGGCCGCCGCCATCGCGACCAACCTGGCGCCGCTGATCATCTACAAATACACCAATTTTCTGGTCGCCAATCTGAACGACATGCTGGGCTGGTGCGGCGCCGCGCCGCTGTTGGTCAAGCACGTCGTGCTGCCGATCGGCATCTCGTTTTTTACGTTTCAAGCCATGTCGTACACGATTGATGTCTATCGCCGCGAAACGCCGGTGCAGTACAACCCGCTCAAGCTGGCGCTGTATGTCGCGCTCTACCCGCAATTGATCGCCGGGCCGATTGTGCGCTATCACGACATCGCCCTGCAACTGGCGCAGCGCGTGATCACCCTCGACCGTTTTGCCGACGGCATTCGCCGCTTTCTCGTTGGCCTTGGCAAAAAAGTCCTGATCGCCAATACGGTCGCCAAGGCGGCGGATGCCATCTTCGCCTTGCCCGCCGGCGAACTAACCCCCGCGATTGCCTGGCTCGGGCTGGGCTGCTACACGCTCCAGATTTATTTTGACTTCTCGGGCTATTCGGACATGGCCATCGGCTTGGGCCGCATGATTGGCTTTGAGTTTTTGGAAAATTTCAATTTCCCCTACATCTCCCGCTCCATTCGCGAATTCTGGCGGCGCTGGCACATCTCGCTGTCAACCTGGTTTCGCGACTACTTGTACATTCCGCTGGGTGGCAACCGCGGGGCGCTGTGGCGCACGTATGGCAACCTGCTGCTGGTCTTTTTCCTGTGCGGCTTGTGGCATGGCGCAAGCTGGAATTTCATCGTGTGGGGCTTGTACCACGGCGTGTTTCTGGCGGCCGAACGTAGCCGCTTTGGCCGCTGGCTGGACGCGCGCTGGGCGCCGCTGCAACACGGCTATGTGCTGCTGGTCGTGATGCTGGGCTGGTGCCTGTTTCGCGCGGAAACGCTGGCGTATGCGCTGCAATTCATCGGCGTGCTGGGCGGCGCAAGCAATGCGTCGCGGCACACTCTGGGCATGTACTTGACGCCGGATGTCGCGCTGGCCATGGCCTGCGGTGCGCTGGGCAGTCTGCCGCTGGTGCCGTGGCTGGTGCGCGGCTGGGCGACGTTGCCGCAACGCTGCGGCCGGTGGTGCGGCGCGGCCTGCACCAGTGTGGGCGCGTGGCTGGGCACGCTGTATTTGTGCGTGATCCTGCTGCTGTGCGCCATGTTCATCGCCAGCGGCACCTATAATCCGTTCATCTATTTCCGCTTCTAAGCGCATGGAAAAAGGCGCGAACAGAGTCTTGCTGCTGGTGTTCTTGGTTGTCATCTTCGCGCCCTTGATCACGATGTACAGCGGGCTTGCGCCAAGCTCGGCCTTGATGGAAAAACGGCGGCTGGCATTGCGCCCGCCCCTGCCGCGCAGCATGGGTGACGTGCAGCGTTATCCACGCTTGTATGAACGCTACTTTGACGATCAATTCGGATTGCGCAGCCTGCTGGTGCGGGCCTACATGCAACTGATGGTGCATGGGCTGCATGTGCCGCAGATCAACAATGTGATCATCGGGCAGGCAGGCTGGCTGTATTATGCCGGCAACAATGAGATGGCGGATTATCAGCGCACGCGCCAGTTTAGCGCCGCCCAACTGGCGCGGATTGTCCAGACCCAGCAGCAGCGGTGTGACTGGTTGCGGCAACGCGGAATCGCCTATGTGGTCTTCATCCCGCCCAACAAGAGCTCGGTCTATCCCGAGCACATGCTGCCGAGTTTGCCGCGCGCGGCCGGCATGTCGCGCTTGCAGCAAGTGGTGACGGCCTTGCGCGCCCGCACCAGCGTGCCGGTCGTGGACGTGGAAGCGCTCTTCAGCACGGCGCGGTATGCGCGCCTGCTGTATCTCATGACCGACAGTCATTGGAATGAATACGGGGCATTCTTGGCACAGCAAGCGTTGCTCGGTGAAGTGGCGCGCGCGGTCAGCAATGTGGCGCCCCTGGCGGCCGACGCGTGTGCCATTCTGGAAGAGCCGCGCATGGGCAGCGATCTGGCGTTGATGCTCGGCTTGCAGGATACCTATCATGACACCAATGTGCTGGTGCGCCCACTGGCCGGGTTTGTGGCAGCCGCCGTGCCGCTGCAGTATGCCGTGCCGAAAGACTACCAAGCTTATGCGACCGTGCAGAACAACCAGCGCCTGCCGCGCGCGGTGATTTTCCGGGATTCGTTCGGCAACCGCCTCAACCCGTTTCTAGCGGAAAGTTTTTCACGCAGTGTGTTTTTGTGGACCTATGATTTTGACGCGGCGGTCATCGAACGGGAAAAGCCGGCCGTGGTCATCTATCAATTGGTCGAGCGCGTGCTGGACGTGCTCGACACGACCAACGTGTTTCGGGCCGTGCGCACGAAGCAATAAAAAATCCGCGCACGGCGCGAGAATGTATAAATCTGCGCAGATGTAGCCGCGGAACAGCGTTCCGCGCGGAGTGCCTCATTTATGAATATTGAATAGTGAAAAGGGAATATCGAAGACCGAAAGTAGTTGCGCAGAACTTCAGCATTGGCCATTTCCTGCTCGACATTCGTCATACTGTCAGGTGTCTGGCGTGTAGTTTAAGCTACTGTTTCTAAGAAAATCGTTTGTGGCTAACGAATTTGGAGTTCAGCAGTAGATCTATTTCGTGGTGCAAGCAAGTTTGACTCACAAGCAGCGCGACTCGTTACAAATTCGTGCGCATGCACGAATTTACGGTGGGCGGATTGCATTTGCCGCCGCAATTTGCTATTATCTACCTCACTGAGGATCAAGATAATCACCTGCTGTAACACCACGACCACTGTACTGCAATGACTGTGAAGACGATGCTGCTGGTTCAAACGGAAGTGCTTGTTGTTGTTGTGATTGTTGCCTTGTTTGTATGGCGCTACTGGTATGAGCCACGGCAACAGACGCAGCAGCTCATGCCGGCGCCGGCAGAAGTGCAAGCGCCGGCGGCGCCGGTGACATCTGCGCCGGTCGTGCCGCCCAAGCCGCAACCAGCACCCGCGGTGGCCACGCCCGCGGCGACCGCCCCCGCCCCCGCACCGAAAGCGAAACCGGCCGCTGCACCCGTGGCGAAGCCCGCGCTGCTGTCCATGGTAAAGAACGGTGACTTCGCCAAAGGGCTGCAGGGCTGGAGCTATTGGAAAGACGCACGGGTATCGTCGAATCTCATCTCGGTCGTGCGCCATGACGACAAATACCGCACAACCCATGTATTGCAAATTGAAAACCCGGACAAGAAAATGATGGGGGTGCAGCAACCGGTGGCGCTGGTATCCGGGACGATATACCGTCTGAGTGCAAAGGTGCGGTCGACTGCGACGATTGACAGCAGCGTTATTTTCGGCGGGCGGGTGGCGTTGTACTTGCCGCCGCAAGCGGAGCAGGCGATCGTGTGGGTGACGGAGAACACGAATTGGTGGGGGCGCACGCTGGAGTTCACCAACACGGTGACGGGTGTCGGCGCATTGTACGTGCACATGGGGTATGGGAGTGTGGCCAGTACGGGGGAGTTTGCGGGTGTTGCTTTAGAGAAAGTACATGACTTGGACTAGTGGTGACGGCATGCCTTGGAATTTAAAGAGCATACTTGCATCGCCCGTTGCATACGAGTTGTTGCAGACTTTCTTTGGTTATCGTGCGCGCTTTGCTCGTGAGTATGTGAGAGCCGATGAAAACACGCGAATTCTGGACATTGGGTGTGGGCCAGCGCGCATCTTAGACTATCTACCGCACGGCGTACAGTATGTCGGCTTTGATATGAGTGAGCGATACATTGCTGCTGCGCGTGCGCGGTACGGCCATCGTGCGGAATTTCATTGTGCCTTGGTGGGCACACAAGAATTTGCCATAGAGCCTTGTGACGTGGCGCTTGCCGTTGGTGTCCTACATCACCTTGACGATGCAGCTGCCGTGACGCTATTTGAGGGAGCGTCTGCACATCTAAAATCTGAGGGAACGCTGGTCACGCTTGACCCGGCCTTTGCAGCCGATCAGTGTCGGGCAGCTCGCTGGTTTGCCCGGCACGATCGCGGAGCACATGTCCGGTCTGTTGAAGAATATAGGCGTCTGGCTGACCGCACCTTTAGTACAGTTGATGTTAGTGTTGTGTCAGATCTCTATAGCGTGCCATATACCATTTGCATCATGCGATGCAGTGCGAGAAAGAATGTATAAAGGATGCATGCCACAGGAGATGCTGAGCGTCGTTATGCCGTGTTATAACGAAGAAGATGTCTTGAACATAACATGGCAGAGGCTTCGCGACACGCTCGTTAAGCTGGAAATACCATGGGAAGTGATATTCATTGACGATGGCAGCACTGATCGTACACTGGAAATTATTCAGGCCTTGCGTCGAGCAGATGAACGCGTAAAATACCTTAGCTTTTCGAGAAATTTCGGCCAACAAGTGGCATATTCAGCTGGACTCCAATGCGTACGCGGCTCGTGCGCGCTCCTGCTTGATGCGGATTTGCAGGATTCCCCAGAGTATCTGCGTGATTTCATAAAAAAACATTCAGAGGGATACCAAGTCGTTTACGGCATCCGTGCGCGGCGGAAGGAAGGATGGTTGTTGAGGTCGACCTATTCTCTGTTTTACCGGCTCATGAGCTCGGTAAGTGGGACAGTGATGCCGAGAGACGCGGGCGATTTCGCGCTTATCGACCGCGTGGTTGTAGACGCCATTAACAGTGCCCCCGAGCGCAATCGATTCTTACGCGGATTACGCAGTTGGGCCGGATTTCGCCAGACTGGCGTTGTGTGTGAACGCGCAGCCAGAGCAGCGGGTGAGGCGAAATACAATTTAGTACGACTGACCAAGCTGGCGCTTGATGGCATTCTCTCTTTTTCGTATGTGCCTTTGTATGCATTTTCTTATGCAGGTTTTGTGGTGGCAACCGCCAGCTTTGGGTTAATGCTGGCCTTCTTAGTAAAGAAGCTAATCGTTGGCACAGAGCCAACAGGATTTCCCGCCCAAATCTGTACTGTGTTGTTCTTGGGCGGCGTGCAGCTTATAGGTATAGGTGTTTTGGGACTTTATATCGCGCGCATTTACGATGAAGTAAAGCAACGCCCCTTGTACGTGGTGAAAGAATCAGCGGGTATGAGCAGTGCTACAGAGCAATCGGCGAAACACGGTATATAGATTATTGCGCATAACGCCTCGTTGCGACGAACCATCTATTGAATGAAATCACCTAATGACACGAACAGGCTCCCTCTTGTACCGGCCATCCTAATCATTGTTGGTATATTAGCAATGATGTCACCAGTTCTGCTGGATGGTCGTCCCGGCATTTTAGACTCGGCAATTACTTACGCCGCATGTCAGAACGTCAATTGGTGTAATCCGCAGGACTTATTCAATATTCTTGGTTTTGGCAACACCGCCCGCCCATTTCAGTTTTTGACGTTCCTTCCGGCGTTTTTCTCGCATAACAAGCTCCTCTTTCATTTATTTCAAAATGGCCTTGTGCTGCTGTTGACATTCTATTTGTGCGGTCAAGTACTCTTCTATTTCAGCAAGCAACCGTGGCTGGCCGTGCTGGGCGCATTGTGCGCCTTGCTGACCCCGTCCTTCACCGCCAACTATTTTTCATTGTGTTTGGCAGAACCCTACATGCTGTTTGGTTTGTACGGTGTGCTCTTCGCGCTGGTGCGCCTGCTGGGCAGTGAACGTGTCACACGCCGGGCGTGGTGGTGGTACAATGGCATTGGCATTGTGTTTGCCATGTACGCGATCGGCGTCAAGGAACCGGGCGTGATGGTATTTGCGGTGTGTGTGGTCGCGGGCTTTCTGCTGGCCAGGATGGAGAAATTGACCTGGCGCGCGGCGCTGCGCAGATGCTGGCCGCTGGGGCTGGCCGCTCTGCTGGTCTGTGGCACGGTCATCACTATTTACCTGACCAACGCAACGGTGTATGACGCGGGCGGCACCGGCGGCTATTCGTTTGCACCGGCATTGGTGCTGCACTCGTTGCGCCGCTTCCTGTTGCACTTCATAGACACCAGTCCCTATGTGTTTCTCTGTGTGCCGGCCTGTTTGCTTGCGGTTATTGTGATTGAATCCACCAATGACGGCGACGAAAACGGGCGTGCGTTCGTGCGCGCCATAACCGGGGTCGCCATGTTTTTGTTCATTGCGGCCGGTATGGCGGCGATCTATGTGCCGTGGCAGGTGTTTGACGCGCGCTATCTGCTTTTGTCCAGCAGCAGTGCGGTTATGGCAGCGGTGCTGACAATCCACGCGCTGAGTGTCGTGTTGAAAATGCGCATACATGTGCTGTGGCAGTTGGTGATGCTGAATATCATGGTGCTGTTAAGCACGTTGCTGCTGTTGCATGTGCTGTTTGTCCTGTTAGTCGGGCCGCTGTCGCGCGGGCTTGTTACCCACAAGTATGCGAGTGCCTATGATGACATGTTTCGTTATATCGCGGCGCAGACGCCCAGCAACGGCACGGCGTATTTCATGATGAATGCCGAATTTACCGAGACCATCGAAAACACGCGCATCGGCATGCGCGTGCTCTATGGCCGGCCGGACATCTATTGCGCGTTTCCTCAGACGCCCTCGGCGTTTGCGGAAACCGGATTAGTGGCGGTGAGCGCGCTCAAGGATTTCTCGTTTAATTATCCACGCATGCCGGTGCATGCCAGTGCGAGCGCGCTGTTCGCACAGTGGACCAGCACAGACGCGAGTCTTGTGACAGTGACGTCGTTTGTCTATCGCACGCCGGTGCTGTATGTGCGGGATGAGTACAATGTGCCGCAATACAAGTCTTGGTGGGGGATTCCCGCGTTCTGGGAATTGAAGCGCGGGGTGTATGATTTTGGTTGGAATGTGTACCGATATGGTGGCAGCGACACAACACGCCAGGCGGCCACGACGCTGGCGTCGTGCGGGGAGAACCTTGTCCGCGATGGCAGCTTTGCGCAGGGCTGGCAGTGCTGGGACGTGCAGGATGCGCGCGTAACGCAGGCAGTCGCGACGATTGCGGCGAATGCGCCGGGCGCCGGCACGGCGCTCTGTTTGAAGTACCAGCGCGGGCCGATGCTGGATGTGCGGCAACATATCCAGCTGGACGCCAATGCGGTGTATCGTCTGAGCGGCTTGGCCAAGATGGTTGCGCCGGCATATCCGGAAGTGCTGGGATTGCGGCTGGCGGTGTTCACGCCGGATAAAAGAGAAATTGAACTGATCTGGAATTATGTGCGGCCAGACGAGTGGGAGCGGCAACAGATGGTGTTCACGAATGCGATGAGTGGCGATGCCGTGGTGTATGTGGAAAAGGGCAGTGGGCGCGGCGCGCGCACGGCGTTGATGACGGAGGTGCGGGTGGAGAGAGTGACAAGTATAAAGTAACAAGTTGCAGGTAGCAGGTGCGGCGTTGAGTTGTTTTGTTGCGAAATAAATCAGGGGTTGTGCTATAATATGCCATGACCAAGAGTGCCATAGAAGCGATTTGCATGAGTCTGAACAGCGCCGGGGTGCGGTATCTTGTCGTTGGTGGTGTGGCGATGCTGGCGCATGGCTATCCGCGTTTCACCGGGGATTTGGACATGGTTATTGCGCTGGACATCAACAATGTGCAACGCGCGCTACGGGCGCTGGCGACGCTTGAGTATCAGCCGCGCATCCCCGTTCCGGCAGAGCAGTTTGCGGATGAACGCCTGCGCCGTCAGTGGATTGAAGAGAAGGGCATGGTCGTCTTCTCCCTGGTCAGCACCCGTTTTCCCCACACACC